>NZ_JBNPEF010000018.1:0-143296 GCF_051117495.1 Marivirga sp. | reverse complement strand
CCAAAATTTCTACTACTTTAGGAGGAATTGAAAACATACTAAACACAACATCAGCTATCGAATCATTAATGAAAGGTCATCAAATTACTAAGATTCCCAATCAAAACGATCGATAGCCTGCTGTTAGCAACAACAAATGCGGGAACTGAAGTCTTTAAAATATTTTTGTGGTTCATTGATGGATCCGATGTTTGAGGTTTTCGAAATTTTAGATAATGAAAACCATGATGAACATCGTAACCTTCAATATGACCTGAAATCTCTTAACCTTAAAGAAGTAGATGAATTTGTTAAGAAGCATCATATAGAACATCTGATTGGTAGCCAAGAGGATAAGGACGAAGCTAAAAGGGCTTATTTTTTAGTTTACATACTTCAATATCAAATAAATCTAAAACGTAAAGACAAACTAACAGAACCAACAACCAGGCCTGCCCCTTATAATTTTTCAAATTTAATTAACATTGAATTCAACAAAAATCAATTAGTGATGATGGATGATTTTGATTTGTCCCTTTTCAGCATCTCTCATGGGGGGATGGTTTATATGTTATGTCCAGTTAATGAAAATTCAAACTCTAGCTATTGGATATCACAAGCAATCTTTAAACAGCAGATAACCAATAAAGTAAATTTTAAAATTCGTCTAGACCCACTTAAAGAAATACCATTAAGTCAATATAATCCAATGATGTACAGAATGCATGTACATGGTAAACCATTGGATTGGGAGTACCTTAAAACATTAAGGTTTGACGATTTTGGACAGTGGTTCAATGAAAATGAATATGACAAAGCTGGATTTACTGACTACGTATGGTCACCTAAAAAAGATGGTACAATACACTTTACTTGTGAGGAAGTACCTAAAGCTGGGTATTTAGGGATTCGATCAAGTAGATATTTTCATGCAATATTTAATAAAAAAACCGGTAGAATTAATCATTGCGATGGGGCCATCAGATTTTACACAGAAGATGAGCTAATACACCGAGTTCAATTTCAAGTAAAAGACCCTGAAGCAAGAAAGGTAGGTAAAAGAATTAAAATATTTCAATATGATAGTAAAGACAATAATGAGTTTGAACTTAAACAAGATGATTTCTGTGATTTAGCAGTAAATTTCTTTGTATGGAATCATGATGTATTGAGCTATTTCAATTAAAAGAAGTTGCTAACATTCTGTATAAATCATGGCTTTTCAGTGCAAGAAGAAACTCAGGCTCTTTGTAGAAAGTCCGTCAATCCGCAGGATTGACTTATTGTTGGGAATTAATTTAATAAGCCAATCCTGCGGATTGCCTCGGTAGTTAACTGAAATTTTTATACTTTTAATCTGCCGCGAATTTATTAAGTGGCGTTGTAGTACATTCCTCACATTACAAACTTCTGATTATTTTCTAAAGTTAACGTAAAAAATGGAGGGACAACTTTGATTGAAAATGAACAGGTTTTAAATATATATAGTTGACTATTAATATTATAACTTTACGTTAGTCATAATTTCACATCGAATTAATTCTTAAAACAGAAAGCTTTTTGAAACTTATAATTTTCTTAAAACTATTGCTCGTAGCTTCAATTGTCCAAGCTCAGAATATTGATGACCTGAAACTTGATTCAAGTGAAATATCTATTAACTACAGAATTATAAATTACCCTAAATATAAATCAAGAGCTGAAACATATTATCGATATACAAAGACTTACAATAGCATCATTGGTGAAGTAATCGATAAAGATTTCCAGGCATTCTTAAGTACTAAAGGGGCTGGAACAATTTTTTATTTTAAGTTTAAAGAAAATTTGAGTACAGACGATCTATTACAAGCATTGCTCTGGGGTGATGACGAATCCTCTAAAAAGAAATTGACAGAATATTTGGTTATTAATAATTTTTTGGTGGTTTGGAGATTTGATCATAAAAGTGAATTGGAGGCTGTCTCTCGTAAGAAAGTTAATTTTATATTAGGCCACTCACATCAATTAGATGGATATAACAAAACACACTAAAACACTAAATATAGGTCGTTGGGCAAATAGTGCTAAAGTTGAAAATGATTACATTTAAGAGAATATTTGGTGAATTAGTAGATTGGAGCCTTGAAATGCCCAACGCCACATATTCTTAACTTAAAAACCGGATACAAAAAAGCCCAAAAATTATGTCCAACTTTTGGGGTTCACTTCATTTACAGGCTTTCTTTTTAGCAGTTTGTCATAAATATAAAAGCTTCATATTTTATTCTTTTAATGTTTCCTCAAAAAGCTTGAATATCCTGCTATATTCGTCTGTCCAACTGCTAGGCTCAACAAAGCCATGACTTTCAACCGGATATACTGCCATTTCCCAGTTTTCTTTACCTAATTCAATTAATCTTTGCGACAGCCTGACCACATCTTGGAAATGCACATTGGTATCTACCATGCCATGGCAAATCAAAAGATGACCTTCCAAGCCTTCAGCAAAATAGATGGGCGAACTTCTTTTATAAGCAATTGGGTCTTCCACTGGCGTGTTCAGAATATTGCTGGTATAGCCATGATTATAATGCGCCCAATCTGTTACCGATCTCAAAGCCGCACCAGATTTGAATGTTTCCGCTTCATTAAACAAAGCCATTAAAGTGATAAAACCACCATAAGAACCTCCATAAATCCCGATATTCTCTTTATCTACGCCCAATTCATCGACCAAATACTTAGCTCCATCAACCTGGTCACTCAAATCCTTTCCTCCCATGTGGCGATAGATTCCCGTTCTCCAATCTCTGCCATAACCGGCACTTCCTCTGTAGTCAATATCCAAAACCGTATAGCCATTATCAGCCAATAAATTATGGAACATATATTCCCGAAAATAAGAACTCCACCACTGATGTGCATTCTGTAAATATCCCGCTCCATGCACAAAAATAACAGCTGGTTTGCCGTTACTTCCACCTTCAGGTTTATAAAGGCGAGCATGCACTTCCGCACCATCTTCCGCTTCAAATGTGATATATTCCGGAGTTCTCCATTCATAAGACTGAAATTCATCTGAAATGGAATTGGTAATTTTTTGGGCTTCCGAATTGGGTTGATTGTCCATTACATATAATTCCCAAGGCTGAGTAGCCGTACTTTTCCTTAAGGCAATTTTACTTTCATCCGGAGATATGGCATACTCCATTCCACCTTTATCAGAAGTCAATTGCTCCATTTTTCCTCCTTCAACAGGCATTTTGTACAAATTTCGAATCCCTGGAGTTTCAGGATTTGCCAAGAAGTAGAAGTGATTTTTATCATTGGACAGGTTCACATCATAAATTTCAAAATCACCTTTTGTCAGTTGTTTTTTCTTCTTTTTGGTTTTGCTCAGCTCTACTGAATAAAGATGGCTGTAACCGCTTGCTTCCGATTGGAAATAAAGCGTTTTATTGTCTGCCAAAAATCCTTTAGTGGAGCCTCCCCAAGCATAACCAATTCCTGGTCCGGCAATCCATGCTTCATCTCTTTGGCGGTCAATTAATTCTAATTCAGCAGTTTCAGGATTTAATAAAAACAACCATCTGTCTTTATTGTCCGTAGCCCGGGCATCAATAACTGTATAATTTCCATCTTCAGAAAATAAAGGGGATTGGAATATCATTTTTCTTTTTTCAAAATCTTCCTCTTTCCTTTCAGGATAATCGCCCCAATAGGCTGGTATTTGATCAAGTCCTTCCACTTCAGCAGTACTCACCATTTTATTTTCTCTGGTTTTGAGATTGAAAACCCCTAACTCCATGTGTGCCTGCTCTCCGCCTACTTTAGATCGCGCCCTTAAATCTTCCGTATTCCCCGATTCAGTGACATAGTCAGGCACAATGGTATTGTCATTTCCATTGGGCGAAATATATAGTCTATAAATTACATAATTACCATCAGGGCTAATGCTGGACTCTATTAGTCTTTTTCCGTCTAAATAAAAAGTGGGAATTCCTGTTGCTTCAATGCTTTTTTTATATTCTTCGGACTTTTCTTCTTTATCTTTTCTGTTCTTTAATACACTGATTAATTCGAGTTGCTGATTATTCAACCATTCTTCTTTGTTGGATTTTTTAGCTGATTTTTCTTTCGGCTCACCTTCTTTGCTAAACTCTACTAATTGACGGGTTTTTCCACTTGCTTGATCCCAACTGAAGATGTTATTATCAATAGAATAGTATATTTTGTCTTCATTTGGGAAAAAACCTGCATTTGAGATTCTTTGTGAATTTTCAATTAAAACTTCAATTTCTCCTGAATTAGTATCAGCTAAATATAGATTTCCATTTCTGGTGAACAGCTTTTTTGTTTTGGCTTTGTTATAAACTCCGTATCTATCAGTAAAGCTCATTTCCTGCTCATGATTTATTGAATTAATCTCTCCGGATTCGATACTGTAGGCATAAAGTGAATCCTCAGGATTATTATCCGGATTCCAATTGAAAAATAATTGGCTACTATTCTCCCCCCAATAAAAATTATTGGGTGAATGGCCGATCCAAGCAGGATCTCGCATGATTTTATGGACACTTAATTCTTCTAATTGCTGAGCAATGGATGTTGATAAAAAAAGAATGAAGAAGCAAAAACTGATATATAATTTTCTCATAAAAGATGGAATTTTAAAAATGAAGTTTAAACTACACTTTTATGAGTAAATGCGGAAATGATATTTGATAAAAGGAGGAATTGGGATATTAAAACTTTAAACTCAAAAACCGGTCTGACTATCGTCTGACCTAGGGAAGCAGTTAGGTCAGACGATAGTCAGACCGGCACTTTAATCCTGAAGGGTATTGTTATAAACTAAAAAAACCGCCCCCAAAGGAGACGGCTTTCCGGCTTAAAATGAAAAAACAACACCTAAACAAACACCTGTTTTGTTTAGGTCTCGTTCTCATGTTCAATTACATTGTTAAACTGAGTCCAATAGTTCCATAGCTGAATGATCCTCTTCCGCCTTCCAGATATAGGCCAAAACTTTTACTAAAATTGTATCTAAAACCAAGAATGGGTCCAAGGTTTAATCGCACTTCATTAGTTTCAAGGTCTTGAAAATCACCTGAATATAAATTAAAGTTTAATCCCATAATGAGAGTCGCATAAATATCCCATTTCTCGTTCACGTCCAATTCTAAGGCATCATTCAATAGAATATCCGTCAAATGGAAACTCGCTCTTCCGCCAATAGCAAATATGGAGTAGCCACCATTGAAACCAGTTCCAGAATAATTCCAACTAGCGATGCCCACATAAGGACCAACGCCAATAAAATCACCAAGGCCAACCTCATAATTGGCAGTGATAGCAGGAATTGAAAAGCTTCTGCCATAAACATATCCATATCCATAATAGCCGAATCCTAAGCCGGCATTGAAGATATTATCGCCTTTTTCAAATGATTGCGATTTAGCATCGAATGCAAAAAGGCTAATGATTGCTATTAATATTATTGTTAGTTTTTTCATATTATAAAATTTAAATTAATGGGTAGAATTATTTACTACCCCATTGACTATTGTTAATCTATGAGTACTGGACCTGCTGTATTATTAGAAAAAGTATTATTAGCACTTCCTGCCTGAACATCATTTACTGAAGCTCCTCCAGATTGGTCAATTGCTATACCATAACCACTGGAATCTGTAAATTGCGAATTGGTGATACTAATTACCGAATTTGTGAAAACGCCAAGATTACATTTAAAATCAGCATTGCTTGGGAAAGGCATTTCTGAAAAACCTCCATTACTGATGATAACATAATCTAGCTTATTATTGGCATTGGAAGAGGCAATCCTTAAACCTTCCCATTTAATTCCACTGGTAGATGTAAATGTTATTTCATTTCCATCACTCCCTTCGGCAATAATTGAACCATCAATTTGGATGTGTCTATCTTCTCTTGCTTCAAAATAGGCTCCGGCAGCTATGGTTAAGTTTCCATTTATATCAAGATTTCCATCAATAATATATTTTGCAGTGCCATTTAACTTATTCCAAGTTACAGTTTCTTCTGGCACTAGTGAAGAGCCAAAGATTTCAACCTCACCTTGTGAATTATCGGAAAAAGTTGTGGCTCCATCTATCTTGGAAACATGAAATGCATTCAAGCTAATTGCAGTTTGATTATCTGAAAAATTATTACTGGAAAAAGTTCCTAAATCAGACAAATCATCATTCACATGCAACCCATAGCCATCACTATTAGAAATAGATGAATTCGTCAAATTCAAAAATCCTCCTGCATCCAACGCAATATTGGCTTTATAATCTGCGCTACTTGCTAAAGCCCATTCTGAATTTCCAGCGTAAGAGACTTCTACATTATTCAAGGTATTGTTTTGGTTAGAAGAACTGATATAAATCCCTTGCCAATGTAGTCCGCCTGAGATATTGGAGCTGGTGAAAGTAATGGTATTAGACTCTCCTCCATCTGCTAAAATACTAGCTCCTGAGTTGATTGAGAAATAAACATCTTGATCAAAAACAAAATTAGATCCCTCAGCAATAGTAAGATTTCCATTTATGTTTACATCTCCACTTACTCTATACTGAGTGCTACCATTCAATTTATTCCAAGTTACAGTTTCAGTATCTGGAAGAGTCGAACCAAAAATTTCAACATCTGCATTTGCATTATTATTAAAAGAAGTAGCACCATCTAGTTTAGCTACATTTATAGCTCTTAATGAAATACCTCTGCTATTATTTTCAAAAATATTGTTAGCAAAAGCACCTAAATCACTTTGATCATCATTTACGTGAACCCCATATCCTGCACCATTGCTGATGGTAGAATTTTCGATATTTAAAAATCCACCTTCGTCTAATCCAATATTGGCTTTATAATCTGCACTGCTTCCAAAAGACATTTCTGAATTTCCTGCATACTCAACTATAGTGTGTTCCAGACTATTCCTTTGATCAGATGATTGAATAAAGATTCCTTTCCAAAGTTGTCCTGCATCTATATTAGATGATGTAAATTTTACCATATTCTCTGCAGTTCCATTCGCATCAAATACACCACCCGAACCTACATATAATTGTACATTTTCATCTAAGATCACGTTTACCCCTGGGTCAATGGTCAAATAAGCTGTAATACTAATGCTACCTACTACTTGATAATCTGGCAGGCTTGGATCTTCATATATATCTTCCCAAGTAGTGTCTTCAATAACATCAGCATCAATGATAACTGGCGAAACTTCAGCCTCAATAGTCACTTCCGCAGTGTTTTGATTACCTTCTCCGTCATCCACAATTAAAGCAATGGTGTATTCCCCTGCCAAATCTGCTACAAAATCCAAGGTTACGGTTTCTTCATTTGCCAAAGTAGGCGTACTGTTGCTCGGTGCAGAAGTTACCTCCCAGGAATATGTTAAATCATCATCTTCAGGATCTGATGAATTAGCTCCTGACAACTGGAAAGTGTTTCCAACATTGACAACATTATTGTTATTGTCCGGGGCAATTGATTCATTGTTTGTATCAGTAATAACAGCCGTAGGTGCTTCATTCGCATTCACTTCTGCTGTAATCAATACATCATCCGAAGCGGAATTTCCATCAGGATCTTCCACTGTTAAAGTTGCAGCATAATCACCAGCAACATCGGGTTCAAAGGTTGCGAGCTCGCTGGATGCATTTGATAAGCTGGCATTACTACCTGTCGGTGTTTGTGTCAATTCCCAGCTAAATGTTAAAGTACCCCCATCAGGGTCTGATGAATTGCTTCCGTTAAGCGTTACTGTGCTTCCTACAAAAGCATTAATATCCGTTCCTGCATCTGCAATGGGTGGTTCCCCCACTACGGTTTCATCTTCTTTACAAGAAATCATTACTAGGAGTGCTAGAATTAGCATACTCCATTTTCTTAAGTGTTTTAAATTTTTCATAATTGTTTAGATATAGTTTTTTCTTTTCAACATGATAGACACCAATTTTTTCTTAATTGGGTCATATTTTATGAATTAATTTAAAATTTTTTCTTAGTCTAACAAATTCACTTTTCTCGGGTTAGCTTTTTATCTTTGCAAGCTTATGGAAGTAGTCGAAAAAATAAATGGGCAGGTTGATTTTGAAAACCTTGACCCTAAAAAATATATCATCATTAAAGGCGCTAGAGTTAATAATCTAAAAAATCTTAGCGTTGCCATTCCAAGAAATAAATTAGTGGTCATTACTGGGCTTTCCGGTTCCGGGAAATCATCTTTAGCATTTGATACTTTATTTGCCGAAGGCCAAAGAATGTATGTAGAAAGTTTAAGCTCTTATGCTCGTCAGTTTTTGGGCAGAATGGAAAAACCTGAAGTCGATTTTATTAGAGGCGTTTCCCCTGCCATTGCCATCGAACAGAAAGTCAATACTCGAAATCCTCGTTCTACGGTGGGTACCACTACCGAAATTTACGACTACATGAAACTGCTTTTCGCCAGAATAGGGATTACCTATTCACCTAAAAGCGGAAAAAGAGTAACTAGAGATACCGTAAGCAGTATTTCAGATGAAATCCATAGCCACCAAGAAGGAGAAAGATTTATGGTTTTGGCTCCTTTGATTGTCCCTAAAGGAAGAACCCTTCAGCAGGAGTTAGAATTGCTCTTAAGTAAAGGTTATACGAGGGTTGTTCATAAAGATGATGTGCTATTTATAGAAGATATTATAGCTGAAAAGCAGGAACTAAAAAGAAAGGATTTATATATTTTAATTGATAGAGCCTCGGTTCAAAAAGAAGACGAGGATAATCAATTCAGAATTTCGGATTCTATACAAACAGCCTTTTTTGAAGGTCATGGTGAATGTATTATTGATTATGTAGAATCTGAAGGGAAAAAAGCATTCAATGACCGATTTGAATTGGATGGTATTCAATTCGAGGAACCTACCATTAATTTATTCAGCTTCAATAATCCTTACGGGGCCTGCAGAACTTGCGAAGGCTTTGGAAAAATATTAGGTATCGATGAAGATTTAGTAATTCCCGATAAAACATTGTCGGTATATGAGGGCGCCATTGCACCCTGGAAAGGTGAAACCATGAAAAAATGGGCAGAACCGCTATTGAAACATGGAATTGAATTCGATTTTCCTATCCATAGACCTATTGAAGAATTAACTCAAGCAGAATATGATTTGCTTTGGGAAGGCAATAAATATTTCAAAGGATTAAATAAATTCTTTGACCACTTACAGTCCAAAATGCACAAAATCCAATATCGCGTGATGCTTTCCCGCTACAGAGGAAGAACTACTTGCCCGGATTGCAAAGGAACACGATTAAGAAAAGATGCAGGCTATGTTAAAATCAATGATGCTTCCATTATTGAATTGGTATTGAAACCTATTGACCAATTGTTGGAATTTTTTGAGAAAATCAAATTATCTGAAAATGAACAAAAAATAGCAGGTAGAATCCTGAAAGAAATCAATAGCCGTTTGGAATATTTACTGGAAGTGGGTTTAGGATATCTTACGCTTAATCGTTTAACTTCTACTTTGTCTGGAGGTGAATTTCAAAGGATTAAGTTGGCAACTTCTTTAGGGAGTGCTTTGGTGGGCTCTATGTATATTTTGGATGAACCTTCCATAGGTTTGCACCCTAGAGATACTGCTCGATTGGTGAAAGTGCTCAAAACCTTAAGGGATTTGGGTAATACCGTAATAGTAGTGGAACATGAGGAAGAGGTGATGATAGAAGCGGATGAAATCATTGATATTGGGCCTGATGCCGGAGCACATGGAGGAGAATTGGTATTTCAAGGAAATCTTGAAGCATTAAAAACAGCTGACAATACCCATACTGCTCGTTTCCTTAATGGAAGCAATGAAGTGGCCGTTCCTAAAAGCAGGAGAAAATGGAAAAACAGTATTTCCATAAAAGGAGCCAAGGAGAATAATCTCAACATAAAAGAAGTCAAAATTCCATTAGAAATTTTGACTGTAGTGACTGGGGTTAGTGGTTCCGGAAAATCCACTATGATCAAGAAAATATTGAATCCGGCTTTAGCCAAAATGATTGGTCAAGGTAGCAGTGAAGCCACCGGGAAATTTGAAAAACTGGAAGGGGATTATAAAAAAGTAAAATCCATAGAGTTTGTGGATCAAAACCCAATAGGAAAATCTTCTCGGTCCAATCCGGTTACTTATGTAAAAGCTTATGATGCCATTCGTCAGCTTTTCTCCGATCAGACTTTAGCCAAACAAAGAGGTTATAAACCTGCCTTTTTCAGTTTTAATGTGGACGGTGGAAGATGCGAAATGTGCCAGGGTGAAGGCATTCAGAAAATTGAAATGCAATTTATGGCTGATATCGAGCTGACTTGTGAAAGTTGTAAGGGACAGCGATTCAAGAATGAAATTCTCGAAATACAATATAAAGGTAAGAACATAGCGGAAGTGTTAGATATGACTGTGGAAGAAAGCTTGAAATTCTTTGAAGGCAATAATCCCGTTATCAATAAATTGCAACCATTATTTGATGTGGGCTTAGGCTATATCCGATTAGGACAATCTTCCAATTCCTTAAGTGGGGGAGAGGCACAAAGAGTGAAATTAGCTTCTTATTTAGGTAAAGGAGGTAGCTTAAAGAATGATCATCATTTATTTATTTTTGATGAGCCCACAACAGGTTTACATTTTCATGACATTAAAAAACTCTTAGAATCCATCAATGCCTTAATTGAGCAAGGAAATTCTGTGATTATTATTGAGCATAATATGGAAGTCATCAAAACAGCTGATTGGATTATTGACTTAGGTCCAGAAGGAGGTGAAAAAGGCGGAAAAGTAGTTTTTGAAGGGCTTCCTGAAGATATGGCTAAACTTAAAGATAATTATACAGCTGAGTTTTTGAGGGGGAAGTTATAATTCAAAATGCCCCAAGAAAAAGCCATAACTTACTCCAGAAATGTCGGACAATTTTTATGTCCGACATTGGGAATCTAAAAGGGTTTATGTCTTTCTGGAAACAAATGTCCGACCTTTTCAATGTCTGACATCAGCATAGAATTTCAGCATACAACTTATATATCTAAAAAAAATTGAATAAAACAAAACCGAATGAACATTCATTCGTATATTTGTATCAATGGATAAAAGAGAACTCATATTGCAAGCCACTTTAGAGTTGGTAACGGAGAATGGATTTCATGCTACTCCTATGTCAATGATCAGCAAAAAAGCGAAAGTTGCAGCAGGCACAATTTACCACCACTTTGAAAATAAAGAAGTGTTGCTAGAAGGTTTATATGCAGAATCAAAGAGGAAAATGGGTAGGGCCATGCAATTGGCTACAGTAACGGGCAAAGATTATGAGGCAGATTTTAAATCTATATGGATTTCACTCTTTATATTCTATGCTGAGAATAACCAGACATTTCAATTCTTAGAACAATATGCACAATCACCTTTTATCCGAAAAGAAACCAAAGAGGAGCAAAGAAAACACTATCAGCCTATCATTGACTTTCTCGGTGAAGGTATAAGAAAGGAATTTTTAAAGTCAATGGATGTAGAAATACTAACTGAAATGGTGCATGGAACAGTAGTTTCAGCAGCAAAAATATTTCATCAACAAAAAGGGCTTACTAAAAAGACTATAGAAGAATTGGCGCAATTTGCCTGGCAAGCTACTAAGGCATAAAAATTTTAACTAAAAACCGAATGAACATTCAATCTAATAATCATAATAACATGAAAACTGCATTAATCACAGGAGCTTCCTCAGGTATTGGTCTGGAGTTAGCTAAAAATCACGCACAAAAAGGAGACAATCTGGTTCTGGTAGCTAGATCAGAACAAAAGCTAAACGAACTCAAAAAAGAATTAGAAAACCATTACAAAATTACGGCAACTGTTATTGCTTTAGACCTTTCTAATCCTGAAGCAGCTTATCATCTTTTTGAATTAACTGAAAAACATCATATAAAAGTTGATTATTTAATTAATAATGCCGGTTTCGGTGATTTTGAAGAATTCAGCAAGTCTGATTTAAATAAGGCTCAACAAATGATTGACCTTAATATTAGTAGTTTAACTATTTTGACTAAGTTATATTTAGATGGAATGCTGGAAAGAAAATCAGGAAAAATCATGCAATTAGCCTCTACTGCTTCTTTTCAGCCTGGCCCCTTGATGGCGGTTTATTATGCCACCAAGCATTATGTATTGGCATTTTCAGAAGCCATAGCGGAAGAACTGAAAGGATCAGGTGTAAGTGTTACGGCTCTTTGCCCAGGTCCGACAGCTTCAGGCTTTCAAAACGCAGCTGATTTAGGCGAATCTAAATTAGTAAAGGACAAAAAATTACCTACATCTGCTGAAGTCGCTAAATATGGTTATAAAGCCATGATGAAAGGAAAAAGGGTTGCTATACACGGTTTCCAGAATAAGTTGATGGCTTTTAGCGTACGTTTTACCCCTAGAAGCTGGGTGACCGCATTGGTGAAAAAACTATCAGATAAAGCTTAACCCTATTTTGACATATTTAGTTAGAAAAAAAACCTGGCTGGTCTTGTTATAATTTCCCTGTTTAGGTGTTTTCACCTAAACAACGACCTTCATGGCAAATTTTATCTCATAAAAACTTTCAGGTGAAAACACCTGCAAGGGGGTGTTTTACTTTAATTCTTATTAAACTTGACAAAGTAGGGTAAATATTATTATCAGATACTTATAAAATAATAAAATCAGTTTTATGTCAAATTAAAATGGTTGGTGTGCCACCAACCATGGAATATACCCCGGTCGGTGGCACACCGACCGGAAACCGTGATGTATAAACCTGAGTTCGACTTTAAATCTCTGTAAAACCATCTTCAAAGCGTCATTTCGGTCCCGATAAATCGGGATTATATTTAAAAAACAGAAAATTGTCCGAAATCTTCGGATAGCATTTTGAAGAAGATACCTGATAAATAAATACTTTTTGAAATTTAAGTATTTATTTTCCGGTATAGCCTGTCCCGCATTGCGGGAACGTTGCTTCTAATAATCGAACTCAGGTTATAATTTAAATAAACCTGACAAGTTCCATCATCCCTATTCTGAAGTTGATAAAGTAGGATTGATGCTTTTATAAAATACTTATGGTCTAATAAAATCGGTTATGTTTCAAATTAAAATGGTTGGTGAGCACACTAACCATGATTTTCTAAGCAAAATCAATCGATTTTATTTAATTTGAATGTATAGAACCCATAGTCATCATATACCTCCAAGTTTAAATTATTAAAGCCAATTTTGGTAGCATTACTGTAAAAACCGAATCTTTCGCGGTGGATATAATCAACGAATTCCATATCCAAAGTATAAAGTCTTTCATTGCCTTGGCTTGTTCTGGTTTTATGGAGGGTTAGGAACCAATCCCCTTCAAAATAGGCATCTAATGAAGCATCATAATATTCTGCAAAGCCATCTTCATAAAACGTAATTTCATCACCTTTATATTCATCTATAATATTATTTCGAAAGAGTGCTAAATCACCTTTATAAAAGGCTCTGTGGAAATACCACTTGCCTTCAATTCGGTTTTCTCTTCTTTCTAATCTACCTCTGTCGGTACATGAAGAAATAAAAATAACAATCAGTAAAAAGAAATATAGCTTTTTCATAGGTCTGATTTTTGATTTAATTTTTCTAAACCAAAAATCAGACCAATTTGAATTTTATTTATGCTTATGACCAGGCTCATATATCAATCTGATGAAACTGCTCAAGCGTTCTCTTTCTCTGTTTATGGGTATTCCACCCACAATACCTACCAATAAATTATTAGAAATAGATACTCTCATTTGAGGTTTAATCACCATAGCGAAATCATCCGTAGTGACTATTTTATTGAATTCCACCCCAATAAAATTCCTAGTATTGGGTATCATATAATGAAAGTTGGTATTGATTTCATATTCAAATTCTTTTTCCAATTCATTATTGAAAGGTATAAACCATCTTGGTCCAGTATAAATCAAGGAATGAAATCCATTTCTCCAGTTTGTCGCTGAAATTAAAAATGGATTGATAATGTCTCCTTGAAATATGGAGCTGCTGGAGATACTATCCAAAGGTATAAATACAAACTCGTTTATTCCTCCGATTGCCATTGAAGTGTTCATTTTTTCGGACACCAAAAAGGTCCACTGAAATGCTTTTTTGATTGACTCCACTCTGTTTGATGGTCTCATTCCATTTGCATTTTCTAATCCATTAGAAGTATAAATAGAAACGGGTACCTCAATTTCAAGACCTAGTCTATCTCGAACAGCCCATTCGTATTCTACCAGAGCTTCGTATTTATCATAATTTAGTCTGTCGAACATTCCCAAGCCCACATTCCATTCATTTTCGCCTTTTCTCGCTCCCAAATCACGAATAAGGTCTATAAAAAGAGGTTCCGCATGTTCAATTTTTAATGGTTTTTCCGAATGGGCATGATCTGTTTCTTGTGCGCTTACAGAGTTGATTAAGCATAATAATAGTATTGCTACAACTATAGCTATAGATTTATTGTAAATCATTTTAAAATAAATTTAATGAGTTAAACCCGAGAATAGGGTTGTTGATAAATTTCAATCAACTGAAGAGTTGATTCTTAAGATTATGATTTACAAAACTGGGGTGGAGGGGTGTCAATCATCGTAAACCCTTTAGCTATGCTGAAATTAGGATAAATAGATTGATTCTCATTGATATGATTATTTTTTTTAATTAAGGGTATTTCCAAAGTAGTGGACACAAATTTTTGAATGCTATCCACTAAATTATCCGAACTATCATCATGTTCATCTGTCTCAAATAAATCTGAATTGGTAGCATCTTCAACCAATATCTCTAAAATACCCGCTGCATTATTTTCAATTTCCATATGTGGATTGAAGCGCTTCATTTCGGGTATCAAAATGTTGTTAAGTAAAATAGAAAGGAGTAAAATAGAAGAAACTACTTTGCCTTTTCTAGAAGCGATATTTTTCCGAATGAATTTCAATTTAAAGACAAAACTATAAATTTTTGAAGCAACAAACGTACACAGAATCTGTTTGGTTTAATAATTTTTCCCATATTTAATAATCCAAAATCCTTCAACTTAATTTTTATGTCTGAGAACGAATTATTAGAGCAAATAAAAAAGCGAAATCCTAACGAACCGGAATTCATTCAAGCGGTGGATGAAGTGATTTCTTCCATTGGAATAGTTTTTAAAAAACATCCTGAATATCACCGTTTGAAGCTCTTGGAAAGAATGGCTGAACCGGAAAGGTTAATTTCATTCCGAGTGAATTGGTTGGATGATAATGGGGATGTCCAAGTAAATAGAGGGTTCAGAGTTCAAATGAACAGTGCCTTAGGCCCGTATAAGGGAGGTTTGAGGTTCCATCCTTCAGTTAACCAAAGTATTCTCAAATTTTTAGCTTTTGAACAAATATTCAAAAATGCATTGACTGGCTTGCCTCTGGGTGGTGGTAAAGGCGGTGCCGATTTCAATCCCAAAGGAAAATCCGATGCTGAAATCATGCGGTTTTGCCAAGCTTTTATGGGGGAGCTTTACCGTCATATTGGTCATTTTACGGATGTCCCTGCAGGGGATATAGGTGTGGGCGGAAGAGAAATAGGCTATTTATTTGGGGCATACAAGAAAATGAAAAACGAATTTACAGGAGTACTAACTGGAAAAGGCAGAGAATGGGGCGGCAGCTTAATCAGACCAGAAGCTACAGGTTATGGGCTAGTTTACTTTTCTCAATACATGTTAGAAAAAATTGACGATAGTTTGAAGGACAAAAAATGCATTGTTTCAGGCTCTGGCAATGTGGCTCAATTTACATTGGAAAAATTAATAGAATTGGGTGCTAAACCAATTACGGCTTCGGATTCTTCAGGATACATTATAGATGAAGAAGGAATTGACACCGAAAAACTAGAACATATTAAGCAAATTAAAAATATTAATAGAGGCAGAATTTCGGAATATCTAGAAAAATACCCCGATGCTAAATATGAAGAAGTAGATGGTGAAAAAGACCATAACCCATTATGGAAAACTAAAGCTGATTGCGCTTTTCCTTGTGCCACTCAAAATGAGATCAACGAAAAGGATGCTGAAAACCTCAAAAAAACTGGTATAAAACTACTAACCGAAGGCGCCAATATGCCATTGACTCCTGAGGCAATTGATATCATCTGCGAATCTGAAATTTTATACGCTCCAGGCAAGGCTACAAATGCTGGCGGTGTGGCTGTTTCAGGATTGGAAATGAGCCAGAATAGAATCGGAGTTTATTGGTCGAGAGAAGAGGTGGATGAAAAGCTGAAAAATATTATGAAAGACATTCATGATAATTGCGTGAAAACTGCTGAAGAATATGAGCTTAATCAACATGATTATTTAGCTTCGGCTAATATTTTCGGTTTTTTAAAAGTGGCAGATGCTATGAAAGCACAGGGCGTTATTTAAATATAATTAAGCTGTCATTACATTTTAAATATATGGAGAAAATCCTTTATTATGTCATGACAGCTTAGCATGTTTTTAATCAGGGTCTCCACTGCATTTACAAGTTCTAGTACTTCCCGAAGTGGATGTGATCCCTCGTTTATAACCATTGTTCTCACAGCATTCTTGACAGTCTTCAACATAAGTTACAGGATCGCTAGATGCACCCACACAAGCATCAATTTCTTCCCCACCACAAGAGCTGTAAAATAATCCAAATGCAACTAAAATAACTGTAAATGATAATCTTCTCATAATAATATAGCTTTGTTTCTATACTCTATCACAATTTTTCGAACAAAATCAGGTCATTATTTTTAGACAAATAAAAATATCCCAATTATCAAATAATCCTTTGAAAATTTTGGGGATTCTCCTAGCTTTCACATTTACTGTCAACTCTAAACAATAATGAACTGGATATTAAAGCATCAATGGTTAAGTTTTAGACGATCGCCATCTTTTGAAAAAGACATTGGCATTAAGATTTTTCTGGCACTTCTTGGATTTTTAGTCTTAATGAACCTGATATTTGTGAGTGCCAATTTGAATGAAACCTTAGCGGCTTTGGGAGTAGAATCTGAACCTGCTCAATTGGTGAATCAATTTTTACTCTATTATTTCATAAGTGAATTAGCGATAAGGTATATTATGCAGACAGTTCCGGTTTTGGACATTGAACCTTATTTGCATTTGCCTATTGGAAGAAAGTTAATTACCAGATTCTTGGTTTTTAAATCAATTATCAACCCTTATAACCTGATTGCACCTGCCGTTTTCATCCCACTAACCATTAGCACCTTTATTCCTGCTATAGGAATGGAAAAATCATTAATATGGCTAGCTTTCACGCTTATCTTGTCACTTTGCCTACATTTTTTCAATATTCTTTTGAAGAAAAAATTGGAAAGTAAAAATATAGTTTGGGTCATTTTCGCTTTAATAATCGTAGTAAATTATGCAGGTAATCAATATTTTAACTTTACTTTAATCCCATTGGGAAATTGGGCCATTGCCATTTATAATTCACCTTTACTTTTGCTGATCCCTGTAGCTTTATTAGGCTATTTGATTTACACTAGCTATCAGTTTTTTAATCAGAATCTTTATGTAGAAGATTTATTTGATGCCAAAATGATGTCAGGGGAGAAAATAACCGGTAAACTTAGCAACTGGGAAAATAAAGGATTAACTAATACTTTAATTGTTCAAGAGCTCAAATTAATCCTACGACACAAAAGGAGTAGGTCAAGTATTATGATGGCAGGAATATTCCTATTCTACCCATTATTTATTTTCAGTATGGGCAGAGAAACGCAACAATCTAGCGCTATGGCTATTTTTGTCAGCATCTTTTTCACTGGAATATTTATTATTCAATATGGTCAGTTTTTATGGAGTTGGAATACTAACCAAATGGATTTCTTCTTGACCAAAATTAATCCCTATACCCATTGGGTAGAATCCCGATATAGGCTTTTAATTTATTCTGTAGTGATTACCGCGGTACTTTCATTGCCCTACTTTTACTATGGTTATGAACTTATGATGATTATGGGAGCCACGGCCATTTATAATGTAGGAATTAACAGCATGTTGATTATGCGGATGAGTCTTTGGGGACCCAAACCAATTGAATTGGATAAAAGCTCTATGATGAACTATCAGGGGGTAGGAGCGGCACAATTTGTAGTAGGAATCCCACTGATTGTAGGCCCAGTGGCAGTATATGCTATATTTTCAAGCATTTGGAACGGACAAATAGGTGTTTTAGCTATTGCATTAGCGGGGCTAATTGGTTTAATTTTTAGAAAAGCCTTTTTCAATTCGATTGCCAAAAAATTAAAAAAAGAAAAATATAAACTCATTCACGATTTAACGATATAGAACTGTGATCAAAATTAACAACCTTCAAAAAAGCTATAAAAAAATATCGGTTTTAAATATTCAAGAAATTGAAATTCCTGAAAGACAATCATTTGGATTGGTAGGGAATAATGGCGCAGGGAAAACCACTCTTCTAAGATTAATGCTTGATCTAATTCGAGCCAGTGAAGGAGAAGTCATAATCGATGGACAAGCTGTTAATAAAAGCGAGGAATGGAAGAACTTTACCGCCTCTTTCATAGATGAGAAGTTTCTCATAAGCTATCTGACGCCCGAAGAATATTTTCAATTTATTTCGAAAATTAGAGGAGTAAGCAAGGGCGATTTAGATCAGCACTTGGATTTATTTGAATCGCTTTTCAATGACGAAATCTTTGGAAAGAAAAAATACATCAGAGATTTATCAAAAGGAAATAAGAAAAAAGTTGGCGTTGCGGCAGCTCTTTTAGGAGATCCAAGGCTTGTTTTGTTAGATGAACCATTTGAAAATTTGGATCCGACCAGTCAAATCCGATTGAAGAAGATCATCCAACAATTTCAGGCTGAAAAATCAGTAACTTTTGTAATCTCTAGCCATGACCTCAATCATGTTACCGAAATTTGCGAACGCATCGTGATATTGGATAAAGGAGAAATAGTCAAAGATTTAAAGGTTACAGATCGTACTTTACAGGAATTGACGGACTATTTCGGGGAGAATGCGGAGATTAAACCTTAGTTTTATAACCAAAATGAATCAGGGCATATTATTTTTTTCTGTTTCTTTTTGAATTTAAAAGTCATGGTGAGTTCATGACTTCCTCCGCTATATGGTCCAATATCTGAGATGATAAAATCATAGGAATAGGTAAAAGCAAAATCTTGCATGGCAGAAAATCCTATTAACCCACTAAAGCTATCATCTTGCCTAAAAGAAGCACCGAACCAGAAATTATCTGACTTTTGAGCTCTAATGTTTAAATCAAAATGGCCGGAAGCAGGCCTAATAGATTTAAACAATACTGAAGGTATTATAAACCAATCAGAAGTTTCAGGACCGATATCTAATTTGTAGCCTAAATTAGCAAAATAGTGTGCCTTCAAATCAAAAGTTTCAATCTCTCTCTCCCCAGTAGGCATAAACATGGTAGTATTAC
This sequence comes from Marivirga sp., assembly GCF_051117495.1. Taxonomy (NCBI): domain Bacteria; kingdom Pseudomonadati; phylum Bacteroidota; class Cytophagia; order Cytophagales; family Marivirgaceae; genus Marivirga; species Marivirga sp. The sequence continues at coordinate 123,770 of NZ_JBNPEF010000018.1, read as the reverse complement.
TGATAATCTGTGTAATGGAAGCTCCAAAATAAAATTTATCACTGTATAGCCAAATACCAATAGACCCATCAGGAGCAAATCTATTCGGGATTAAACGATCTATAATCACATCATTAGCATTTTGGAAATTCAGCTTTCCCATATCTATTGAATGTTGTAAAACGCCAATGGATGCACCCACAGCACCACTTAAATTAGATGTAAATGGATGTTGATAAGCATAATTAATGTGGGCTGATGTTTGGCTTACTGGCCCAGTAATATCCTTTATCAAAATAGCCCCAAAACCGTGATGACCTCTTTGCCTCATAGTGGTTTGAAAAGGCATTTTTTTAAATGGTGCATGATAAGTGGCAAAAACGGTCTGTGGAGCATCCTGAAATCCAATCCACTGTACTCTACCGCCAATTTTAATCTCATCCAGGTTCTGTGACCCTGCAATTGCAGGATTAATCAAAAATTGATTAGTGGCATATTGAGTATATTGAGGCCTTTGCTGAGCATAAGCATTCTCAGATATTAACCCAATAATGAAAATCGATATAATTATTAATCTATTCAAATTTAGTATAATATAGTTATAGTTCCTGTTACTGCTTCATATCCATCTTTCAGGTCAATAACATAATAGTACACTCCTGGTGGCAATAATTCACCATTAAAGAAACCGTTCCAAGGTTCATTATATCCTATTGAGAAAAATAATTCCTTACCCCATCTATTATAAATTTTGATTTCAGCATCAGGATATTCCTCAATGGCGGGTAATTCCCACACATCATTTACTCCATCTCCGTTAGGAGAAAATACATTTGGTGGAAGCACTGGAGGTCTTACGATAACCGTAACTGAATCTACATCAGGACAACCATTAATAGTTAATCCATCCACAATAAAAGTGGTCGTTTTTTTCGGGCTTACTTGGATTCTTGCATTTCTTACATCACTTTGAATAGAAACATCATTTCGCCATATAAAGTTGGTGCCATTGGTTGCTTCCAAGATTCTTGTATCCCCTTCTCTAATAGAGATATCATTCCCAGCATCAATAGGTTCATAAGGGACTACTTTAGCAGTACCAGGTGGTGTAGTTTGTGGACATAAGCCTTGTAAATCTACAATTCTTGCTCTGTAGTAAGTGTCTTCCTCTGGATAATCAATAAGCTCAGTACTTGATACTCCCAAACTAGTCCAATCATTTAAATCTGTACTTATTTCCCAATCCAAAATTTCATAATTACCAGGCTCTAAGCTAACTACTACAGAATCTCCTATGCAAACAGGGCTAGGATTTACAATAGTATTTCCATCATATTGATAATTTAAGATATTGACCACATACTCATTGGACATAGCCTCAGAATTTATAGCGCATTTTGCATCTGAAATTAATTTTGTTCTTATTACATCCTGATCCTCAAGCAGGGTGCTATCAAATTCATTGCCTACAAATTCCCCATTTATATACCATTCAAATTCTGGGTTATCTCCCTCATTTTCAAGAATAAGATCAATGAACACATCTGTGTTCTCACAGACCATATCAGGTCCCGAAATACTAATTTCAGAGAAAGCAGATGGCTCAACTGTAATGGTTTTCAATAATTGATTGGTATTACAAATAAAGCCATCAATATTTATAGCCACCTCTTTTACTCCAGTGGTTTCCCAAAACAGTTCGTATGGACCAAAACCCGAACCACTGATTACTTCAGCACCATCAAAATCCCAGGAATAACCATTTATATCCAAGCCTTCATTAATGAAATTAACGGTTGCAGTTTGATGTTGACAGATAGAATCTGATTCGACTTCTAAGTTATCAATACTAAATACATTCAATGTATGATAGGCGGTATCAGAAGGGCATCCATTTCTATTCGTAACTACAAATAAAGTCTTTTCGCCCCCATCTGTCCAACCCAATTCGTAGGTTTCATTCCCTAAGTCATTAATGGTACTTACCCCGTCAAATCCCCAATCATAAGTTGTCCCACTGATCAGACTATCTGCAAAATTGATGTTTGCAGTACCTTCCAAACAAATAAAATCAGGTGCATTAATTGAAGCTTCTGGTTTTTCCCTAATTTCTATGGTGGTTGTATAGGTATCTTGGCAACCATTTTCCAAAACACTTAGAGAAACTTCTATAGAACCTGCTTCATCCAACAGTAATTCAAAGTCAGCTTCATTTTGAGTTCCAGTATTCCCATTATAATTATAATTCCAAGTGACAATACTAAAAGGTGAAATATCCCAATTAGGCACCAACATTAAGTTATCATCTTGACACATGAAGTCATCCGTTTGGAAAGTAGCATCCGGTAGTTGTTTTACATTGACTTGAAAAGTACTATCCCTAATACAACCTTTATTATTAATACTAACAGTCACATTTTTTATTCCTAATGTATTCCAAGTCACAAAATAATCTTCACGGGTATTACTTATTTTAGTAACCTGACTAGGATTATCAAAATCCCATTCCAGTTCACGCCCATTTACAATTGGTAAAGTAAATACAATCCTAGAGCTGTCATTTGAACATATTTCAGTATCAGCTGAAACACTAAAAGGTATTCTATCCCCTACGTTTATGACCATGGTAGTATCAAAATCATTACAAAGCGACCCATTTATGCTAAAATTCACTAGCTTTTCCCCAGTAGAATTATAACTATAGGTAAATTCTGTGGAATCAGCATTTGCATTAAGAACATCGACACCTTGGAAATCCCAGCTCCAAGTTGCATTAGGATCGAAAAACTCTGGGTTTATTGATGCCATTCCAATGGAATCAAGACATAAATCCGTATCAATGAATAGAGTAGATGCAGAATTGTCATAGACTTGGACAGTTTGGAAAGTAGTATCGGAAATACATCCGCCATCTTCCACTACCAAACTTAATTCTTTAAGTCCCGGTGATGGCCAACTTACTTCAAAAGTAGAATCATTTAATTGAGTAGGTATTCCATCTGCCCAATCCCAAACTAATTCACCTCCATCCGAAGTAGTACCAGTATAGGTAATGTTGGTAAGGTCGCCCAGACAATTTTCTGTAGCTTCTAAATCAAAATCAGAAGTAGGTTTTTCTCCAATAATAAAACTACTTTCAAATTCATCATCATTACAAGTTTCACCTGTTATATTTAATTTGATAACTTTAGTACCGGTGGAATTATAAGTAATTTCAAATAATGAATCTGCCACAATTTCATTTACTACATCCCCAGACTCCAAATCAAAATCCCAATCATAAGTAGCGCCAGGTTCTACTACCCCAGTAAACCAAACACGGGTAATAGCTCCTTCACAAAGCTCATCATTTGCGGATGATAATTCAAATTCTGCCAAGTTATTTACGGCAAGAATATCTGTAAAAGATTGGCTTCCACAATTTTCATTGGTTACAGTTAATGTGATTTCTTTTCTTCCGGGAGTGGTATAAACCAAATCATAATTTTGAGTTGACCCTATTTGAGTAGCACTTTCCCCAGCCGTAGTATCTATATCAAAATCCCATTCAAAAGTATCATTAACCAAATCATTATCACCAGTATAAGTAATGGTACCAGTTGCCTCTCCAGTTACTTCATCTAAGCAAAATAAAGGGATATCAAATGAAGGATCGGGAGAGTTAAGTACTCTTATAGTTCTATTTCTAGTAGTTATACAACCGTTTTGTGAAGCAGAGACCATAACTGTTTTATCTCCAATGTTTTCCCACATTGCCGTAATTCTACTGCTATCCTCATTTGCATTAACAATGACCCCATCAGCTCCTAAATCCCAAGAATATTGAAAGGCAGAATCCGGATCGTTAACCGCAAGTTCTTGTTCAACAAATTCACAAATTGTGGCGGGCAATCTAAAGTCCACAGTTGGGGATGGGTAAATTGTGATTGTTGGTAAACTGATAGTGTTTTCACATCCGTTTTCTCCAATAATATCTACAGAAATGTCATAATCACCTGGAGTATCCCAAACTACTTCGTAAGCTTCTTGTCCTGATAACTTTGAAACTGAAACCGCATCATCAAAACTTGTTCCCCAGTCATAATCGGCAAAAATACTGGCTGCACCAGCGCCACCATAGCTTACCAAAGTAGTTTGACCGACACAGCCAACATCTACTGTTATTTCTCCAAGAGGAGTAGGCTCAACTTCAACATCAAATTCGCGGGTAATTTCACAATTTCCATTAGTCAAGGTAAGTGCTACTGTTTTAATACCTGGGGTTGACCATGTAATATTATTTGGATTGCTAATATCCCAACTTCCATCAATACCAGGGTCAATATTGACCACATCATCTGTACCTAGATAAAACACTAATTCATCAAAAGCACATACAGGTCCTTGGTCAACAGTGAAATCATTTGGTCCTGCAAAAATTCCAATATCTAAACTTACCGTATTAGCACATCCGTTTCCGTTTGTTACTGCGATATCAATCGTTTTAGAGCCACTAGTACTATAGATAACTCTATAAGCTTGAGACCCGGCCACTTTCGTAGCTGATACCAAACCGGAAGGATCAAAAGTCCAAGTAAATGAGTCTGTAAATGGATCTGCATCTCCAGTATATCTTACAATAAATTCTTCTCCAATACAGAAATTAGTTGGTGCATCATAAGTCATAGTTGGCAATGGTAATACTTCAACATCTACCACAGCTATTGCCGGACAATTGTTATCGTCTTCCACTTCCACTCGGATTTGCTTATTACCTGATGTTGACCATCTGATTACAGATTCTCTGTTTGTAGAGCTAATCTCAGTACCTCCGTCAAGATCAATCACATTAATATTTACGCTTCCTGTATAATTGGTACCTAAAATCCCTGTGTACTCAAATGTGAAATCCTCTTCTATACAAACTGGATTTGGTGTAGCAGTATATACTAAATCTGGAGCAGGGTTTACAGTTATATCATGTGAAATAGCATTATTACATCCTCCTGCTCCAGTAATATCCACGCTAATGGTTTGAGTGCTTACAGTTGGAAATACTAACTCATATTCTTCATTTCCCAAATCAGTTACCGATGCATTTCCAAAATCCCAATTAAAATCAAAATCAGCTATAGTTCCTGTTCCATTATTTATTAAACTAACTGTAATTGGTGCATTTCTGCAGACGTCATCCGGTAGATCAATTTCAAAATCAGGGTATGGTAAAACATTTACTTCACGACTAGCGGTATCAATACAGCCTCCGTTATCCAAAATCAAGTTGATGGTCTTGATGCCTGGAGTTTGCCATTCAACTGTATAATTTCTATCAGGAGTGTTTTCTGTAACATCATTAGCATCATCTTCCATGAAATCCCAATCTACTACTGTTCCGCTCGGCATGCTTCCGTTAAAATTAAAATCCACTGATTCGCCCACACAAACGATATTATCACTTCTAGTGAATGAGGCCACAGGAATTTCATAAACGGTAATTTGATAGTCTTGAGATTCAATACAACCGCCATTATTAACGGTTAAGGTGAAATCTTTTACTCCTGCTGTATTCCAAACTGGAGCGAAAGTTCCATTGTCAGGATCATCATTACTGGTGTCATTTGGCACATCATGATAAGTAATGCTCACCCCGGTTTGACTACTGGATGTGGTGAGTAAACTCATATCGTAGGTAATATTTGCAGTCTCTCCTTCACAAACTTCCCCATCAAAATCGAGGGAAGTATCGGCAGGATCACCTATATTTATTTCAATACTTTCTGTTATATCATTACACTCTCCTAAAATTTCTAATTCTACATTTTTGGTGCCAGCAGTGCTCCAAATCAATTCGTACTCTTCATTTTCAATGATTTCATTTACAGTAGCCCCATCAAAATTCCAATTGAATGTCGCACCGTCTTCTACCACACCTGAAAATCTTATGGTGATTGGGTCATTAATACATCCATTATCCGGAAAAGCATCTAATTGAATAAAATTATAAACGGCATAATCAATCGTTTCAAATTTAACTGGACAACCGCTGCCAGAAACATCTTCTACTTCCAATATGGCTTGTTTAAAGCCCCCATAATCCCATCCATTTATTAGTAATCTTAGTCCATTTGCTGATATTGTTGCTGAAGCATTATCATCATTAGGGAGAAGTTCAAATCCTATTATTTCAACATCAGTCCCTGCTGCTTCAGCCAAAACAATTTCATAAGGATTAGGATCATTTATACATACTTTATCAGCGGCATTTATAGAATATTCAGGGCCTGGAGATACTTCCACCTCAGCAGTTTGTACTTCTTGTCCGCAGTCACCATCTATTGTCAAACTAATGGTTTTGGTACCGGGAGATTCATATTCTATGCTAAAAGTGGTGTCATTTACTTGTTCAAAAATTGCCCCATCACCAAAATTCCAAGTTGTATCAATGTCTGTACTTAATACATCAGGATAAGACACAAACACGGCTATATTTGTACAAGTATTGTTAGAAGATAAATCAAATTCCGGATAAAAATTTACATTGATCGTAAAGGTGGTATCTACTATACAGCTAGTACCACCTTCCATTTCTAAGGTAACTTCTTTTTCACCTGGGCTGTCAAATTCAACCGTCCAGCTATCCGTGCCATCAAAAGCAAAAGTGCCTCCAGCCTGTTCTGTCCATGTGAAATTTGTAATTTCACTGGCATTTCCTAAATAAGTAATCTCAAAAGGTTCGTTTTCACAAATATTTGCTGGAACATCCAAATCCTCCAACTGTGGCAAATAACCAACATTCAAAGTTTGAGTATCCACAGATTGACAAGCATTTGGGGACTGAACTGTTAATATTATATCCTTATTACCTGAATCCGCCCAGCTTACAGTCCAAATGCCCGATCCGTTATAATTTTCAACCGTTCCGCCATCCCAATCCCAGAAATATGAATTATTTGAATCATAATCTGCGGTTAAGTCAATGGTAACAGGTTCTGTTGTGCAAATAGTGCCTAAAGCTGGTATATTAGCTATTGGAGCTGGCAAAACAGTGACGTCTTCAGAAAATTGAATTTGGCAATTTCCATTTGAAATCTCTGCTTCAATCGTATAAGTTTGAGTAGTGCCTGTAACAGGAAATGAAATATCAATATCTCTATTATTGCCTGAAACTTGAGTATAAGTTACGCCAGCAGGCATGGTCCATGTTACCGTATTAGTTGGATCTCCTTGGTATGTGAAATTAGCTGTTTCATTGTCACATATTTGGGTTTCAGTATCCATATTACTGGATGGAATAGGAAAGATTTCTATATCTTGGGTAGTCGTAGCTTCACATCCATTTATGGAATAAGTAACCGTAATGGATTTAGTACCGGTTGTTGACCAAACTGCCTCAAAAACCTCAGGATCACCAGTTGCTGTTTCAGTTCCATTTTCTCCAAAATCGTATCCTATTAGAGTTGCACCATCTAAATCACTATCAAATGTTACCGTTACAGCTTCATTTAAACATGCTTCGGTAGGGGCTGTTATTTCAGGGAGAGGAATAGGGGAGATTTCTATGGTAAAAGTTTCTATTACTGTACACCCATCTTTATCTATTTCCAGAGTAATGGTTTTAATATTATCTGCAGGGTCGTAATTGTTCCAAGTAACATCATAAACTTCATTACCTAAATCCACTATGTTATCGGCATCCTCAAAGGTCCAGTTAAAAGTAGTTCCAGGATCATTAGTATCGCCAGTACCTGTATAAATAAATCTTGCGGTTTCTCCCTCACAGGCAAAGTCAGGATATGTCAAATCAGTTGTTGCAGGAATTAAAACCTCAATTTCGAAGGTTTCTGATGTTACACAACCATCATTATCTATAGATACGGTTACATTTTTTGTACCAGCAGAATCCCATTCTAATTCAAAATCAGTATTGGCATTATTAACATTTATTTGAGACCCTCCATCAAAATCCCAGGTAAAAGTTCCATTTGCACCTGTAGTTCCGTCAAATACAAAGGGCACAGTTTCATCAATGCAAATAGAAGCCGGAATTGCTGGGTCAAAACTAATGATTGGTTTTTCGGCTATTTCGATGGTTTGGGATACTAGTGTGCTCGTACAACCATTTTCTGTTACTTGTAAAGTGACAGTTTTAGTACCAAAAGAACTCCATTGCACATCATAAGCTTCCTGCCCCCCTGATTTCTTTACTGCAGTTCCATCAACTCCCCAATCCCAATCAAACACCAAATCAGGTGAAGATAGGTTTAAATCGGCAGTACCAGTATAAAGTACAACTACATCCTCGTTGGTACAAGCACCTGCCGGTAGGTCGAAGTCTGCAGTAGGTGTTTTGCCAACTTCAACGGTAAAGGTGGTATCAGTATCACAGCCATCTTGGTTGACACTTAAAGTAATGATCTTTGTGCCTAAGGTTGACCAGCTAACATCAAATTCCCTATCAGGATTAACTACATTTGAAACAGTACCTCCATCAAGTGTCCAAACAAGTTCTGCGGATGCATTTGCAGTACCAGTATATTCAAAAGTTGCCACTTGGCCAGAACATACATTAGCTGGAACGTTTACATCCGTGGTTGGGACTGGTAATACTTCAATGGTGAAAGTAGAATCATTAATACAACCACCTTCATCAATTGATAAAGAAATATTTTTGGTTCCGGGCGTATCCCAAACTACCTCAGCATTTAGATCATCTCCAGAATTAATTCCTCCATCAAAGTCCCAATTTATAGTGGCAATTGAAGTATCAGCATTCCCCAAATAGTCAATAAATACAGTGTTTGTAGCACATACACTATCAGGGGCACTATAATCAAGGGTTGGTCTTCGGGTAATATCAATGGTGACAGAATCTATCACTAAACAATTTCCTTCCTCTATTTCAAATCGAATAGTTTTGGTTCCTAAATCCGCCCAACTCACATCAAAATTTCTTCCCGGATCATTTACATTTTCAACCGTACCACCGTCCCAGTCCCAAGTAAATATGGCAGAAGATGTGGCATCACCTGTATATTCCACATTAATGGTTTGGTCTTCACATGCAGTGGCAGGCAAATTTACGCCAGTAGTGGGGACATTATTGACCGTTATTTGAATGGTGGTATCCGCTATACATTCATATTCATTTTCAATTTGTAAGCTTAAATCAAATACTCCATTATCATCGAAAGTAACGGAATAGTCTTTTGTATCTGCACCCGACTCTGATGAAGTGGGGCCAGTTGTTGACCAAAAATATTCAGTCGAACCTCCTGCCGGATCTTCTGAAGCCGAGAAAGTAACTGGATCTCCTTCGCACATTTCCGTTGGTCCTACTATGCCCATTTCCGGATTAGGAAAACCTGAGATCACGATAGTGTCGGCTATATCAAAACATTGTCTTTCACAGGGAGATACAGCTACTCCTTGCACCCAAATTGTATCTGTTGCTTGAAAAATAGTATAATTTAAAACATCGGTATCTGTAGTGTCACCTGTACTCCAAATATAGTAAGATCGATCACCACCTGTTGCAGTTAAAGTAATTTCATCGCCAATACAGCCTTCAGTGGCAGAAGCTTGGATTTCAATGTCATTACCAGCAATAGCAGCAAGATTTAGAGATTCTATAGCGGTGGCATCCAATACTTGATCGAAGTAGCGGATATAATCTACTGTAACGTCAGCAATAGCATCTCTAAATCCACTTTGTCCTCCGCCTTGTGCAGGGTTGAAATATTCGGTATTGTTTTGAAGTGTAAAATCACCTGCTCCTCCGCCAGAAGTAACGGTAAATTGCTCTTCTCCATCAAAATAAACTGTAAGATCGTTCCCGTCAAAAGCAAATGCTAAATTTATCCAGTCGGTGGGTACATCATCAGGATAATTTGGAGATACTTTATCAGTACCACAGGTTCTATTTCCAGAGCCATCATCTAAACAGACAAAACCGTTTTCATCTATTATTAATGAGCCTTTTCCACTTTGGTTGGAAAAATTCATTATCAAAACTGTACCGTCTGGATTTGATGGAGGAATACTATCTATTTTGAATAATAATTCAATTGTATAATTATCTTTATCAAGCAGAGATCCATTATCAACCTCAAGACCTTGATTAGCAGACATGGAATAATGCTTGTTATTGCTGTTTAAACATAATTCTTCTGACTCAATAAAATCACCAGTTCCTCCAATTGGAGTTAATGGTTCTACACCTGTTTCGCCATTATCATTCTCAAAGTCATCTACAAAGTTGTAGCAAGCGGCAGGAACTAATGTGGGGTCATCTGCATCCTGAGACCATGTAAGAAATGGCAAGAGGAATAGGAATAAGGTTGCAATAGTCGTTGATTTTACAAACTTACTTACTGCTATCATACTAATTATATGTTTTCTTAGATGTACAATATGTTTTTTTCGATAAAGCCTTACTTCTTTACTCCATGCATCATTACCTATGTTCCAAATCTTTGCCATATAATTAAAGCTAAACACTATATTTTTGTAAATAAATTGATTAAACTACATAAACTAACGATGTAAGTATCTTATCAGGAATTACATATTAAAACATAACACTAATTTAATATTTTTTTATACAATTCCTATATTTTAATGCTTTACTTTGGATTTAAACCGGAAAATATGCACTATTTTAACTTAAAAGGGATATTTTAAAAGTCTTAAGCATTTGCTTAACTGATATTTTTATTATGATTAGTCAGCCTTTTTTTGCTCAATTTATATTTGGAAAAATAAGGGAGTGATTAAATAATTGACCCTTGGCTTATTTCTACAAAATTATTTGGGAGGGGATACTTGATAAAAGGCAATAGTTTTGAGAATTTGACAGATGTTTTTTTTGATCTACTAAAATGCGGTAATACCTAACTAACATTCCCAAATAAAATTCCTATTAATGCTATACTTTAAATCAATACCAGAAAAGATATCAAATTGAGTGAAATTATAATCTCATGAATTAATTTTTTGTGAATACGGATTCTCCTCTGAATTCATTGCCCGCATCAAACCAATAAATAGTTAAGGTTTGAGTTTCCGGATCATACATACCGGTAAGTTCTGGATCAACAAAATCAAACTGTCTATTTTCTCCAGGTCCTATCCAGGATAATTGATTACAGTTATCATTATAAATACCCTCTTGCTGGGGTCTAAAACCTATTGCCTCATACCAACCGGCCGATATATCTGAAATTAAATAATTATCATCACCTAGTGGAATTATTTTAACGTTTTCAGCTGTGGCCGTAGAAGGGAAACTAGCTCCATTATCTGCATTTGCAGTCCCAGTCCAGTTATCCTCTGCTGTAGAAATCATTGAATTACAAATGATACTAGATGATAATGCAGTGTTATTAAATTGATAATCATTCCCGTTGATTGTAGAATGAAAAGTGAAAAACAATGAAACTCCGCTTTCCAATTCAGCACTTTGGTTTTGGAAAGCCTGCCTGATATCCTCTATATCTAATTTAATCTCAGATGGAATCGATTCTATAGTAGAAACTATTTTAGGTTCATTTTCTGAAGAATTTAAAGAAGCATAAACATCTACATTTCCATTAAAATCACCTTTGGTCTGAAAAATAAGATCTACATAAGCCCCGTTCGAACTTGACAGGTTAAATTCAGAGGATGTACCAAAGCTTACCTCCAATTTTGCAATTGTGGTATTCTCATTTTTAATAGCGAAATTTTCTTCTGGTTCTAACAATTGACAAGAAGAAAGAAATATAATACTCCAGATTATCAATAGATATTGGCCTATTGTCAAATAATTTATCATTAATTTTTTCATCTCCTTTCCCATTAAAATATTAAGTTAATACCACCTCCAAATGATCTCATTTGCGGAAAATGAAAGTACTGTGATCCATAATACGGGCTTGTTGCATTCCATTGGGTTTCAGGATCAGCATTGGGGAAGCTACTTTTTATCCATAAGTTTCTCCCAACCACATAAATGCTGGCCTTCTTTATAAAGCCATCCTTTCTATTATCATGATTAAAGGTATAACTGATTTTAGCTTCTCTTAATCTAATAAAATTAGTCTTGTAAATATGTGCCTCGTCTATATCGGCCATTACCTCCGACCAAAAATACTCTCCTTTATTGATGACAATATTATTCTCGGCCTCTACATTTGGCACCGTATTCCCATTCCCATCAACAGTATAATATCCTTTTACAGCATCAAGCACAACTCCTTGGTCTCTATCATTAGTGGCTATATCCATTCCATATTCCTTCATAATCTTTGTATTACCAGAATAGGCATGTCCTCCAAATTGGCCATCAAATTGTACATGAAGCGAGAATCCGTAAATTTTGAACTCATTAGATAAAGCCACCCAAAAATCAGGGTTCATCTTCCCTAATTCCTTTGGGTTTGGATCACGAACTGGCATACCAAATGCTGGGTTGGCATTTCCATTTATAAACTCCCTATTGTCAACAATTATTCTATCCTCATTATTTCTCAAAAAACCATAGCCATAAAGAACCGGAAATTCAGAACCTTCAATTAATCGGACCTCCGGGCTTTCGTTATTATTACCCAAATAAATATTACTAATCCCTGTCGCAATTGACTTTACTTTCGATTCTATGGTAGTATAATTCCCGCTAATATTCCATTCCAAATTATTCGTTTTTATTGGACTGATGTTGATATGAGACTCAATACCTTTGTTTTGTATTTCGCCCGAATTTTGAAGTGTATAACTCACACCGGAGCTAGGCGATTGTGGTATGAATAATATTTGATTACTATTGTTTTCTTGGAAATAATTAAATTGCAATCCAATTTGATTATTTAATAATTCTAGATTCAAACCAACGTCCATTGTTTGGGAGATTTGGGGATTTAAATTATCACTCACAATGAAATTTCCTTCCTGAATAGGTAATGGAAATCCTGTTCTTGAAGGAGAAAAATAAGGATTTGATAAACCCATATTAAATCCACTGTTTATACTTTGATTGATATAAGGTACCTGAGCTATTTCAGTAAAACTAGCACTTACTTTTCCGATATTTAGAAAATCATTCTCTTCTATAAGTTGAGAAAAAACAAAACTCAAACCAGCAGTTGGGTTAAAGAACTGGCTATTGTCATATCTAGAATTTGAATTATAATCTTGACGTCCCGCTATGTCAAGAAAAAGAATCTGGTAAAGAGAAAAACTGGCATTTGCATAAAAACCGAGAATCCTATTATTATAATTTGCAGTATCATTTAATTGAATTGAAGTATTATCGATATCCACAGTTCCTGATTCAGTAATGCCAAAACCCTGTTGGACGATGGATTCAGATTGAGTGTCCACAAATTCGTTGCCTAGCAATAAGTCAAATGCCAAAGCTTTTGGATTACCAAATTTTAATTTAAGGTTAAAATTGGAATTTATTTGTTGGTTAACATTCTGGCCATTAATTATCCTTCCTGCCGATGGCGGTACGGTTCTTCCATTAGAAAAACTAGAGCCGATTCCATAAACCTCATTCATCTCTTCTAATAGAAGTTCCGCACCTCCTCTATAATTTAATTCTAACCATTTTGCAGGTTCATATTTCATATAAAAATTACCAAAAGCCTTTTGAGTTAACTCACTGAATTGATTGTTGACCAATGACCATCTGGGATTGTCAGCTCCATCATGATAATATTCTTGTTGATTAGGATCGTTTTCATCTGAAAATGCAGTTCCCCATAGATTATATGTAGGAGGACTTAAAAAACCACCATTCAAAACGCTTGAGCTATTATTACCGCCAACTAATTTTGAAATATCATTTTGCCCCAAATTTGCAACAGCTCCCATAAATAATTTATTCCCTAATTTCAACTCTCCTCTTAATTTACCTGTTATTCTATTCATTCCTGAATTAGGGATTATACCTTCTTGATCGGCATAAGAAAGTGCTAGATTATAATTTCCTTTCTGGTTTCTGCCAGATATATCAAAATTTGATATTGCCGTATAGCCATCTTGAAATAGAGGATTTAAATTATCATTCAATTCACCATCAATTAAATTAGCAATATTTGGTCCCCAAGTATATGGGCTGTCAACAACAGTTTGTCCATCGGTTCCTTGCCAAATTTATTTTGTTGCTCTTGAAGACCAACTACTTGATTGACCAAATAACTTTGCCCCAATTTAATTCTAGTAGAATTTGGTTTTATTTCTTCACCACTAAAAGTAGTTATAATAAGTGCCCCATTTGCCGCTGTACTTCCATAAAGTGCAGTAGCAGATGCTCCTTTTAGAATATTTATTGATTTAATATCTTCGGGATTGATATCATTAATTCTACTGCTATAGTCCATACCACTGGAAAGCCCGGAAAAAGCAGAACCCGAAATCATGGGTAACCCGTCCAATACAATTAATGGCTCATTGTCAATGAAAATAGAATTATTGCCCCTGATACTTAGACTAGCTGAAGAGCCTGGCATTCCGCTACTTTCATTTACATATAAAGACGAAGCTTTCCCTTTTAAAACTGTAGCTAAGTTTTGCGATCCTTTTTGAGCTATAGAATTGGGCTGGAGTTCTTGATAAGTATAAGGTTGCAGGTATTTTCTTTTTTCTTTACCAAAGGAAAAATGAGCGACTTCATCTAATTTACTTCTGATGGGACCTAACTCAACCGAAATAAAAGCTTGATCATTAATTTCTACTTCTTTTCTAGCTTTTCCTGGATAAATGAAAAGAATGAAATTATCATTTTGGGGCACAGAAATTTTAAAATTTCCATCATCATTAGTCATAACGCCTTTACCTGCATTTTTCAACAATACATTCACCCCCTCTAAGGGCTCTCCTGTAATTGCGTCTGTAACCGTTCCTCTTAAGATTTTATTCTGAGCAAAGACAGAAAGAACTGATAAGTACAAGAATATTACTAAAGAAATTCTTTTCATTTTAAAGGTGATCAGTAGTATTTAGTATAATGAACCAATTAATTTATCCAAATATCCCCTATTTAAGTGTTTATATTTTGTTATTTGTGATATACTAAGCTAAATAACAATTCAAAAGTGCGTTAAAAATTATTATATTAATAATTGATTTAATGAAAAACATTACAATCAACTTTTTACTTAAGAGTTTTAAAAAGAATACTAAAGTTACTAAAAATATTTTTATTCTACTTTAGTGTAATTTCTCCAAAATAAAAAAGGACCGCTTTAATACGATCCTCTTGTCATTTCCTAAACTGTAGTATTTACTCCCCTGCTCTACCACTAATAGTCTGACCATAAAAGATAGCATTCATCAGCAATCGATTGGTGCCATACCAAAAAGCCCTGAAATTAGTATTATCAGTAAATGAAATCACTTTACCTCTACCAACTCCACTGACAGTTACGGCTGCAGTTCCTTTTAATTTCTCTGCATTCTCTTCGGAAATATAACCATTCAATAAAGGTGACTGGGTATATCTAATTGGATTTGCATATTGATTTTTAGATTTCTCCATAAATAGAGTGCTATTTCTGAAGATAGGCATTTTCTCCTTTTCCAATCCATAGGTAAGCGGATGAGTTAAATCCAACTCCACCTCAAAAATGGCTCCACCAATTACTTGGGCACCCCTATTATTACCTAAATCTTCATAAGCTTCATAACCAGTGGTATCAGGCTTGCTTTCAACAAATTTCAACTTCGTCATTTTCTGATCGGAAAGCCATTTCGCAGCCGATTTATAGGCAATGATGGTTCCGCCATTTTGTGCCCATTGCTGTATTTTATTCTTTTGGCTCCCAATGTTTCCATAACCCCAGCCATTGGGCATAATCAATACATTATATCTACTTAAATCGGCTCGGCTAAAATCATTAACATCTATTTTAGTAATCGGCATTTCATAATGCTGGTCCATTAAGAACCAAATTTCACCAGCATCATATGGACTAATTCCATCACCAATGATCATGGCAATTTTGGGTTGACTCAAGGATTCGAATGAAGGGCTTCCTAAATTGATTCCGTTGGTATTTCCGGATTTTACAGCATAAATATTTACTGCAGATTCTTCAATAGCCTCTTCTAAAATCTGATAAATTTGAATAGGGCTTTGCTCTTGTTGTTTCACTGGAATCAAAATAGAACCAATATCTAAAGTTTTACCATCTTTTAAGATAATTTCCTTAGTATTTACTTTAGTTCTGATACCAGCTTCTTGTATTTTATATAAAGCTTTTGGGGAGTAGAAATCATGCCATTCCATGATGTAGGCATATTCACTTTTGCCACCTTTAATGTTTCCTTCAGGTCGCATAGTAGCTTCAAATTTCTCACCCAATAATCCGCTATTGAAACTTCTTTTATCAAGGCTTGTATAATCGAGATTAAATGACATTCCCATATTAAAAGCTGAAACATCATAAAAAAGACTATCCGTAAAGCTTGTTCTCACATCAAAAATAGCTTTAATCAACCTGCTTTGATATTGATTCATTGGGATGATATAACTATTGTCCGCTTGAAAACCATTGGTACTTTTAGCCAATTTATGAATCTCAATTTCGTGTCTGTCCAGCATTTCTGCAAAACGATACAATTTAGAAGCATCTTGGTCAGAAACTACCCAAGCTTGTTCATTAGCTTCGGAAGCCATGTTGACCGAGTTTTTATAAAAATCTCTTTGGAAGCCAAGCAGCTCCTCTCGCATTTCATAGCCTGCTTGCAGTGTACTCAATGAAGCTGTAAATTGATTTTTAATAGTAAATGGAAATTTTAAAACGCCATTTACACTTTCTTGTGCATGACCTCTAGAACTTGCCTGCTCAAACAAAATTCCTATTGCTCCTTGCACATCTGGGAAAGTAGATCCTTTTCCATAATAAAAATCATCAAAGCTTTCTTTGCTATAATAAAGCGAACCTATTCTATCTAAAAACTCTGCATGATACTGACCGATTTGCCCGGTTAAATCCTGATTTTTTTGTGGAGTAATTGGATGTGTTCTTTCCGGTATTCCCGGTTGAAAGAAGAAAGTACTATTCGTACCCATTTCATGATGGTCGGTCAAAATATTAGGCTTCCAAGCATGGAATTGCGCAATTCTATTTTGCGATTCAGCTAATTGAACCGGCAACCAGTCACGGTTCATATCAAACCAATAATGATTGGTTCTACCACCAGGCCAAACTTCATTAAATTCTCTGTCATTAGGATCTGTAACTAAATTTTCGCTTTTGTGCATATTCGCCCAAGTGGCAAATCGATTTAAGCCATCTGGATTAAAAGAAGGATCTAATAAAATGACCACATTTTTGAGTTTATCTTCTATATCTGAACCTTGGGCGGCCGCTAAATAGTAAGCGGTTAACATAGAAGCATTACTTCCGCTAGGCTCATTCCCATGAATGGAAAATCCCATCATGATTACCGAAGGCATTTCGGCAACATTTAAATTCGAAGAGAAACTCGGATCAGTTAACAGTTTATGTTCCCTCTTAATTTTATCGATATTAGCCAGATTATCTGGGTGAGTAATCGTCAGTAATAATTGAGGTCGGTCTTCATAAGTTTTGCCTGATTCAATGAGCGTAATTCTATCCGATGCATCTGCTAAGGTCTTCATATAATAGACTAATTTATCATGCGTCACGTGCCATTCTCCTACCTGATGTCCAATTACACTTTCAGGCGTAGGAATGGAAGAATTATATTCTACACTATCCGGCAGAAAGTAGGATAATTTGTTTTGAGCAATGGAACTATTAGCTAAAAACAAGATAAAAATAATGCTTGCTAAATATTTCATATTTAATAGGATTGATTTTGTTTGAAAAACTTAAACTTTAAAGTACAGAAAAATCATGAGACCACCATTCTTTATTGTTTAAACGGCTATTTTATTGTCTTATAAATTAAAACTTAAATCCCTCGATTTTAATATTAACTTAATATTAATTTTCTATCGAAGAATTATAATCAATAATTAATCTTTTTAAAGAGCGATAGAATTATAAGCAGTTTAAATTTGCAACAAATCAAAAAATAAAACTTTAAAGAAATGAAGAAAATTTTACAGAGTTTATGTGGACTAGCGATTTTGTTGGCTTTTGCCACAGGATCGGCTATTGCTCAAGGTACGACAAGTGCAACTATTACAGGAACCATCAAAGATAATAATGGTGAAGCAGTTCCTGGTGCGAATGTAATCGCAACGCATACTCCAACTGGTGCTCAATACGGAGTTGTGTCTGACTTAAATGGTAAATACACCTTACCTAACTTAAAGGTAGGTGGACCATATACTATGAAAATAAGTTTTGTAGGCTTTGATGAGATAAAGCAAAATGATATTTACCTACAACTAGGAGCAAAAAGAGAACTAAATTTTGCTTTTGGAGGTGAAACTGTAGTACAGCTTTCAGAAGTTGAAGTTAGAGGATCTAGACTTTCTACGGGTGAGGAATCGGGTGCATCAACCCAGATATCTCAGGAGAATATTGAAAAAATGCCAACACTTAATAGAGATTTAAATGATTTCACTAGACTAACTCCTCAAGCCAAACAATCTTTTGGTGGAGGTTTCTCTATTGCTGGTATTAACAATAGATATAATGCTATCTATTTTGATGGGGCTGTGAATAATGATGTATTTGGTTTAGCTGCAAACGGTACTAACGGTGGACAAACAGGTGCGTCTCCTATCAGTATTGATGCCATTGAGCAAATACAAGTAGTCATTTCTCCGTATGATGTCTCTCTAGGTGGTTTTGCAGGAGGAGGAATTAATGCAGTTACCAAAAGTGGTTCTAATAATTTTGAAGGTGGTGTTTACACCTATACTCAAAATGAAAGTCTTGCTGGACAAACCAATACTTCATTAACGGAAAGGACAGGTAGTGAACCTGAACCATTAGATGAATTTTCTACTAACTTTTATGGAATAAATTTAGGAGGTCCAATTGTGAAAGATAAATTATTTTTCTTTGTTAATGCCGAATTACAAAGAGAGGAAACGCCATCACCATTTGATCCAGGTGCTTACCAAGGAAATACTTCAATAGCAGACTTAAATGCGCTTGGGAATTATTTACAAGAAAATTATAACTACGATGCAGGTGGATTTGGAAGCACGAGCGATCAATTAGATGCAACTAGATTATTTGTGAAATTGAACTGGGATATTAATAACACTCATAAATTATTATTCAGACATAACTATACCGATATTCTTCAGACTAACAGAAACGGTTCAAGCCAAGGAAGGATTAACTTTAGAAATAACGGGATATCATTCCCATCGGTTACTAATTCTTCTGCATTAGAGTTAAGTTCAAATTTTGGAAGTAATGCTTCAAATAAATTAATTCTAGGATTAACCACTGTAAGAGATGATAGAGATCCAATTGGTCAAGATTTCCCTACGGTTTTTATTGCTGATGGTGATGGTGATATAAGTTTTGGTAGTGAAGCATTTTCAACAGCTAACTTACTAGAACAGGAAGTTTTCACACTAACAAATAACTTCAACTTGTATAGAGGTAAACATACATGGACGTTTGGTACTCACAATGAATTTATGAGCTTTAATAACGTATTTATACGTCAAAATTATGGTTCATATTTTTATTTAAATATCGATCAGTTTTTAAATAACGAAGCACCCACAGGTTATGATAGATCTTATTCTTTAATTGACGAAGGGATTGGTGACGATACTGAAGCGGCAGCTAAATTCAATGCAATGCAGCTTGGATTTTATGCTCAAGATGAAATCGAACTATCAGATAGAGTTACTTTAACAGCTGGGTTAAGATTAGATATTCCTATTCTAACTGATGATCCAGTAATTCATCCAACCTTCAATTCAGAAACATTGCCATTCATAGAAGCAGCAGGTTATGATTTAGAAGGGGCTGTAGGTGGTCAAGCACCTGATGGTCAGCTAATGTTCTCACCAAGAGTTGGATTCAATTATGATGTTTTCGATAATAATAAAACTATTATTAGAGGTGGCTTGGGTATTTTCACAAGTAGAATTCCATTTGTATGGCCAGGTGGAATGTATAACAATAATGGTTTAACTGTCGGTGGTTTTGATGAAAATGACGCAGAAGATGCTGGAGCTCCAGTAAATGAATTCATCCCTTCACCGGCTGACCAACCAAGACTTCCAGTTCCAACTCCACAAGGACAAGTTGATTTATTTACAGAAAATTTCAAATTTCCACAGGTTTTTAGATCTAGTTTAGCAATTGACCATAAGTTAGATGGCGGTTGGTTCTTAAATGCTGAAGGAATTTTCACTAAAAATTTGAATAATGTTTATTACCAAAACATTAATACTGACCCAACTGTTGATTTTCAGTGGACTAATGGGGGAGATGATAGAAATGTATATGTAGGTGATAATATTGACGGAAGGTACAATTCTATTTACTTAGCAAGCAATACTAACGAAGGTTATACTTACACTGTTACTGGTCAGGTTCAAAAGAATTTTGACTTTGGATTATTTGCAAATGTAGCCTATACATATGGTGATGGATTTGCAATCTTTGAAGGCACAAGTTCTCAAAACTCTTCTCAATGGAGAGGTGCTTTTAATGTTGATGGACGAAATTTTGCTGAATACGGAAGGACTGATTTTTCAATCGGTAGCAGAGTAATTGCAAGTTTAAACTATAACGCTAATTGGGGTGGTGATAATAATTTCAATTCAGTTTTTAGTATTTTTTATAATGGTGAGTCTGGACAACCTTATTCCTATACATATGGTTCAGGAAATGCAGATGCAAGAAATATCAATAATGAAAGAGGAAGTACTGGAAGAACTTACAGCTTAGTTTATATTCCTGCTAATCAGTCAGATATTTCTTTAGTGGATATTGAGAGTGGACCATCTGCTGCTCAGCAATGGGAGGCATTAAATAACTTCATAGAAGAAGATGACTACCTTTCTACAAGAAGAGGTCAATATTCAGAGAAAAATGGTGCAAGAGCTCCTTTTGTTAATCAAATCGATTTCAAATTCATTCAAAATTTTGCTTTTGATGCTGGAGGTAAAAATCATAGATTCCAGTTTGAGTTTGATGTTTTCAACTTTGCAAACCTAATCAATAGCGACTGGGGTGTAGTTTACAATAATCCATTTAACTACGAACTTTTGAACTTTGAAGGATATGAAGCTGATGGGACAACTCCACAATTCACTTTTACAGAACCTGATTTAGGTTTAGAGAGATACAATATTGTAAATAGAGCGTCAAGATGGAGAGCTAGAGTGGGACTTCGTTATATTTTTAGATAAGAAAAATTACTCTTAAAATTTTCAAAACCCAACTCATTCATTGAGTTGGGTTTTTTATACCCAATCATCCCCATTTCCTACCGTTTGAGAGAAAGCCTTAACTTTCAGTAACCTTATCGCTTTCAGCAAGTTTTAACTCTTTGTATGTTTATACATTAATTAAGCTTAGATTTTTTTAACATCTTATCATGAACAAAATTATAATTCGGATTATAGCCTCCGTGGCCGTTTTGGCAATTATTATTTATTTGGTTTTCCCTAGCGTTTTATCCTCAGAAAAAGAAAATGCAAATGAAAATCAGGCACCTGCACAAAGCAATACAAAAATTTCCATTGATGCTCAAGTGGTAAAATTCGAAACTTTTGAAAATGACATTGTGCTAACTGGATCTTTATTGGCCAATGAATCCGTTCAATTGGCTAGTGAAATATCTGGTAAAATTGATAATATTTATTTTGAGGAAGGCGAATATGTCAAGGAGGGGAAATTACTGGTAAAAACCAATGTAGCCGATCTAGAAGCCAATTTGCAGCGTCTAAAATTTACTGCTCAGTTAAATGCTGAAACCGAAAAAAGGCAAAAACAACTTTTGGAAAAGGAAGCCATAAGCAAAGAGGAATATGACATTGCTTTTACTAATCTCAAAACTACCCAGGCCGAAATGGATGCTTTGCAAGCTGAAATTGATAAGTCAAGGATCAGAGCCCCATTCTCGGGATATATTGGACTTCGCTATGTAAGTGAGGGGAGCTATATTACGCCCACTTCTCAAATTGCTTCTTTATATAATGTTGATCCCATAAAAGTGGAATTCTCAGTACCAAGCAGATACAGTGGCCTGGTTAAAAAAGGAAGTAAAATTACTTTTACATCAGAAGCCGAAAATAAAGATAGAGAAGCTACAGTTTATGCCATTGAGCCACAAATAGACCCAGTTACACGTACATTATCCGCTAGGGCTCAAGCACCGAATCCGAATAACACCTTGATTCCAGGACAGTTCATCCGGATCAATTTAAGTCTAGAAAACAGGGAAAATGCAATATTGATCCCAACTACTGCTATTATGCCGAAAGCAGATGGTCATACTGTTTTTATTATCAAAGAGGGTAAAGCACATCTTCAAGATGTTCAGCTGGGCGCTAGAACTGCCAATAGAGTTGAGATACTTAAGGGAGTGAATCAGGGAGATACGGTAGCAATTGCGGGTGTTCCTCAGTTGAAGGATAGAGCAGAAATAGACATTAAGAAGCTGGAAAAATAGAGATATGGCATCATTATCAGAAGTAAGTATTCAAAGACCCGTTTTAGCCATTGTGCTATCATTGGTTATATTGATTTTTGGCTTTATAGGTTTTAACTTCTTAGGAGTAAGGGAATATCCTTCGGTAGATCCACCTATTATTACGGTCACGACAGATTATGCAGGTGCTAATGCGGATGTAATTGAATCTCAGATTACTGAACCATTGGAAGAAGCGGTCAACGGTATTGCCGGTATCAGGACAATCACCTCCACCAGTGCAGAAGGCAGAAGTAGAATTACAATCGAGTTTAACTTGAGTGAAGATTTAGAAGCGGCCGCAAATGATGTGCGGGATAAAGTTTCCGGAGCAAGGAGAAGATTACCAGAAGATGCCGAACCGCCTACTGTAAACAAGGCAGATGCGGATTCCGATCCTATTGTTTTCCTGAATATCAACAGTGAAGAAAGAAGTCTTTTAGAATTATCAGCCATAGCTGAAAACACTTTTAAGGAAAGATTGCAAACCATTTCGGGTGTTAGTGAGGTGAGAATATGGGGTGAAAAGCGTTATGCAATGCGCTTATGGATGGATCCCATCAAATTAGCCGCTTATCAATTAACTCCTTTGGATGTTTTAAATGCAGTTGAAAGTCAGAACGTGGAATTGCCTTCTGGTAGTATTGAAGGTGATATGATTGAATTGGTAGTGAAAACGCAGGGTCAGTTGACATCCGAAAAAGATTTTAATGATCTTATTGTAGCTGAAAGCGATAATAGTTTTGTCCGATTTTCTGATATCGGATACGCGGAATTAGGTCCTTTAAACATGCGAACTGTCTTAAAGAGAGATGGAATTCCAATGGTGGGAGTCGTCTTAATTCCACAACCTGGTTCTAACAGCATCGATATAGTAGATGAATTCTACAAGAGGGTTGATAATATCAAAAAAGATCTTCCAGAAGATATCAATTTAGGAATTGGATTTGATCAAACAGAATATATTAGGGAGTCCATCAATGAGGTTCAGCAAACCATCATTATTGCCTTTCTTTTAGTAATCTTTATCATTTTTGCCTTCTTAAGAGATTGGAGAACTACTGTTATTCCGATAGCCACTATTCCAGTTGCTTTAATTGGTACTTTCTTTTTTATGTACCTGGCCGGTTTTTCGATCAATGTTTTAACCTTATTAGGTATAGTTTTAGCCATTGGATTAGTGGTGGATGATGCCATTGTAGTGCTTGAAAACATATATACCAAGGTGGAAGATGGAATGGAGCCAATGGAGGCGGCCAAAAAAGGAGCTATAGAAATTTTCTTTGCCGTAATTGCCACTACAGTAGCCTTAGTCGCTGTATTTATGCCCGTAATTTTCTTGGAAGGGATTACTGGACGACTATTTCGCGAATTTGGAGTGGTAGTGGCCACAGCCGTAATGATTTCTTCATTTGTGGCACTATCATTAACTCCGATGATGAGCAGCAGAATTTTGAAAAAAAGAGAAAGGCATAATTGGTTCTACAGAAAAACAGAGCCTTTCTTTGTATGGCTAAATAATGGATATGCAAGAAGTTTGGATGCCTTCATGAGAGTAAGATGGATGGGTATCATGTTGTTTTTAGGTGCGGTTGCTTTAATCTACGGACTGTTTAAAACGCTTCCTTCTGAACTAGCACCTCTTGAAGATAGAGGGATGATTTCCGTAAGTACCACGGGACCTGAAGGTGCCACTTTTGAATATATGGATGAATATATCAATAATTTGGTAGAGGTCACTATGGACACCCTACCAACTGATGGTTTGATTTCAGTAACCTCTCCAGGCTTTGGCACGCAAGGTACAAACTCAGGCTTTATGCGAATTATGTTAGTGGATGCAGATAAAAGAAAAAAAAGCCAGCAACAGCTCTATGATGAGTTTACTCCAATATTAAATGAGTTCCCTGCTGCCAAAGCATTTGCCTTTCAACAACAAACCATAGGGGGCAGAAGAGGTGGATTACCCATTCAATATGTTATTCAGGCTACTTCTCTGGATAAATTACAAGCTGCCTTGCCAGAATTT
The DNA here is from genome assembly GCF_051117495.1 of Marivirga sp. Lineage (NCBI taxonomy): Bacteria > Pseudomonadati > Bacteroidota > Cytophagia > Cytophagales > Marivirgaceae > Marivirga > Marivirga sp. The sequence continues at coordinate 99,190 of NZ_JBNPEF010000018.1, read as the reverse complement.
ATAGAGAAAGCTAGCAATGATCCTACTTTTACTGTGGTAGATCAGGATCTAAAGTTCACCAAACCTCAAATTGATATACAAATTGATAGAGAAAAGGCCAGATCGCTGGGAATTTCTGTAATCGATATTGCTAGAACATTGCAATTAGGCTTAAGTGGGCAGCGCTTTGATTATTTTATAATGGATGGAAAGCAATATCAGGTAATTGGTCAGGTTCAAAGGAATGATAGAAACGCTCCTATTGATTTGAGATCCTTGTACGTGAGAGCTGAAAATGGTCAAATGCTTCAATTGGATAATTTGGTAACATTGGGCGAGAGTTCAACCCCGCCATCGCTTTACAGATACAACCGATATATATCCGCAACATTATCAGCAGGTTTAGCTCCGGGTAAAACTATTGGAGATGGAGTAGAGGCCATGGATGCCATCGCAGCTGAAGTCTTGGACGAAACCTATAGCACATCTTTATCGGGAGCATCATTAGATTATTTTGAAAGTTCCTCTAGTTTATTATTTGCTTTTGGCTTTGCCATCATCTTAATTTATTTGGTATTGGCGGCACAGTTTGAAAGCTTTAGGGATCCGGTAATTATTCTTTTTACGGTTCCATTGGCGGTTGGAGGTTCGTTCTTATCTCTGTGGTTATTTGGTGAAACCTTAAATATATTTAGTCAAATCGGTATTATCATGTTGATTGGCTTGGTATCAAAAAATGCCATTTTGATAGTGGAATTTGCCAATCAGAAAAAAGCTCAGGGCTTAGGATTAAATGAATCCATTACGGAAGCGGCAAAATCTAGATTCAGACCTATCCTGATGACCGCATTATCTACTATTTTAGGAATTTTACCTATTGCATTGGCTCTAGGTGCTGGTTCTGAAAGTAGGGTTTCAATGGGTATAGCCATTATCGGTGGCCTAATTTTCGCAACGGGTCTAACGCTATATGTTATACCATCAATTTATTCGTATTTCGCAAGTAAACGAGCGCGTGTTTCTCGAATTGAATCTTAATTTTTTATGATAAAATATAGAGTATTAACTTTTTTGATGCTTTTTGGGCTTTCACTTAATGCCCAAGATATCAGCCTTAATGAGGCTATTTCCATTGGTATGGAGAAGAATTTCTCCATCAGGACTGCCAAGAATACTGAAAAAGAGGCTGTGATTAATTCTAACTATGCTTATGCGGGATTTTTGCCTGTAATTGATGTAACCGGGGCTCGAAATTTCGATGTTGAAAATGTAGAACAACAATTTAGAACCGGAGACACCAATGAATTGGATGGAGCACGCTCAAATAATTTTAATGTGAGAGGTGATTTGACTTGGACTTTATTTGACGGAACGAAAATGTTTTTGGATTATAAAAGTCTTCAAATAGAAAGAAATCAAAGCCGATTTGAAACCCAAGCAGTTGTAGAAAATACTTTAGGCAATATCATACAATCATATTTTGCATTGGTTTTTGAACAATATCAATATTCCGTTCTGGAATCAGCGGTGGAATTATCCGAACAGAGATTAGAAATTGCTGAAGCAAATTATGAAGTTGGTAAATTTTCTAAAACTGAACTGCTATCTGCAAAAGTGGATCTCAATACAGATAAAAGTAATTTATTAAATCAAGAGGAAATAAAACAACAGGCTAGGGTAGCACTTAATTTGCTATTGGGAGAGGATCCAAATCAAGAACTATTGGCGACTGACAGTATGGAGATTGATGAAAGTCTCCAGCTCAATATGTTAATTGATGATTTGACTGTGAGGAACAAGCAGTTATTGGCATTGATGCAACAAGAAAATATTCTGCAATTGCAAAATAAGTCTGTAATGACGGAATTATTGCCTCAGCTTGATTTCAATTTGGGTTATGGCTATACCAATTTTAACTCACAGGCTGGCTTTTTACTTCAAAACCAATCCGTTGGTGTTAATTATGGCTTGAGTTTGTCGTGGAGGATTTTTGACAGGTTAGACCGGGCTAGAAGAAATCAAACCACTCAAATAGCCATTGATAATAATGCCATTGCTATCTCGGAACTGGAAAATCAATTGACTGGTGACTTGTCTTCTGCTTACGTACGTTATCGAAACAAGCTAGATTTGATTGAATTGGAAAAAGATAATTTGGAGGTAGCAAAAGAAAATGCGACCATAGCCATTGAAAGATATAGGGTTGGGCGCTCCAATGCCATTGAATTGAGGGAATTCCAACTCAATGCAATTGAAGCCGAAAGCAGATTGCTAAATGCCATATTTTTAGCTAAGCAAGCCGAAATTAATCTTCTGGCCATTAGTGGGAATTTACTTAATAAAGACACGGTCAATTAATTCTTGATTTTATTTCACTTTGCTATCGTTTGACTTTAACTTTGGCAAACTCCAAAGTAAATGTTTGAAAAACTAAAACAAAGGTGGAAATTAAAGTCAGGATGGCAAGTAGTGATTGTACTCTTGGTATTTGCCTGCACAGGATTTACAGTGATGTTTTTAAAAGAACCCATTTTGTCATTAATAGCTACAAAAGAAGAGCGGAATTGGGTATTTACTACTATTTATTATATCCTAATTTTCCCGGTTTATTTTTTGATACTGCTTTTTTACGGTTTCATATTTGGGCAAAGTAAATTTTTTTCAGGCTTTGTAAAGAAAACATTAAGCCGATTTAAAAAGAAAAAATAAAGGCAGGGAACCACTCCTGCCTTTTTGTTAACCTAAACTATCACCTGTTTTTATTTAAAACCTTAAGACTTCAACCAAGCCTTGGCGTCTTGTAGGCTATTGAAATATTGAAAATTTAATTTGCCTTTTTGTTTCTCTAAAATATTCTTGGCGGCAAATTTTCTGAATACATCTTTTGAAACCACTACGGCAATTTTTTCTACCTCTTGAGCGGCTTGAGGAATCAAGATTTCAGAAACCCATTTTTGATCCTCCAAAGAAAGCACACTGGCATCCGAATTATTTTGCAACCAATTTTTAATTTGAGGTTGTTTGCATAAATCGTAATTGGCCAACATGGCCGCGCGGTACTCTTCACTTTTTAAACTCCCATGGAAAGTGATCATGGCTGCCTGAACATCAGATTGTTCTTCAATGGTTACTTTTTCAGTCTGTGAAACTAAAGTTGACATATTTTTATAATTTTTTATACTTTGCAAAAATAGTTGACTTTTATCTGAGTGTTTAATTTTAATACACATCAAAGTTACAGAAGTAGGTCTTTTTAACTTTTTGTAAAATTTACATTTTCATTTTTGAAATCTATTTATTTTACAGGCAGGTTAAGTTTAGTTAAGAGCTATAATATTTTATCATTTGTAGATGATTCCGCTTTTTATTCTGAATTATTAACTAATATTTCATGTAATAAAATTTTGTATTGATTAGATTTGAGATTAAATAGTACTTAGGCCAACTTTCTCCTATTACTCAATTGTCGCCAGAAGCTGTGTATTCACAGCTCTAAAAAATATAAGATTGTTTTGTTCATATAGAAACAGGCACAAATCAAGAACATAGGTTTTAACTTGACAAAATTGAACTTGCATGCAACTAAAGAAGAATCCTTAGAGTCGAGCTACTAAAGAAAAATGATCAGATATTGAATAACTTAATGTATGAATCCATATAAAATAATAAATGAAGAAATATAGCATTCAACAGCTTTCTTTAAGAAATGGTCAGGACAAAGATGAGATATGGATTGCTTATAAGGGAATTATTTATGATGTTACCGATTCCAAACTATGGAAAAACGGAACCCATTATGAACATTGGTCTGGACAAGATTTGACTGATGAATTGAAAGACGCCCCTCATACGGAAAAGGTATTTGAAAAATTGAAAGTGATAGGCGAATTACTTCAATGAATCGGTTTTCTGCAAATCATCAAGTTTTTCTTCCCTTTTTTCTTTTTGGTTGTCATCATTTCCTTCATTCCTATTAATTGAAATCAAGGCAAAAGGAATCAAAAAGAAGGTAATGATGATATAAACAAATCCTGCTAACCTGAATTTCATGGCAAGCCTGCCAAATGATTTAGCCATTTTAACAGGTATATTTCGAATAATTGGAAATGGTAGAAAGATCAATACCCCAATCAAATTAAAGAATAAATGAACCAAGGCAATGCTAACGGCCGCTTCTGATTTAAAAAGTGCCGCAATCAATGCTGTAATAGTTGTTCCGATATTAGCACCTAAAATAAAAGTAAAGCTTTGCTTAAGGCTGATTTTACGGGTTGCCACGAAAGGAACAATAACGGAAGTGGTTACGGAGCTACTTTGTACACCAGCCGTAAAAACAATTCCCCAGAAAAATGATCGATATGGGCTACCAAAGAAATATTTTTGTAAAAATTCCCTTGAACCCCCTGTGATTGACTTATATAATGTTTGAGCTAAAAATTTAACAGAGAAAGCTAACAAAACAAATGAGGATATTGCCAAAACTATAGGGTAGGGTAACAAATTTCCAATAAAAAGCACAACGGGTTTGGTCAATAGAAAATATCTAAATTCGTTATCCTGACCAACATAATCAGCACCTAAAATAAAATTGGACGCACCAGATGACAGATTTGTCAATATTCCATAATTATACTCCAAAGGAAATAATAAGGCAACTACGAGAATATTGAAGAAATCATGTACTACTCCAGCTCCAATAGCTTTCCTAAATTCATCTCTATTGGTTATAAAACTTAAGGAGACCAAAGTACTGGTCAATGTAGTACCAATATTAGCTCCCATAATCATTGGGATAGCATCAGAAAACTCAATTGAGCCGGAAGCTACTATGGCCACAATCATGGAAGTACTAGTGCTACTACTTTGGATGATGGCCGTAATAAGCAAACCAATAAAAAGACTGATAAATGGGTTTGAAGTAAGGTTTATGATTGATTCTGCAATATCTTTATTCAATAATCGAAAAGAATAACCAATAAAATCTATTGCTAATAAGAATAAGAATATATTAAATACTATTAACACAACCCTTTTTAAGGTTGATTGCCATTTATTTTCAGTATTTAATATTGGAGTCTTGATTTTTTTATTTTATTTGAGTGTAATTTAAAGTGCAAAATTAACAGCTTAGAGTTGAGTATTGGCATTTGCAAAGTAAAACAATTGTTAAGAATAAAATAGGCTTTCAGTTAACTTAAACTTAACATTCTTTATTTACTCAATTATTAAATTTGAGCTATTATCACTACTGTTAACATTAAAGTAATATAGTTAACAATTTTTTAACTCATTGTTTCATTAAGAATAATTAGCTTTGTACCCGAAACATAATTTTGCCATCAGGCATTTTTGAATCAAATTTTTTATGGCTAAAAAACCATTCTTAAAGTATAACAGAAATACCGTTTCTGAAGTAACCTACAAAACCTTTGAAATAGCAAAAAAAGAAAAGGCTTTCATTACGCTGATTGCAATTTTTACTTTTGTTTGTGGACTTATTACCCCATACCCGCAAATTGCCATGTGGGTTGGCTTTGGACTTGCCGCCTATTCAGCTATTGCCAATGACAGTATTCAAACCATTGGTACATTCATTGCCTCTAATAGTAAAAAACCTTGGTGGATTTTATGGCTTTTCATGGGCCTAATTTTTTTAGCTACCGTATTGTACAGTTGGATTGTTTTTGATGGAGATGTGAGTAGTCAAAGATTATTGACCAAAGGATTTGATAAAGCGCCCACTTCATTTAGTTTTTTACAATTAGCCGCGCCAATTTTATTGCTAGTGCTGACCCGCTTTAGAATGCCGGTTTCCACCACCTTTTTGCTTTTAAGTGCCTTCTCAACCCAGGCATCTTCTATTGGGGCCATGATAGGAAAAAGTTTGACAGGATATGGATTGGCTTTTATCTCCGCCATATTTGTCTGGTTTATTGTTTCCAAGTTTGTATCAAAATATTTCAAAAGTAAGAAGCCCGCTAAATTCTGGACTCCAGTTCAATGGATTATAAGTGGTGCCTTATGGTCAGTTTGGATTTCCCAAGATGCCGCCAATATTGCCGTTTTTCTTCCGAGGAGCTTAAATATTTATGAATTTATAGGCTTTGCCGGCTTTATATTTATAGGTCTGGGGATCTTATTTTTCCTTAAAGGAGATAAAATACAAAGTATTGTAAATGAAAAAGCAGGGGTTACGGATATTAGAGCCGCCACTATAGTGGATTTCGTATATGCTATCTTACTTTACTATTTTAAAGTAATTAGTACAGTGCCTATAAGTACAACCTGGGTTTTTATAGGTTTATTAGGTGGTAGAGAAGTAGCCATTGCCGTAAGCAAAAAAAGATATAAGAAAAGAATTAAAAATTTTAGAAGTGCAAGCAAAATAGTGGGAAGAGATTTCCTTTATGCCACCATAGGACTGGTTCTTTCAGTATTATTAGCGATTGGCGTAAACAAAAAATTCCAAGATCAGATTGTGAATGAATTTATGAATTTGTTTTAATTTTATTCCTACTTTGTCAAGTTTGTTCATTTATCGAATACTGTCAGGTGTATAACAGAGATTTAAATGGTCGGTGTGCCACCAACCATGGAATCTACCCCTGGTCGGTGGCACACCGACCGGAAAACATTAATAATAATTTAAGCAAACCTGACAAGTCACATCCCTATTTATAAACTAGTAAATTAGTAATATTTTAATCGGAATCAAGAGCTGTCAGTTTTCTATGTAGAATAGAAGTAAAATGCTATGTCAGGAATTGCCCCTAGCATAGCATTTTATAAATTTATTTGGATAGGTTCCAGGTATTAGCATAGCTTACTAAACTAAATATTCATATCTTCTTTACCCTGAAACTCCAAAGAATAATTACGGCAATCCCAACGGCATTTCTTAGAAAAACCTCATTAAAAGTATAGCCTTGATCAACCAAAACTCCAAAAAACAAAGGCCCTAAGGCAGTACTCAACACCATTACGGTCACAAATAAACTCCTAACTTTTCCGATAATATCCGCCCCGAAAATTTCCACGAATAGTGCATTCTTTACTGTTCCACCGAAACCATTCGCAAAACCCATGAGCGCTAATGCTAAAGGATAAATAATGGGAGCATCGCTAACCAATAAAGTCAAAACACCTATAACATAAGGAATAAGCACAAATGGGAAAAGTTTTTTGGCAGTCAGCCTGTCAATATAGGGGCCAGCCATAAACATACCTAATGCACTCGCTCCTGCAAAGGCCGCCAATGAAGAAGAAACCCAAGCGGCACTCCAGCCTTTTGCCGCTCCCAATTTCAATTGGAAAAAGAAAATAGCGGTGTTAGTAAATCCCAAAGCAAAAACAGCAGGGGCAATGATTAAGAATGCCTTATGCTTCAAGATTTTCCAAGCGCTGACTTTGCTTTTACCCAAATTCACTTCAGGTTCTGATTGAACCTTTTCTTTCTTCTTTTTACTATATAACCAATAAACCAAGGGCATGATAAAGGCTAAAACTATGGCGGCATTTAACTGCAATGAGCCTCGCCATCCTAGCCATCCAATTATTAATGTAATGACAACCGGCATGGTAGCTTCTCCAAACGGATGACCTGTGGTTGCAATCCCAATGGCTTTTCCTCTATTGGTGTCAAAGTATCTTGACATGGTTGAAACCGCTGTATGGCTCATCAGTCCTTGTCCGAAAAGCCTTAACATATAAAGACCTACAAAAACCATGATGATATGCATAGAGAAAGATAAAACCAGCAAGGCAGTCATTAAACCAATCAAAATCATGGCCATATAACTGCCCAACTTCATTCGGTCAAATAGACTTCCCAGAGTGGGCAATGTAAAAGCTGAAGCAACTGTCGCTGCTGCATATAAACTTCCCATTGTAGTGTTGTTGAGCCCTAACCAACTTTCAATGTCAGGTACATAAAGCGAAATCAGGAAGGTCTGCCCAAAACTCGAGAAATAGGCAAAGACAAATCCTAAACTTAGGATATATTTATATTCAGTAAATAATGTTTTCCACTTACTCATTTGTTAGACTTTAAGAATCAAGAGCTTAGAATCTAGACTGCTTTATCACAAATTCTAACTTCTCCTGATATTTCTAATAAATAGACAATTGACAAAAATCAATTGAAAAAAGGTATTTGCTCAATCCAGTGCTAAAATTCTATTTCTACTATATCAATTTACAACTCAAAATCGACAGATAAACCTGAAAAAATCTAAAGATAGCATATGAGATAGCCTACAACTTATCTCCATTTATTTCTATAACTCAACTTTAAAAAGGGAGATACAGTCAGAAAATCAATTCATCAGCATATTGAATCATCAACACATCAACAAATCATTTCTTCCTCCGCTTATCCTTCGGCCTATTCCCAAAAGCCTTATCCCTTGCTTTTCCGCTCAGGTTCTTCTTTTTCTTCTCATGAAAGGCGCCTTTAAAGTCAGGATTTTCTAAATGTTTCTGGCGGTCAATTTCCTGCTCCATATCCTTTTTTTCTGAGGGCATGGTTTCCATTAATTCCACTTCTTTGGGAAGCTCTTTAACGGTAATCTTTTGGCTGATTAGCTCCTCAATTTTTTCTATATGATAAATGTCAGAAGGATCGACAAAACTGATGGCAATTCCATGATGCTCAGCTCTGCCTGTTCTGCCAATTCTGTGCACATATTCCTCATATTTATTGGGCACCTCAAAATTGATTACATGACTGATCTCATCTACATCAATTCCTCTTGCACTCACATCTGTACTTACTAACACTTTTATATTACCCTCTTTAAAATCTTTGATGGCATTAATTCGGGTAGATTGCGCTTTGTTGGCATGAATAACGCGCGAGTCTTTTGTGATTTTTCGTTCAACAAAATTGAATACATTATTGGCATTGGTTCGGGTTCTGACGAAAACTAATACCTTGCTAAATTCTTCTTTGTCAAGCAGATACTTCAATAAATTGATTTTAGTAAGGAAATTTGGGACATGATACATTGACTGCTCAATTAATTCAGCAGTCATATTTTCAGGAGTTACTTCTACCTTTTCAGGGAAATCAGTGAATTCATAAGCGTATTTTTCAACCTTTTCAGGGAATGTGGCAGAGAAAAATAGATTTTGCTTTTTCATCGGCAAAAGCTCTAATACTTTGCGAATTTGAGGCATAAAGCCCATATCCATCATGCGATCTGCTTCATCCAACACAAAAGTTTTTATTTGCTTTGGCTTCAAAACCCCAGCATTATAAATATCTAATAATCTTCCCGGAGTGGCTACAATAATATCGCATCCTTGGGCAACTTCCTCGGCTTGTTTTTTCGGGCCAATTCCACCGTACAGGCAGACAGTTCTCAAATCAGTGTATTTCCCTAATTCCAAGATATTTTCATAAACCTGCATGGCCAATTCTCGAGTAGGGGCTATGATCAATGCCCTTGGATCGTGTCCTTGCGCATATTTCAATTTCATTAACATGGGAAGGACAAAAGCAGCTGTTTTTCCTGTGCCAGTTTGGGCTATGCCGATTACATCATGCCCATTTAAAATCCTTGGAATAGCTTTAACTTGTATTTCAGAAGGTTTTTGATAACCCAAATCATCAATGGCATTGAATAATTGTTTATTGAGTTTAAAATCTTGAAAGGATGCGGTATCTTGCGACATGAAGTCTGTTCTTTAGAAAAAAATTAACTGAATTATGAAAACCATTCTGATTGTCAATGCAAATATAGTAAATGAAGGGCGAATTCAGCAGTTAGATGTGCTGATGAAAAACGGTCGCTTCGAAAAAATTGCTTCCATCATCAATGCTGAGGAGGCAGATGAAGTAATTGATGCCAATGGAAAATACCTTTTACCAGGCTTAATTGATGATCAGGTGCATTTTAGAGAACCAGGTTTAACACATAAGGCCAATATTTTCACAGAATCAAGAGCAGCTGTGGCAGGTGGCATTACTTCCTTTATGGAAATGCCGAATACAGTACCTAATGCTTTGACTCAGGATTTATTAGAAGATAAATATCAGATTGCAGCTAAAAACTCTATTGCCAACTATTCATTTTTTATGGGTGCCAGCAATGATAATATTGAGGAGGTTTTAAAAACAGACCCAAGGAAAGTATGCGGAGTGAAAGTTTTTATGGGTAGCTCAACTGGAAATATGTTGGTAGATAATGAGCAAACCCTCAATAATATTTTCTCAAAAGTACCGATGCTGATAGCCACGCATTGTGAAGACGAGGCAACAATAAGAGCTAATACTGAAAAATTCAAAAAAGAATATGGAGAGGATGTCCCAATTGAGATGCATCCTATCATTCGATCTGAAGAAGCTTGTTATTTATCTTCTTCCTTGGCAGTAAAATTGGCAAAAGAGCATGGTTCTAGGTTGCATGTACTGCATATTTCGACTGGAAAAGAAACCGAATTATTCGATAATTCCATTCCTTTAGAGCAGAAAAAGATAACAGCAGAAGCCTGCATACATCATTTATGGTTTTCTGATGCTGATTATAAAGAAAAAGGCACTTTCATTAAATGGAATCCAGCTGTAAAAACTGCCAATGATAGAGAAACCATATTTCAAGCTTTGTTGGATGATAAAATTGATGTCTTAGCAACTGACCATGCACCCCATACTTTAGAAGAAAAACAAAACAAATATTTTTCAGCGCCATCTGGTGGACCATTGGTTCAGCATAATTTAATGGCATTGCTTGATTTTTATAAGCAAGGAAAAATCAGCCTTGAAAAGATAGTTGAGAAAGCTTCTCATAATGTGGCGACTTTATTCAGAATAGATGAGAGAGGTTATATCCGTGAAGGCTATCATGCAGATTGTGTTTTAGTGGATTTAGAAAAGGAATATACAGTAACCAAAAATAATATTTTAGCTAAATGCGGATGGTCTCCTTTTGAAGGGCATACTTTTCCTTCATCTGTTCATAGCACTTTTGTAAATGGGAATAAAGTTTATGAGAATGGTGGTGTAATTGAAGCAGGAGTGGGAGAGAGGATGTTGTTTAAGGTGTAGTAATTAGTTTAATTTCAAGTAATCAATAGAACCTATATGCCTGAGATTTCTAGATTTTTCGGTATAATCATTAAAATGTATTATAATGACCATAATCCTCCTCATTTTCATGTAGAATATCAGGATTATGAAGCTATCATTAATATTGAAGATGGAGAATTAACCGGTAAAATGTCCAGAAAAGCTTTAAATTTAGTTTACGAATGGTTGGATTTAAATAAAGAAGCATTATTTGAAAAGCGTGAACCTTTAAATAAGATAAAACCGCTTAACTAATGAATTTAATAAAATGGTAAGAAAGGTAGAAAAAGCTGAATATGTTGAAGAATATAAAATAGAGCTCGTTTTTGATGATGGCATGTCGGGTATTGTTGATTTGAAAAATGAAATCTGGGGAAAGGTTTTTGAGCCATTGAGGAATATAAATTATTTCAAAAATTTCCAAAAAGATAGATGGACAATTTACTGGGATTGCGGAGCCGATTTCGCTCCTGAATTTTTATATAAATTAGTCTCTGAACAAAAAGAAGATTTAATAAAGCAAGGATAAATCTCAACTAATAAAAAAACCCAAACAACAACAAAGGGATTGTTTTATCTAATTTCATCTGCTGCTACATAAGAATTTGGCAATCCTTTTATTTGTTTGCTGGTTTTATTTGCCCCACCTATTTCGAAAATATATTGATCACCCACCATGAAATCACAAAGCTTTGGAGTGCTTACCCTATATTTATCGCTTATCTTCATTTGATTAAATGTTAATTTCAAACAACAATAAGTAAAACTGTTTTATATATTTAACAAAATACATAATTGTTAAATCAAAACAACAAAAATGAATTTCAAGTCCATTGATTATCTTAAAAATGGAAGCCTTCTTCAAAAAGAAGCTTATGAAGTGTTGGCTGAAAATAAAGTCATGGATAAACTGGCAAATTTTCATCCACTTTTAGTTGGGACCATTCCAATTGACATAGCCATAAAGGATAGTGATTTAGATATTGTATGCTCATTCGAAGATAAGCAGGTGTTTAAAGATGATATTCAAAAACATTTTAGCAATTATCCCCAATTTTCTACGATGGAAAAAATATTTCAGGATGAACCTACTGTTATAGTGCGGTTTATGATGGACAATTTTCCTGTAGAAATATTTGCACAAAGAAAGCCTCCCAATCAACAAATAGCATTTCAGCATATGTTAATTGAGTATGAGGTATTAAATGCTAGAGGTGAAGACTTCAAAAAAGAAATTATCAGCTTAAAGGAATCGGGTATGAAAACAGAGCCAGCATTTGTACGACTATTAAATTTGAAAGGAGATCCTTATCAAGGCCTTTTGGATTATGGAAAGCAACGAAAAATCATTTGATATCACTTAAAATTAAGTTATCATTAGACATGAAAAGAATTACAGTATTCTGCGGTTCAAGCGCAGGTAAAAACGGAAAATATAGTGAGGAAGCATTTCTTTTAGGTAAAATTTTAGCTCAAAAAAATATAGGTGTAGTTTATGGTGGTGCAAAAATCGGTTTAATGGGTGCCGTTGCGGATGGCGCTCTCAGTGAAAAGGGAGAAGTGATTGGCGTTATACCCGATTTTTTGCAAACTAAAGAAGTTGCGCATACCGAATTGTCTGAAATGATAGTGGTTAGTTCTATGCATGAAAGAAAACTAAAAATGCATGATTTGGCAGATGGTTTTATAGCTCTGCCAGGAGGATTTGGCACTATGGAAGAGTTATTCGAAATCCTGACTTGGGGACAATTGGGCTTACATAAAAAACCAGTAGGTTTATTGAATATGGAAAATTTCTATCAACCACTTTTAGATATGCTTTCTCAAATGACAGCACAAGACTTTTTGAAGGATATAAATAGAAGAATGCTTTTGAGCGATGAAAGTATTGATAATTTGTTAACTAAAATGGAGCAATACCAAGCACCAGAAACCCCAAAATGGCTGCTTGAGTCAGAAACTTGATTTCAGAATTCTAACATTCTATTTCAGAATATAAAGAACTTTTAAAAATTTCACAATTCAAGGCAACAATATACCTCTCTTTCGTTGCTTTGGGTGTAAAATTATATTTGAACAAAACCATAAAATGATGAAGAGAAAAATTTTTGCAACCGCTATAATGTCATTGTTTGCAGTAGTAGTATTTGCTCAGCAGCAAATGCCAATGCCACAACAACAGGAAGTATCGACAGATTATAGCGATGAAGAAATTGAGACATTTGTAGAGGCGAATTTGGATGTGACCAAAGTTCAACAAGAGGCTGAAAAGAAAGCGATGGGTATCATTGAAGAGAATGATTTAGAATTGGAAAGATTCAATGAGATTGTAGCTATTCAGCAAGGTCAGTCTGATGAGGAAGCCAGCCCTGAAGAAATGGAGGCCTTTAATGCCGCTGCTCAGGAAATTATGGCCAATAATCAGGAAACGCAGTCGAAAATGATTGCCGCATTGGACAAGCACGATATTAGCCAAGAGAAGTATCAACAAATTATGATGGCTTATCAGCAAGATGAGGAATTCAGAAAAAAAGTTGATACTGTTGTTCAAGCTAAATCAAATGGATAAAAGTAGATTGTTTTTTCATAAAAAAAGCCATTCATCAATTAGGATGAATGGCTTTTTTGTTGTTCTTCTAAATAATAGAAATAGACAAGAATTGATTTAAAGCGTAAGTTCAATATTTAAATCTAACTTAACTCCAGCTTCTAACTCCACATTATTTTCTTGGGTTTTTACTTCTATAAAATTACCTTCAGCATCAAAAGAAGCAATTACTATATCATAAGTGCCTGATGGCAAAAAGGATAAATTATAATTTCCTTCAGCATCTACATTCGAACTTGTTACAGCATTGGCAAAAACAACCCCATCAGCATCTGGTTCTTTTTCATTTTCACTGTATTCGCCATCATTATAGGCATAGACTACTAAATTGCTATCAAATTCACCTGTTACACTTCCTTCAATAGAGCCTACATCAGCATCTTCAATTAATCTTAGCGTAGGCTTCAAAATGAATTGACCTGAGTTACCTGCTTTCACCACAGATTTTCTAACATCAAAATCTATAATAATAGAAGTTACCCCTCCATCAGGAATCGTAAAATCCCCAACTATTTTATAGCCTGTTTGATTTCCGCTAGGGATAAAAATTTCCTCAACAGATTCATCATTGAATTTTACATAATGAGGAGGGTTTTGACTAGCTTCTGAAGTTGCAGAAGCAGCAAGGCCTAAACGTATTTGGTCATATAAACCGCTGGTTAATTCCTTTTCGTCCAAAAAGAAAGTTTCACCACCTTGAAGTTCCAGTAAATTAATAGCTTCCGGATTTTCATATTCCTTTACGGTAGTCCAACCTTCAGGACCGAAAACTTCCACCTTTGAGATACTAATTACAACCTCGGATACATTTTCTGCCTCTAACGGACCATCAGTCAAATAAAATGATGCTCTTCCGTTCCCGCTTTCAATTCTGTCGCAGCCATAAAAAAGTACTAATGCGACTAATCCAAAAATTTTCCACAAATTTTTCATAATATTTACCTGTTTTGTTTACAGTTTGATAACCGAAAATTGCGGACAATATTTTATTTATCGATTAAAATAAACTGTTAATCGACACATATGTAATGTTTATAGCATTGTTTTAATTTATAGAGAAAGGTTTTTAACTATTTAGCTAAAGCTTTTACAATTCTTTCTTCTTGAATAACCACATCTTTCATCTGTTTATTCTGCTTTTAAATTACCACATGCCCCATTGGGATCCCTAAGGGAGAATTCTCATAAATCTATTCATCCCTCGGTTGGTAAATTAAGGACTCTAGATTTATGCTTATTTCATGAATAAATTTGTCTAATTATCGCCAATAGTAAAATCCTTATCCTGGCTTAGTTCCACCTCGTATTCAAATTTCCATTTGCCTTTAAATTTGGAGTTCCAAACTAAAATTTCACCTTTTTTATCCGGAAGTTCTAATTCAAAAGTGCCATCCATTTGTGGAACAGTACCAATTCTGTGACCTTCAACAATCATATTGGTATTGATGCCATTTTTATTGTGTTATATGCCCAAGCATATAGGTTTTCCCATTATCTTTTTTTTCAAACTTATATTTTACCATAAAGTCCTTGTTTTGGGCAGTATGTGTGTACTCTGTTTGAAAAATGATAATACTTAAAAAGATCAATATAAATTTCATGGTGTTGCATTTTTAAGTTTAAACAAATCAAAAGAAAATTGGCTGTCATCTTCTTTTTCATATTGATAATTATTGAAGAAATATAAGCCATCCTCATTGATAAAATTGATGCCAAATGAATATTTTTTAGCATTAATGGGGCTTTCCCCAATTACTTCAAACTCATTATTCAAAATAATAATAGAGGCATTTTTTCCTAATGTAGTTCGATCTGCAAATTTATTAATGGGATTATAAGCAAAACGATAATACACTTTACGCCATCTATCATATTTTAGTCCTGAATAAAAGCCCTGTTCAGCCTGCATTCTATAGGTTTTCCCATCATCATTGTAAAGCTCATTGGCCAGAGGTTTTAGGGTTTTCATTTCAGAAGAGCCAGCAAAATGCTTTGACTTATTACCTTGGGCATCTGTCACGTAAATATATTCATCATTGGGGAAGCTCATGATTATTGCATCTTTATCCTCATTATAGGTAAATACAGCATTTCTATAGCTATGCTTATCCCAAAAACCTTCATCGTATTTCTCAGATAAATTGTATTGGGTGCCAAAAGCTTTCCTATCAATATCAAATTCAATCATGCCATAATCTGAAGAGGTAGCATTTTCCATTGGAGAGGGATATGTTGGTAGAAAAAGTTTGCCCTTTTTAAAATATGCAGGATGAATTCCATCTGGATATGTATAATGCATCATATCTTCTAATTGGAGATCGAATTGATCAATATTATTGCCGGCAGAATCTACAAGATAAATTTGTTGAGGTAATGGATCAAATAAAAAGATGGAGTCAAAATTGTGAGTATAGGCATAGTTTATACTTTTGGGGACACTATTAGGCCCTTCAAAATCAAAGTGGATTTCATTTAATAAATCCTGCGATTTTAAATCATAGATGGAAGTATATTTTCCATTAGAATGGAAGAATAACAAATATTGAGGATTTTGACTTGGATATACTTGTACACCCCTGTTGTAGGCAGTTTTGGTATTATCTAAATCAAAAGTCAGTGTACTTGCAATTTCAAGTTCAAAGTTAGTTTGTGAGTTTTCTGCTTTTTGATACGATTTTTGGCAGGAGGTAAGGAGTGAGAAAGTTATTAAATTCAGGATTATAAGCAGGGAATTTTCATTAGTTTTTAACATTTGAGAACAATTAAAGAAATCACTGTTTTATAAATAAATTAAATAAGAATTTATAATTTTTCGAAAGGACACTTTATTTCAATTCCACAAAAATATCTCTCTTTATGGGTAAAGCGTGTTTAAAACTCATGTGCCATTTTTGAAATACTTTGTTTTCATGAAATTGAATGACTACTGGAGTGTAATTGTAAAACTGTTGATGTCTATATAGATTATCATTATCTAAATACAAATACTTATTTTGCTTGCTAATTATATCTTCTATGTTTAATTTAATAAAAGGGTTTGTATAAATGAATATAAAAATTAAATCTCTATAATCATATTCTGCAGTAAGAAACTGAGTGAAATGATGGTCGCTATAAGCATCGTTACCCCAAGGGTATAGAATAATGTATTTTTCATTATTGTACTCGATCCCTAATTGTTCCAGATAATTTAATATATCCTCAGATTCACCTGAATAAGCTTCACCATCATCATAATCAAGAATATTATTTACATCAATACCCCTTGCTTCTGGTCCTACCACTATACTTTGAGCCTGAGTAACAGAAGAAAATAGTAAAAAGAGAAATATTAAGTTTTTCATAAAGTGAAAGTATTTACATCTTTAAAAATGAAGCCTTCCATTTCTAGACTTTTCACATTGTCAATTGCAATGAAGGAATTTTTATTTGGAATTAATGATTCCCAATAACAAGAAGTTGATAAATGTTGCTCTTCACCTATCTGGCGATAATTCTCGTCTAATTTAACAATTGTATATTGCTTAAAACCATTTCTTTTAAGTACTAACATAAATTCTTTGGTGATTTTATTATAAACCACTTTCCTTATTAAATCTGAATTTTTATAAAAATCTATTTCACTTACATAGTCATCATCAAGTATTTCTTTTGATACGTTTAGCTCTTTTTCCAGAAATAATTCCTTCTCTTCAATAGATTGATCATTTAAATTGTAAATCAAAAAAGCAGAATAATTAGGGAAATTGTAGATTATTGATTGACCTACTCTTATTTTTGAAGGGAACATTCCAGCTATTGGCAAATCGCTATTATTTTTGGGATAATGTATTTTAATTTGTCTAGTGCTCTTATTTTTAATATCTGTTATTTTTTCAATCAGATAGCCTTTATCTCTATTTTTTAGAGAATCTATTGACGTTTGAAAGATTTCATTTTTATAGAAGATCGGATGGTTTCTATAGTTTGAAAAATGATTAAAACTTCGCTCCTTAGACCAATAATGATGGTTTTTGATGCCATAAATATTGAATTCTATTATATCACTAATTCCTTTTGGGGTCATAAATAATCTATAGTCTTCAGATAAAGTAAATGTTTGAAAGTGACCGTTCTTTAAATAGTAATTTTCATATAAAATATCATTGTTAATGATTTCCCTTTCTATATCATAAACGATCAGACCTGATGTGAATTGACTGTAATAAATCAAATATTCACTTTCATCAATTTGCTTAATTTTTCCATAAAATGGATAAGGTATAAGCCGGTCGTCAACCTTAACATGAATTTCAGGTGAATCACAAGCAAGTAAAGCAGAAAATAGAATAAAGCTAATGAGTAATATGATGTATTTATTGAATAATTTCATTACGATTTAAATAGTATTTATCCACACAATCTATATTTTCATAAGAGATGCCATTTTTCTTATCAATCATCATAAAGCCCTCATCACCAGGGATTGGCATGCCTTTATAATATATTCTTTCGTTCATGATATACTTTTTATTGTACCTGATTGTACATAAGTGATCAAGCTCATTTGCAAAATCCACCGAGGAATATTCTGTGAAGGTCAGTATTCGTTTACCATTTCTATCATTTATTTCATAGATTCTTGGGAATTCCCCAACAACTGGTTTTTTTATATAATTTTTATAATGATAGAATCTATTTGTATACTGTTGATTAAGAGTATCTAGCATAGTAGGGAGATTTTTATCTGTCGCTAGCACAAATGATATGTCGTTGTTTTTCAAGCAATTACTGTTGATTAAGACTTGATTGATTTTATTATCACAATAGTGACAAAGTCCATAATTCAATACCGCTATTTTATCGTTTTTTACTGTATGCTCATTTACCCATTTAGTAAAATTTGTGGAGTACATATCTTTGTCACCATTTGATAGTTCTGCTTTTTTAGAACAGCCTGAAATAAGCAAAAAAGCTATTAGAAATAAATTAATTCTCATTTTCTACCTTTAGAATTGTGAAACTCATTTCATCTTCTGATACATCTTCATTAAAGGCATTATGATTGGATATGTAAAGGCCTTCTTTTCCAATAAAAGTATCTTTGATTAGATATTGATTTCCTGGAAGTCTTACATCATCTATAATTTTAAAGTCTTCATTTAAAATAGTGATGGTAATTTCTTGTTTGTAATGGGTTGGGTTATCCATTTTACCAACATTATTTAAACCGATTCTTCCTAATCTATAATATAATTTTCTAAAAGGGTCATATAGCACCTTTACATAATAATTACTCTCAAGCTGTGATATATTCTGTCCATTCTTCAAGCTTCGATTATCATAATAGGGAGATTCATCGAAATATTTACTTTTGGCATTAACTTTCATGTATTTGCCATTAGGTTTTCGCACTACCAAACTATCAGATGCTGGCCAAGAATATACGAAATGATTGTTGTGTCCTTTAGTTCTAAATGAAATATTGGTTGGGCTTTCAAAATTGTTTGTATTGTATACCTCTGGCCAAGGCACGTTATAGAAATAGGCACTATCCATGTTTATGTCATAAATCATTTCAACTGGTTCTCTTTCCATATCTAACCCAAACCTTTCATGCATTCCAAGCGGAAGAATGGTAAAATGGAATTTGTTATCGGAATAAATGGAGGGAGAAGCCGTCATGCTTGCATGATTTAAAAATGTAGAGCCATTATAGGCATTTTTAGCAGTAATGGTTTTCTTTTCCGTTGGTTCAAAATTATCGTTTAGTGAAATAGATAGAATGCTAGCAATAGACATTCTTTTATAAACCATTAGAGTATTGGGATCTGAAAAGTAAAAACCATGAAAGTTGTCTAAATATTGGCGATTGCTATCATTGATTGATATTTTTTTGAATAGCTTTCTATTATTTAAATCGTACAAATCAATTGAATTTGTGTAAGTATTACTAACAGCTAATAAATCTAAATTACCCTCACCTAAATATTGCATTGTGAAAGGTGAAAAAGAAGTATTGTTATCAATAGGGATCTTAACTTTTACTTTGTCAGTTAATAATTTGCTTTTATGCTCGAAATCTTGATTTGAGCTACATCCTAAGCAGAAAAGGACTGCTATAAGGGAAAGTATTTTTATATTCATAATGGGGATTTAAAAATGAGGCTTTAAATCAAGCCTCATTATTTTTGGTTAACCTATTTCTTTCTTAATAATTACATTTTGACAAATATCAGCTGTACAACTACTTCCACTGTCATAACAACTTCCTTCTAAATCAGTACCTGCTTCACCAAGCTTTGCTTCTTTGATACAAGGATCACTACTATATGATCCAAACGAAATTCCCATTAATGCTATCATTAATGTTACTAATTTTAGTTTTTTCATAATATTTACAATTTTAAAGTTGAAAAAACCAAACTTAAATATATATATATATATGCAAGGATTCAACTAAAAAAGAAGGATTATTTTTTTAGTTTTTAAATAGAGGTAATAAAAAAAGCCCCTCGGATTTCTCCAAGAGGCTTTCGCTAAAATTTATGATTTACTGATTCTTATTTAGAATCTTTATTATCATCATCATTTACTTCTTCATATTCCACGTCATCTACTCCTTCACTGCTGTCGCCTTGTGCTTGTTGCCCAGCGTCTCCGCCTGGCTGTCCTTCAGCACCACCAGCCGCTTGCTGTGCTTGGTAGATTTCCTGTGAAGCTGCTTGCCATGCAGTGTTCAAGCCTTCCATTGAGCTATCAATTGCTTCAACATCTTGACTGCTATGTGCTTCTTTCAATTTAGCTAAAGCATCGTTGATGGCCGTTTTGTTGCCTTCAGAAAGCTTATCGCCAAATTCTTTCATCTGCTTCTCAGTTTGGAAAATTAAAGAATCAGCTTGATTGATTTTGTCAATCTTCTCTTTCTCTTTTTTATCGGTTTCAGCATTGGCTTCCGCTTCTTTTCTCATTTTTTCGATTTCCTCTTCGGACAATCCTGAAGAAGCCTCGATTCTGATTTTTTGCTCTTTTCCTGTTCCTTTATCTTTAGCCGATACATTCAAGATACCATTGGCATCAATATCGAATGTTACCTCAATTTGAGGAACCCCTCTTGGTGCTGGTGGAATACCATCCAAGTGGAATCTACCGATTGAACGGTTGTCTTTTGCCATAGATCTTTCACCTTGCAATACATGGATTTCCACTGAAGGCTGATTGTCAGAGGCCGTACTGAATGTTTCTGACTTCTTAGATGGAATCGTAGTATTTGATTCAATCAATTTAGTCATGACTCCACCCATAGTTTCAATACCTAATGATAATGGTGTTACATCCAATAACAATACGTCTTTTACCTCACCAGTTAAAACACCACCTTGAATCGCAGCACCAATTGCTACAACCTCATCAGGGTTTACACCTTTAGAAGGTTTTTTGCCAAAGAATTTCTCTACTTCTTCTTGAATTCTTGGGATACGCGTTGAACCACCTACCAAGATTACTTCATCAATTTCAGAAGGAGATAAACCAGCATCTTCTAAAGCTTTCTTAACCGGAGCCATTGATCTTTTCACTAAATCGTCAGATAATTGCTCGAATTTTGAACGACTTAATTTTCTAACCAAGTGCTTAGGCACGCCATCTACCGGCATGATATAAGGTAAGTTCACTTCTGTCTCAGTAGAGCTTGATAATTCAATCTTAGCTTTCTCAGCAGCTTCTTTCAATCTTTGCAATGCCATTGGGTCTTGCTTCAAGTCAATGCCTTGCTCATTTTTGAATTCATCAGCCAACCAGTTAATGATTACTTGATCGAAGTCATCACCACCTAAGTGAACATCACCATTAGTAGATTTTACTTCGAAAACACCATCACCTAATTCTAATATAGAGATATCGAAAGTACCACCACCTAAATCGTAAACGGCAATGTTTTGATCTTTATCTCTTTTATCTAATCCGTAAGCCAAAGCCGCAGCAGTTGGCTCATTGATAATTCTTTTTACTTCTAAACCTGCAATTTGTCCAGCTTCTTTTGTTGCCTGACGCTCTGCATCATTAAAGTAAGCAGGAACTGTAATAACTGCTTCTGTTACTTCTTGTCCTAAATAATCTTCTGCAGTCGATTTCATTTTCTGAAGAATCATTGCAGATAATTCTTGAGGAGTATAATTTCTGTCTCCTACTTTTACTCTAACTGTATCGTTATTTCCAGATTCAACTTTGTAAGAAGCAATTTTTTTCTCCTCCGATACTTCGGAGAATTTCTTACCCATGAATCTTTTCACTGATGCAATTGTATTGGCAGGGTTGGTAATAGCTTGACGTTTTGCAGGATCACCTACTTTTCGTTCGCCTTTCCCTTCATCCAAAAACGCTACAATTGAAGGAGTAGTTCTTCTACCCTCACTGTTGGGGATGACAACGGGTTCATTACCCTCCATTACCGCCACACAGGAGTTGGTAGTACCTAAGTCAATTCCAATAATTTTTCCCATGATCTATTTATTTTTCTAATTCTAAATTCATTTTTCACAATACATAACAATGGATGTGCCAATAGACAATGGGGATATTTTATCTGACATTATGACATTTGTAAAAAGAATTCATGGGAAATCGTCAGCTTTTATACCCAATTGATTTTGAAAAACCTTTATTTTGTCATTCTTATTAGAGGAATTGACAATGATTCAAAAAGAACATGAAAATATACAGAATGCAAGGCATAATTTAAAAATCGTCATAGTGGCCGAAAATATCCGTACCCCGGAAAATACCGGGATGATCATGCGCTTGGCCGATGCTTTTGGGATTGAGAAGATATTTTTTGTGGGTGAACATGCAATTGACTTGACAACCAAGGTCAAGAGAGCTTCTCGGAATACGTACAAAACGATGCACTATGAATTCAAAAAGGATGGGAAAGGCGAAATCACTGAATTAATGAATGCTGGATATCAATCCATTGCATTGGAAATAACCCAAAATAGTCAGTCCCTTTATAATTTTAAGGCTGATGTTCAAAAAAAAATAGTATTGGTGGTTGGTTCTGAGCGACAAGGCATTTCGGAAGAACTACTCCAGCTTTGTCATCATCATTATCACATCCCTATGTTTGGAGAAAATTCTTCCATTAATGTGGTGAATGCTTTAGCCATTGGGTTATATAGAATTACTGAAAGAAGTTAGTTGCTCTCTGGTTTCCGGTAGGTGTGCCACCAACCGGTGGTAGATTCCAAGGTTAGTGGCACACCAAGCATTTAAACCTTAGTTGAAAACATTACAGTATTCGAGAAAAGTATAAATACGATTAAGCAGAAATAATTAAGAGATTAATTATTTTCCACTTTCCAAATAAGCTCTTCAATAATCTTTTCAATACTCATGCCTTCGGCATCAGCCTTGAAATTTTTCACCAATCGATGACGAAGAACTGGAATTGCCACCGCTTTTACATCTTCAATGTCAGGAGAGTATTTTCCGTTTAATAATGCATTGCATTTTGCTCCTTTAATCAAGAACTGGGAAGCACGAGGTCCTGCTCCCCATTCTAAGTATTCATTAGTGATATTGAATGCTTTCTCAGTGTTAGGCCTTGTGCTGTGCACTAATTTTACCGCAAATTCTACAACATTATCGGTAACTGGCACTTTATCTACTAATTTTTGGAAATAAAGTATTTCCTCCGAAGTCATCACAGCATTTACCCCTTCTAATTCTTGTCCAGTATTTCTTACTATGTTTAACTCATCTTCATAGGAAGGGTAGTCCAAAGTGATATTGAACATAAATCTATCCAATTGCGCTTCCGGAAGTGGATAAGTCCCTTCTTGTTCAATCGGGTTTTGTGTAGCCAATACAAAAAAGGGATCTGGCAAAACATAGGTTTCCCCGGCAACGGTCACATTTTTTTCTTGCATGGCCTCCAATAAAGCGGCTTGCGTTTTTGGAGGAGTCCTGTTAATTTCATCTGCCAGAATTATATTATTAAATATTGGACCTTTAATGAATTTGAAATTACGGTCTTTATCCAGTGTTTCTGCACCTATTATATCGGAAGGCATAAGATCCGGGGTAAACTGAATTCTATTGAATTTCAAGTTCATGGCAGAAGCCACCGTATTGATCAATAAAGTTTTGGCCAATCCTGGAACGCCCACTAAAAGGCTGTGAGCATGACAAAAAAATGAACTGATCACTAATTTTATAACATCGTCTTGTCCAACAATTACTTTAGAAATCTCTTTTTTTAAATTCTCAAATTTCTCATGTAAAGCATTGGCTGCTTCTACTTCATTTTCAAATTTCTCCATATTAATCAGTTAAGAATTTGGCAGTTTTTATAGTGGTCATCCAAAACAATGAATACATCACTTTTTGATTCCTCAAACCATTTTGCCAATTTTTCACTTCTTTTTTTATTTAAAGCCGCTTGTTTAATTTTTTGATAATCTATCCTAATGTCAGCTCTATGAGGTCTGATTCTATCTTTATAATATAATATTCTTACAGCCTCAGAGCGATCTTGTTGTCTAAATATAAGCGGTTTCGTTATGCTTCCCACTTCCATAGTATCTATAGTAAAGAACACATTAGGATCCAGCTCATCTACAGAAATTTTGGTACCGCCTTCTTCACTTTCCATAAAATAACCACCACTTGAAGAAGTATTCATGTCGTCAGAATGTTCAGCGGCCGCAGCCTCAAAAGTAATACTATCGTTGATGATTAAGGTTCTGATACTATCCAAGAAATTTACAGTCCTATCCATATCTTTTTGAGTAAATTTTGGCAATATTAAAATATGACGTGTATTGAATTCATTTCCCCTTCTCGCCAATAATTCTATAATATGGAATCCAAAATCTGTTTCAACCGGTTTAGAGATTTCACCCGGTTTAAGCCTCAAAGCAGTTGCCTCGTATTCTGGTGCCAATTGCCCTCGTTCAAAAAAACCAATGTTCCCACCTGATTGTTTTGCCCCTGGTTCTTGTGAGTATAATCTGGCTATATCCTCAAAATTCTCACCTTCCAGTATTCTATCTCGCAATCCGTTTAATCTAGCTTTAATATTGTCTTTTGCATCTTTACTCATGGTAGGCTTTTTCACTATTTGCCCTACCTGAACTTGAGTTGAATAAAATGGAAGACTATCTCTTGGGATATTGTCAAAGAAGTTTTTCACCTGCCTTGGTGTCACTTCAATGTCAGAAGTAATGGTACGTTGCATTTCGCCAATTATCATTTGTTCCCTTACATCACCCCTGATCTCAACTTGAAATTCCTCCAAGGATTTCCCGTAGTATTCTTCTATCTTTTCTTCCGACCCTATTTGTTGCACCATCATTTTCATGCGGTTTTGAACTTGTGCATCTACTTGGGCTTCCGATACCGTAACAGAGTCTATCTCAGCTTTGGCCAACATCAACTTATTGATGATGAGATTCTCCAAGACCTCACACCTGGCTTCTGGGCTTCTGGTCATGTTGCCCCTTGATAAGAAGTCTTTATAGGCTAGTGATAAGTCGGATTCTAGAATAATATAATTATCAACTTTAGCTATAATTTTATCTACCACTTCTCCTTCGGATTGGGCATTAGATAAAAATGGCATCATTAAAAATGCCACTAAAAGTGCTATGGATTTATTTTTACTGTTTGTAAATTTCATATTTATTTGAACTCTTCGCTTTTTCAAAAACTTCCTCTTCTAATTGGTTGGCCAAGGCCACCTTTCTTTTATTTAAAATAATTTGTTTTATATCATTTCTGACAAATTCCAAAGGTGAAATTTGATCTGATATTTTGTATTCCTTTATTCTTAAGAAGTATAAATTTTCATCATTTGAATCTTCCACAAAACTGTTTGATTTTAAAAAGTCAACTTTATTGGTGACACTTACAAATGGGGTGTTTCTTATAGCTTCATCAAAATTTATCCATACTGAATCTTCTAGAAAATAAGTCTCTGCAAATCTAAAACAGTATGATTTTAATTCCTTAAAATCTTCAGCCTTGTCTGAATTAATCAATTTTTTGAGTTGGTTTATTTTAGGGGCATCTTTAGTAACGGTAATGAAATAGCCCCTGATGATATTTTGTTTTAACTCAAAATTATCTTTGTTTTCGTTGTAGTAATTCTCAATTTCTTCTTGGCTTACTAGGGTATCCAAATTATTATCTACATAATATTTTTTGTACTCATGAACCATTAAAGCATAGCGGTAATCCAATACTTTCCTTTCGATAGAGGCTTGATCAAAATTAATTTTCTCTGCAGCTTCAGAAATGAGCAATTGTTTTTTAATCCATGAGTTGACATATCTATTAACCAAGTTGGCGCTGTCCTTTGGGCTTATTTCGTTTCCTACTATACCATTTAAATCTTTTTGGTAAAGTGTGGAGTTTCCAACCTTAGCTACCGGCACTTGAATTTCCTCTTCGCTTTCTTCTTCTGATTCAAAATTTTTAAGGTTAATGTAATCACAACCCATAAAACAAACAGAAAAACAAACGGACAATATGATTAATAATTTATTCCTCAATTTCAGTTTTAATTTTATTTAAGACCGTCTCATTTACAGAGACTTCATATTTTTCTTTCAGCTGATTGAGCCACTTTTCTTCAAGGTGTTTCTGATAATCTTCCATAACATCTGCCCGAGCTTCTTCATAAGATTTTTGCTTTGAAGGGAAACTCTCTAAAGAATAATTCAATTCTATCATTCCTTTTTGAGTCACACTCTTGAAGTATTCATCTTGGTTTTTATTTTTCCATTTTGAATCTTCCGTTACATCAATTATATCGGTTGATGCTGATTCAATACTTTTATTATACTGTGCCAAAAGTTCATTAGCTTCTGAAAGCAATTGCAAATATATTTTATTTTCATCGGAATAGGTAAGATTCACCACTTCCTTATTGCTAAATGTTTGATTTAAATCTCCAAAGAGCTTTAAGGAATCGCTTTCCTTTATGTTTTTAGGGATTTTTAAACTTATATAATATTTTTGGTCAATACTGTCATTAATTTTTAATTGCGTATTCAATTTTTTGCTTAAGTCATATTCCAACTCTTGTGTCAACGGAAAATAAGCTCCTTTTATTGGATTTTTGAATGGCTTTATTGCGGAGGTGTCTGAAAATATAATGCGGGCAACTTTCATTTGCTTATTGCTTTTGTATTGCCCTTTATTTTCTTCATAAAACTTTTTAAGCGCTAAACTGTCCTGTCCAATTTTACTCCATATTTTTTGATTCATAATCTCAAAAAGTAATAAGCCGTCTTTATATTCTTGTCTTAGAAGTCTATATTCAGGGTATTTAATTTCTAAATTGTTTTCCTCGTATTGAATTAATGAGGATTTTTCATATTGCTCAAGTTCAGCATTAAATTCTTTAGTTGAATCATATTTGTTTAAAAAGTCATTGATGGAATATTTTTTTCCTGATATTGAGAAAAGTCTCATTTCCAATTCTTTCTTTTTGAAGTTTTCTATGCTCAATTCTTCTTTTTCTTTTAATAAGCTGTAGGCTTCAACATTTTTATTGAAATTGTTTTCCTGTTTTAATTTTTTAATGACTTCCACTTCTTTTAAATCGGATCTTTGGTCTCGTTGGACCCTTCTACTCAAACTCTCTTGCATGCTTTCCAAACTTCCCACGCCTCTTTTGTCTTCTAATTTCAAAATGTGCCATCCATAAGGACTTTTTACGGGTTGAGAAATATCTCCTTTTTCTTCTAGTTCGAAAGCGACCGTTTCCAAAGAAGGAGGTAAATTTCCGGCTCCAAACCAAGGTAAACTTCCTCCATTATCTTTTGTATTTAAATCTTCCGATTCTTTTGTGGCAAGACTAAACCAATTGCCACCTGATTGTAGTTCTGTGTAAATCTTTTCGATTTCTTTCTCTGCTTGTAGGGAATCCTCTTTAGTTGCTTGCGGAGGAAATCGCTTCATGATATGGGCAATTTTTATCCTACCCAATGTTTCTCTTTTATCGTTTACCTTTACAATGTGATATCCGAATTGAGTGCGTATGATAGGAGATATCTCTCCTGGAGCGGTTTCAAAGGCGGCAGATTCAAATGGGTAAACCATCTGAAAGGCTGTAAACCAACCTAAAAGTCCATTATTGCTTTGTGCAGATGGATCTTCCGAGTATTGACGAGCTAAAGCTTCGAAACTTTCACCCGATTCATATTTCTCTTTTATTTCACTTATTTTCTGAAAAGCTTTTAAGGTGTCATCAGCTTTTGCTTCTTTATCCACTCTTATCAGAATATGGCTAGCATTAATTTCTTGTTGTAATCGATCGTAGGCCTCTTTTACTAATTCTTTATTTACCTTTTCTGTTGTAAGATAAGGTTTTTTGATTTCTTCTAAATATCCGTTCAGTTCATTCAAATAAGCTTTGGTGGTATCCAAACCTTCCGCTTTGGCTTCAGTGACCTTCAATTTGAAGTTAATGTATAAATCAAGGTAATCTTCAATAGGCTCAACTTCTCCTTTATTTCTATTGCTTTTTTCATAGGCATAGATGAATTCATCGGGATAAACGGCTATAGAATCTACCGTAAACAATGGTTTGCCAACCTCCGATATGGAAGTTTTTTGGGTTGTTTTACAAGAACTGATGAATATAAAAAGAATTGGGATTAATAGTCCTTTAATGTTCCTCATTTGGCTTAAGTGAATTTTAGATGGCAATTTATGCAAATGGATTCACACAGGAAAATATTGGGTAAAATGAGCGGGATAATCAATAAGTTTTATTCAGATTTAAATCTTTTATGCAAAATGCAGGTATTTTTTTCTTCTTTATTAGTGAATTCTACTTTATCCATGATCCGCCTGACCAGCATTAAGCCAATTCCACCTTTTTTCTTGGTTTGCACCACTTCTTGAATGGAAGGTTCTTTGTATTTTTTGATATCGAATTTTTCGCCTTCATCCGAAATCTCAAAGGTAACCCCATCCTTCTCTACGAAAACTTCGAGATTGATGGCTTCATTGGCATTACAATAATTGGAATGGATAATCAGATTGGCACAGATTTCATCCACCGCCAAAACCATTTGGTTGATTTCCAAATCATCATGAACATAGGCCTTCAATTTTTCGGTTATAAACTCCCGAATATCCTTTAGGCGCGTTTTTTCACAATATACTTTAAGATTGAACTTCATGTAACTTCTCCTTCGCTTCCTGCTTGTTGGTCATTATTACCATTAATTGATCTAGGCCTAATATTTGAAATACATTCAAAACTTTATCACTCAGGCCATATATAACCATTTTGATGTTTTTAGTTTTAAAATCATCTATGTATGACATAAAAACACCCAGTCCCGCAGATGAAATATAATTTAAATCCGTTCCATCCACTAAAATGAATTTAACGGCATCATCATTTGCCAATTCGGTCAAAGCTTCATCCAAGTGAATGCTAGAACTGGCATCTACATCCCCTTCTACTTTTAAAATGTGATCTTCTCCCTCTATTTTGGTTGTTATGTTTATCATACAAACTTTATTACGTGCTTATTTTCAGTAGGTTGACTGCCATGTTATAAAAATCTAATTATTAAAGCAGTATAATCATCATCCAGATTTTCCGTACCGATAAAATCATATAAATATTTAATAAGACCATCCTGAATTTCTTTAGGATTTTTATCGCTATTTTGCTCTAAATAGGCACAAAGCCTATCATAACCGAATTCTTCACCTGCAGTATTTTTTGCCTCAATTATTCCGTCAGTATATAGAAATAGGATGTCCCCGCTATTGTAATGTATCTTGGTGATGTCAATAAATTTCTCAAAACTATCATTTCGGACTATGCCGAGCCCCATTCCGTTATTATGGAAATAATCCGCTTTCTTTTCTTTATGGCTGTAGAATAATCCGGGACAATGTCCTGCTCTAGAAAAGGTGATGCTCTTTTCATTTGAGTCAATGGTGTAATAAGCTGCGGTTATAAATGAGGTTTTTTCAAGACAATGGCTTAAAGCATGGTTTGCCCTGGTGAAAAAAGTTTTAGAATCTAAATCAAATTGGACCAAACTGTGAAAAACCCCTTTCATTTGAGACATATTGAATGAAGCGGAAGTTCCTTTTCCGGATACATCCCCAATAATCACAGCAGTTTTATGATCGGCTGTTTTAAAGAAATCGTAATAATCACCCCCGACTTCATCGGCAGATTCATAAAATGCATGCATTTCAAATTCGGTATCTGAAATTAATGAATGGGGTAAAAGACTTTTTTGTACTTTAGAGGCAATTTTCAATTCTTCTCTATATCGTTCATTTTTTAATGCCTCAGTTAACAACTCAAAATTTTCTATTGAAATACATGCTTGGTTTACAAATGAACTGATGATATTCACCATTTCTTTATTGAAACCATCAGAAACATCCTTTAAAACTACCAATAGCCCAATTTGGCGATCTTGTATAATTAAAGGCATGACTAAAACAGAACCATAATCAGGGTCATTTAAGTTAGAAGTAAGCTTAGTGAGATTTAAATCTTTTTTAAAATTATTCGCCTTATGCTTATTCAAATATGAAAAAATCCCACTATCCTGTATGCTTTTCCGAACTTGCGTGATTTTTAAATCGGAAATATTGGATTTTATAATTCTACTAGCTTCTTCATTTTCATAAATCTCTAACCATGCACTGGTTGAGAAAACCGCGTTATTACTGCTTTCCAATAAAACTTCGTAAACCTGATTTTCACTATCTCCTTTTTGAATTGATTGACTTAAACGCTGGAAATTTAATACTTCGCTAATTTTTTGTTCAAATACAGAGGAAGTAGGTAGGTTGAAAAGAATAACCAAAATGGATATTAATGCATAAATAAAGATAAAGCCCGCAATGACCAGAATAAAAATATTGTCCAGTAAGTCCATAACCAAATTGAACTCCTGAGAAAAACCGAAAAGGTTATTGATAAAATAATAGAGATACAAAATCACTAGGGCCAATAGCAATATGCTTCTCCATTTTTGCTTAAAGTTGAGGTAGGCAATCCACTTAAGGTTGAATGATAAAACCAAACCATAAAGTATGAAAACTCCTAATAGGCCATTGAATAACCATTGTTGAGTGCCCGTTTGAAAAAAGCTGTAAAGCAATGATGCCAATAAAGAATATTCAAATACTTGCCAAATGATTAATAAGCGCTTGTTTTTTTGATAAAGAATGAGCCTTTTCCAAACAATAAAGGTGGAAACCAAGAATATTATGATGGCACCGAGGTTTATGTGGTAAAAGAAATTTACCGTCAGCGGGTTTTGCAATAATTTGCTATCACTTAATAAATAGAAAAATAAACTGACTGAAAGTTGTACTAGGGAAACAATGAGCCCTGTTGAAAAAACATGCCATAGCAAATCTATAAAATTGATGCTCTCCGCCTTTTGAATTCTAATTTTGAAAAAGAAATAGAAGAAAATAATGTAAAGGGAAAGCAATAATTGAGGGATTTCCTCAGTGATACCAGCATTGGCACCATTGATTTCAGCAAATAGCAAGAATAAATCAGCCAGCACCAATGATAGCCAGCAGAGTATTGCAAATAGTATTGTGAGGCGTAAAAGTCCTTTTTCTGAAATCAATTTTTTATTTTTCTAAACTTTGGCAAAATAAGCGTTTAAATATTATTGTGAAAATAGTTTTACAAACATTAAATTCATGCACACAAAAAAAGAACTCAAAATGCTACAAAAGCTATTTATTATTTTTTCATTGTTTTTATTTACGCTTGGATCTTCTATTGCTCAAATCCAAAAGGGAACGGCTTCATATTACGCAGATAAATTTGAGGGAAAGCAGACAGCCAGTGGTGAAAAATATAAGCATAAAAACTTAACCGCAGCCCATAAAACATTGCCTTTTGGCACCATTGTAAAAGTAACCAATCTTGAAAACCAGGAAACCGTAGAAGTGAGGATAAATGACCGTGGACCTTTTGTTTCCGGTAGAGTGATAGATTTATCTCGTTCTGCTGCAGAAAAATTGAAATTCGTCAATCAGGGTTTGGCAGAAGTACAAATAGAAGTGGTTGATGCAGGTGATGGCAGAACCAATAGCAATAGACCGGTTCAAATTGATCAGCAAATTGATAGGGACACCCACTTCCAAATCAAAGTAAAAAGAAAAGAGCCTTCAGGATATGGAGTCCAGATTGGAAGCTTTCAAGGTTTTGATAATATGCTGAAACTTTCTGAAAATGTTGAAAAGTCATACCGAGCTAAAATTTATGTAGAAATTAAAGAATTGAATGACTCGAAAGTGTATGCCATCATTTTAGGGGATTACAGAAACAGAAAAAAGGCAGATAAGCTAAAAGCAAAAATAAATGATCGTTTTCCTGATGCTTTTGTGACTAGGTATTAGGAGTAATTAAATTATTTGTAATTAATTTTTTCAAAAAGCTAAGAAAGTAAATTAACATCAAGGTTTAAAACATTGATAATGAATGGGTAACATTTAAATATAAAGGCTACTGAATGAAATTATTTTACATAGTAGAGTGTATTTTATTATATTAGAACAAAAACATGCCAAAATTATATGAATATTTAGGACTAATAATTCTGTTTTATTCAAATGAACATGAGCCAATTCACGTACATTGCAAATTTCAAGGAAAGGAAAGCGGAACTAATATATAAAAACGGAAAATTTGTTGAAGTGAGAATTTCAGATGTTTCAGGAAAAGACCCATTAGATTCTCAAAACTTGAAAAAGTTCAAAAAATTAGTTGAGGTTTATCGAGATGATATTGTTAGAAAATGGATAGATTTCTTTGTTTATAATAAACCAGTAGTGTCAGAACGAATTACAAAAAAGATTTGAAATATGGTAGTGTCAATTGAAAATGCGGAATATAAAGGAGATTATACAATTAAACTTAAATTCTCAGATGGAATTGAAAGAGATATAGACTTTAGTAACTTTCTAAAGAATTCCAAAAACCCTATGACTAAAAAATATTTGGATAAAGAATTGTTTAAAAGCTTTACTATTGATTATGGAGACATTAATTGGAATGATTATGAAATGTGTTTTCCTATTTGGGATTTGCACGAAGGGAAGATTTAGGTAATTAATTTAGACTGATTATCACAAACCCCATTTCATCTTCCATGTTTTTGTAAATATAGATTTTTCCATCTTTCACAAAATAGGTTTCTGGTACTTTATCTAGTTCAATATTCCCTATTTCATGTATTTGATTAAGGTTTTCATCAAAAATGGTCAAGATGATATTCCAGTTTTCTTCCTCTTGGTCTGGAGTAGTTGAAAATGATGAAAAGCGGTAATACTGTTTTCTAGTTTTGTCATAGACAATTTCTCCAAAAGAATTACTTTTTTTTCTGGAAGACATGATTCTCCCTAATTCTTCCATTGATTCAACTTCAATCTTACCAGCAATTTCATTTTTATTGCCGCTTAATTGGCTATGGTATGTTTTGTGAATTACACTATCAAGTTGCATATCATAGTAATGAAGTTCATTTAACATATCATTACACATAATATATTTATTATCATTGAAAAGCGAATATACTTTGGTTCTAATATTCATTACACTCCCACCAGTTGTCAAGGATACGCGATATGCATCAAGCTGTTTTAAATCATCCATCCAATAAATCTCTCTGGTGTTTTTCTTCAAATCTAGCTTAGCAAAGCCTCTAAGGTAGCTAAAAACCTTATTTACTAAGTTAATTGAAGTTTTCTTTGAAGGAACAAATAGGCCAGTGGTTTCCATTCGATAACCAGCTGGCATTGAGTCTCCTTTAAATTGATTGTTCGCTATTTCATATTGGTTTATTAATTCTGCATTATAATCAAATAACAAGATGTCTTTTGAGTTTTGTATCGCAATTTTGTTTGTTGTAACGAATTTTACATTACTTACATTGGAACCAGTCCCATTAGGCCCTTCAATCTCAAATGGAATAAAATCGACCAATTCCATTTTATTCATATCAATAATTTCCAAGCCATGTCGGTTATTGGTGTTAAATTTAAACATGAAGTTATTCTCATCATCAAAATCAAATGACTGCAGTCCATATTTTGTATCAATGATTTCTCCTTTGGCATCCACCATTGCAGAATCTATGGAAATATTGATAACTGATTTTTGCTTACCGTTTTCAGACCCCCCACCACAGGACGAAAAGGAAATGATAATAATGGATGAAATAAAATAGATAATATTCTTCATTTTTGTTTTTGATTTTCGGATCGAAGGCTTGAAGGTATAATAATTTTAAAATATACTAAAATATTAGTTAAATTTCTTTTGGTTTTTCCAAAGATTTGAAGCTGATAAAATGTAAATTCGCTTTAGTGTTTTGATGATTGATATAAAATGACAAAAGTAAAAGATAAGATAGCATGGGTAACGGGTGCAAGTTCCGGAATAGGAGAGGCCATTGTTTATGAACTTATAGCAAAAGGAGCAAAAGTGGTAATTTCTGCAAGGCGTAAGGAAGTTTTAGAGGAAGTGAGAGCAAAATCATCCAAACCTGAAAATATTATGATTCTGCCGCTTGATTTGGCCGATATGAAATCATTTGATTCCAAAGTTGCAGAGGTATTGGATCACTATGGAAGGATTGATATATTGTTCAATAATGGCGGCATCAGCCAAAGAGGAATGGCTCTGGAGACGGATTTATCAGTGGATAGAAAAATAATGGAAATCGATTATTTCGGTACGATTGCCCTTACAAAAGCTGTGGCTCCGCACATGGTCAATCAGAAATCAGGACATTTTGTCGTAACCAGCAGTTTGGTGGGAAAATTTGGTTCGCCTTGGCGCTCATCTTATGCCGCAGCTAAACATGCACTGCACGGTTTTTTTGATTCCCTGAGAACTGAACTTCATGAATCTGATATCAAAGTCACCATGATTTGTCCTGGTTTTATCAAAACGGATGTTTCGGTTAATGCTTTAGGCTCTGACGGAAAGCCCACTGGCGAAATGGATGATGCTCAAGCCAATGGAATGACTGCACAAGAATGTGCCAAGAGAATTATCAGAGCAGTTGAAAAAAATAAACTGGAAGCCGTAATCGGAGGAGCGGAGAGATTTGGTGTGTTAGTGAAAAGGTTATTTCCTAATTTATTTGCTAAGATTATATTAAAGAGTAGTGTGAGGTAAATAAAAAAAGCCCGAATCAATCGGGCTTTAAGTTAATGTTGTTAAAATACTGATTAGCTAATTTCAACTAATTCGATTTCGAAATTTAAGTCTTTTCCTGCTAATGGGTGATTAGCATCCAAAACTATATGGTCATCATTCACTTCTGCTACTAAAACAGGTAAAGCTTGACCGTCAGGCTGTTGCATTGATAATTGCATGCCCACCTCTGGTTTTATTTCTTCCGGAACCTTGTCATGAGGAACTGGAACCATCATATCATCTCTTTTGTCACCATAAGCTTCTGCGCTAGGGATATCTGCAGTTTTCTTATCTCCAACTGCCATACCATCTACCGCTTTGTCAAAACCGGCAATCATCTGACCTGCACCTAATTCAAATTCAATTGGTTCTCTTTCTAAAGAACTATCGAAAACGGTACCGTCAGTTAATTTTCCTGTGTAGTGAACTTTTACTTTGTCGCCTTTTTTTGCTGTTGACATAATTTTTGCTTTTGTAATTTGCTTTTATAAACTGCAAAGCTACCATTATCATTCCCTAAAGAAAAAATATTCTCCATTAAATCCTAAAATCGTTCGTTTCTGTAACAATTTTGTACGATAATGAACAGTGTTTGCTGATGATTTATTAAATTGTGAACACTTGAGACGTTTTTGGTCTTTGGCATTGTTTTTATCTAATATCAATACAATCAAAAAATTATGGAAAAAGAAATAAATAAGGTTTTAATAATAGATGATGATGAGGATGTTTTGTTCGCGGCCAAAATGCTATTAAAAAAGCATGTAAAAGAAGTGATCATCGAAAAAGATCCTCGTAAGATTCCTTTTCTTTTAAATCAAGCCACATATGATGTCATTTTATTGGATATGAATTTTAGTCAAGACACTACCAGTGGAAAAGAGGGAATGTATTGGCTGGAACAAATCAAAGAAAGGGACCCTAAAGCAGTGGTGATTTTAATCACTGCATTTGGAGATGTGGAAACTGCCGTAAATGCCTTGAAAAAAGGGGCAACGGATTTTGTATTGAAGCCTTGGCAGAACGAAAAGTTAGTGGCGACTATTCACGCAGCCTCACAGCTGAAAAATTCCTACAATCAGGTAAGCCGATTAGAACAAGAAAAGCAACAATTAGAGGAATCTATAGACGCACCCTTTAAATCCATAATTGGGGAAAGTAAAGCCCTGCAGAATGTTTTCACTATAATAGATAAAGTGGCGGCCACAGATGCCAATGTTTTGATTTTAGGCGAAAATGGAACAGGAAAGGAGCTAATTGCCCGTGCTTTACACAAGAAATCAAACCGCAAGGATAATTCTTTTGTGAGCGTTGATATGGGGGCATTGACCGATTCATTATTTGAAAGCGAGTTATTCGGTCATAAGAAAGGCGCTTTCACTGATGCTAAAATTGACAGAGCAGGAAGATTTGAAATAGCGGATAAAGGCACCATATTTTTGGATGAAATAGGAAATCTTAGTGCACCGCTTCAAGCAAAATTATTGAATGTCTTACAAAACAGAACCGTAACCCGTTTAGGAAGCAATGAAGAAATTCCATTTGATACCCGTTTGATTTGTGCAACTAATGAGGATATTAATGCTAGAGTAAATGAGGGGGATTTTAGACAAGATTTACTATATAGAATCAATACGGTAGAGATTCATTTGCCGGCATTGAGAGAAAGGATTGAGGATATCCCTTTGTTGGCAGAACATTTCATTGGAATTTATGCCAAAAAATATAAAAAAGGTGATATGAAGATCAGCCAAAATGCCTTAAGGTTACTACAGAAATATCATTGGCCAGGTAATATCAGAGAATTACAACATGCCATAGAACGTTCTTTAATCATGGCGGATAATTCCACTTTAGAAGCGGATGATTTTTTCTTTCTATCAAAAGGCGGTAATTCAAATACACAGCAATCATCAACAATGGATGATAGCTTTAATTTGGAGGATGTAGAGAGACAAACCATTCAAAAAGCAATACAGATTCATGGAGGTAATATTTCAAAGGCAGCGGATGAATTAGGGCTGACTAGGGCCTCTTTATATAGAAGATTAAGCAAATATGACCTTCAATAATCCACTTCTCAAAAGGTTTTTAATTCGGTTGATATTGTTGATCTTGACAATATTTGTATGGGCAATTGTTTCTGTTCATAATGAATCTTTCTTTTTGGGATTGGTTTTTTTGGTGCTTATTGTGATTCAATCCAGGGCTTTATTTAAAGAACAAGCGGCCAATGAACTGTCCATCAATCGTTTTTTAGATCAGTTGAAAAAGAATGAGATAGATTTTGAGCCGGAAGAAAAAAACGAGGATCTCAAAAATCAATATAAGGCCATCATCAATTCAATTAAAGAAAGGCAAAAAGAAAAGGAAGCAGAATACCAATATTTCCGCAATATTGTTCAGCATGTAGGAATTGGCATTATTACTTTTAATAAATCCGGAGATATTCAATTATATAATTTTGCCGCTAAAAAATTATTGAATACTTCTTATCAAGTCAATAATATTAAGCAATTGTCAAAAGTAAGTGAGGAATTGGTGGAGACCTTCCGCGAACTCAAAACAGGAGGAAGTAAATTAATTCAAGTCAATATAGGTGAGGAGAGCAGACAATTATCTGTTTATGCTATAGAACTTCAATTACATGATAAGCATTTCAAATTGGTGTCATTGCAAAATATTCAAACAGAATTAGATGAAAAAGAAATGGAGGCTTGGAGAAACCTCATCAGAGTATTGACCCATGAAATCATGAATTCCGTAACACCTATTTCTTCCTTAACAGGTACAACTCGTGAAATGCTGAGCGAATATAAAGCCAATGATAAAGAAGAAGTTGCTATCCAAAAAGATGACATGGAGGATTTAATGTATTCACTTAAAACCATTGAAAACAGAAGTGAAGGCTTAATTAGATTTTTAAATGAGTTTAGAAATTTAACTCATACGCCCACTCCAAAATTAAAAAGTGAAAACATCAATGTGCTTTTAGAAGGGATTTGTTTATTAATGAGCAAAGAATTAAAAGGGAAATCAATAAAAATTCATAAGTCTTTTGATCAAAAAGTTCCTGAAATTTCAATTGACCGTGAATTAATAGAGCAGGTGATTATCAATTTAGTGAAGAATGCTTCAGAGTCGTTCGATTCAGCACAGGATGAAAAAAATATCTGGATCACTTCCAACCTCGATGCCAAAAAAAGAGTCGTTATCAGTGTGAAAGACGATGGAGCAGGAATAGAACCAGAAGCCTTAACGAAAATTTTTATTCCGTTCTTTACTACCAAGAAAAACGGTTCTGGAATTGGGTTGAGTTTATCTAAAGAAATAATGAGAAAACATCAAGGTAATATATCAGTTCAATCAACGTTAGGAACAGGTACAGAGTTTGTATTAAAATTTTAGTGATTACCCTTTAAAAAGTTATATTTGTGGAAAAAATAATCAAAATGCCAAAAGAAGAAATTCAAAAAACTATTACAAACATATTGGTTGAAAAACTAGGGATTGCCAGTTCAGAAGTGACTGCCGATGCTAGTTTTATCAAAGATTTGGGAATAGATTCATTGGACTATGCGGAATTGGTAATGGAATTCGAACAAAATTTCAATATCAGAATTCCGGATATGGATGCTGAAAAATTATCTACTGTTAATCAGGCTGTTAAATATATAGATGAGAAAATTCAGTCTGCAGACTAAAAGCTCTTTTATAATTTAATCTGGATTTAATACCGATGGTAAGTTATTATGAACCATCGGTTTTTTGTTTGTCCTCATATTACTCCATTCATATAAACTATTGTTAAGTTTTCATGAATTAACTAACAAAAGTAGGAACCTATCGTTTTTCGGTCAGTGTAAGCTATCTACTATCGACCTTTATGAAATTCAAATTATTAATATTACTGATCTTATTTGCCTTTCAGCTACCTGCCCAAAAATATACTATAAGTGGCTATGTAAAAGAAGCAGGTTCAGGTGAAGTATTAATTGGCGCTACGGTTGTGGACAAAGACCAGCCAGGAAATGGCATGGCTACCAATGTATATGGTTATTATTCATTTGACTTACCACAAGGAGAATATACCTTAAAAGCAAGTTATGTAGGTTATGCTTCAAAAGAAATCAAGATTAATCTTACTGAAGATAAATCAATCAATTTCAACCTAGAGGAAGAAACCTCAAGTTTGGAGGAGGTTGTGGTCTCTGCAACAAGGAGTGATGAAAATGTCAGCTCGGTCAAGATGAGCACAGAAAAATTGCAAATTGAGCGGATTAAATCTATGCCTGCACTTTTTGGGGAAGTTGATATAGTCAAAAGTTTACAATTATTACCGGGCGTTTCCACCGCTGGAGAAGGTACATCAGGAATGTTTGTAAGAGGTGGAAGTTCAGATCAAAATCTTATTTTACTTGATGAGGCAACGGTTTATAATGCCAGCCATTTATTAGGTTTCTTTTCAGTTTTCAACCCGGATGCAGTTAAAAATGTGGAAATCTACAAAGGGGGCATTCCTGCCAAATATGGGGGTAGAATTTCTTCTATTTTGGATATTCAAATGCGAGAGGGGAATAATCAGGAATTTGAAGCTTCCGGTGGGATTGGGAGTATTAGTAGCCGATTAACCGCAGAAATTCCAGTTGTGAAAGATAAATCTTCTTTATTATTATCGGGAAGGAGAACTTA
Source organism: Marivirga sp. (assembly GCF_051117495.1). Taxonomy (NCBI): domain Bacteria; kingdom Pseudomonadati; phylum Bacteroidota; class Cytophagia; order Cytophagales; family Marivirgaceae; genus Marivirga; species Marivirga sp. Next base: position 59,638 of record NZ_JBNPEF010000018.1, on the reverse strand, counting down.
TGCCGATCTTTTTTTGACCTTTGCTCAAGATGAGAATATCAGAAATAACACCCTGTATTTCTATGATTTCAATACCAAATTTAATTATCGATTTAGCGACAAAGATAAAATTTTTGTTTCTGGTTATTTTGGCCGAGACAATTTAGGCTTTCAAGATTTATTCGGTTTCGATTGGGGTAATGCAACAGTTTCAACAAGATGGAACCATCTTTTTAATGATAAACTATTTTTGAATACAACCATGCTTTATAGCAATTTTGATTATGGATTTGATGTTAATACTGCTGGCTCCGGTTTTAACTGGAATTCAGGTTTACAAGAGTATAATTTAAAATTTGATTTCGACTATTTTTTAAATAATAATAATACGCTTTTTTTCGGAGCCAATGCTATTTACCATGTTTTTGCGCCAGCGGAAATAAGGTCTCAAGATTCCAATGTGCAAGACTTCAACCTTCAAAATGATTATGCTGTTGAAACTGCACTTTATATAAGTAATCAACATACCATAACAGACAAATTGAGTATGGAATATGGTATTCGATACTCCTCTTTTGCAAAAGTGGGGCCTGATTCTGTTTCTATTTATGCTGAAGGCCAAAGAAAAAGGCCGGAAAATGAAATCAGAACTGACGTATATGATAATGGAGAATTAGTGAAATACTATGGTGGTTTTGAACCTAGATTAGGTATTCGTTATATGATGAATTCTAAAACGAGTTTAAAAGCTTCTTACAATAGAATGCGACAATATTTGCAAGTTGCGACCAACGCAACTGCCGGTTTTCCTACTGATCGATGGATTCCAGCTGATTATCACATAAAGCCTGTTATAGGAGATCAAGTGGCAATTGGCTATTTCAGAAATCTGAAGGATAACGCATGGGAAATATCGGTAGAAGGATATTATAAATGGTTACAAAATGTGGTGGATTTTCTACCTGGAGAAGATGTACTTTTAAATGATAGAATTGAAACAGCTGTGGCGGATGGCATTGCCTGGTCTTATGGAGCAGAATTTATGCTCAGAAAAAATATTGGGAAGACAACGGGATGGTTGAGTTATACCTTATCAAGAACCCAAAGACAAATTGAAGGTGTGGCCAGTGGAGACCCCTATTTGGCACGATATGACAAACCTCATGATGTGGCTTTGGTTGTGTCACACAAATTTTCTGAAAGATTATCTTTTTCTGGTAATTGGGTTTATGCAAGTGGGGCGGCAGTTACTTTTCCTGAGGGGAGGTATATCATGAATGGACAAAACATACCCTATTATGATGACTCAAAAAGAAATACTAGTAGAATGCCGGATTTCCATCGGATGGATTTAGGCTTGACTTACCAATTGAAAAGCAGATGGAAGCGTTATAATCACGAGATTAATGTTTCCTTTTATAATGTTTATAATCGTAAGAATCCATTTTCTATAGAATTCAGGGAGGTCAACAATAATGACCCCAATTTTAATGAATCACAAGATGGACCGATTACCAGCACAAGACCAGCTGCAGTAAAAACTGCTTTATTCGGTATTATTCCATCTGTTACCTATAATTTTTCTTTTAACTAATGAAAGCGAATAAATTTAAAATATTAAGCCTTCTTTTGGCCATTCTATTAAGCTGGTCTTGTCAAGAATTAATTGATTTGGATTTGGAACAGTCAGAACCAAAGTTGGTGATTGAAGGTAAATTAATAAATGAGCAGTCTTTTCAGAAAGTAAAAATATCGGAAAGCTTGAATTACTATGATACTGCTGGAATGCCTCCGTTCACACAAGCTGAAGTGAGTCTGCTGGATAGTGATTATAATTTAATTGAGGAATTTGTTTATTATAATGAAGACAGTGTCTATAAATCTAATAGTCCAATAGAACTTACTGTTGGAGAGGAATATATTCTTCATATTGAAGCTAAAGGTGAATTGTTAGAAGCAAAAGGAAAAATTTTAGAAAATGCTACATTGGATTCTTTATATTATTTGTCCGCAGAAGAATTACAAAGTTTAGGCCAGCCTACTTTTGGTGAGGGCTTCTTTATGTTTGTGAGCGGAGAACTTAACAATGAAGGAATTGAGTATTTTAAATTAGACGTAACTGTAAACGATACGCTGAGAAATTCCAGAGGAGCTTTGTCTAATTCTGTTTTAACATCTGAATTTTTCGGCAAAAAATTTCAGGCATTGCCAGTGCCAGGTACTTTTGAGAAGGAAGATTCTGTTGCCTTGGAACTTTACACTTTAAATGAAGATGTATATCAATATTATGTGGAGTTTATAAATCTATTATTTAATGATGGAGGAGTGTTTAGCCCACCACCAGTAAACCCTAAAACCAATATAAAAAACATCACAAATCCTGAAAATGAGCCTTTGGGCTTCATTCAATTTAGTTCAATCCAAAGGAGAAATATTATTATAGAACCTAAAGATTGACAGAATCGGATAAATTTAAGCTAATTTTGACACTTTTTTAACTGTATATTATCTCTACTATTAAATTAATATTGAGTTCCTTTTAAAGGAATGTTACTAAAGTGGTAATACTATTTAAATACTTTTTAATTGTTTAACAGGTAGATAAACATGGAATAATAATCAATGATGACCTTTAGGAAACCAACAAAGGTCATGATAACACACTACAAAACTTTAGTCATATCTGATGTGCATCTTGGCACAAAAGGATCCAAAGCAAAGGAGCTTGTCAAATTTCTAAAACAATGCAGTTGCGATAGATTAATACTTAATGGAGATATTATTGATGGGTGGCAACTCAAAAAATACGGAACCTGGAAAAGGAAACATACCCGTTTTTTCAATAGAATCCTGAAAATGATAGAGGAGTATAAAACCGAAGTGATTTATTTAAGGGGAAACCATGATGATTTTTTAGATCAAGTGCTTCCGTTCAAAGTAGGTAATTTGACTATTACCCGTGACATAATGATTGAAAGTAATGGTAAAAAATTCTATGTGGTTCATGGGGATATTTTCGATTCCATCACTACTAATCTTAAATGGGTAGCTAAGTTGGGTGATGTAGGATATACATTTTTACTGTGGGTCAATTCTCAATACAATCAATATAGAAGAAGAAAAGGTCTGCCTTATTATTCACTCAGCCAGATGGTGAAGACAAAAGTGAAATCTGCGGTTTCTTACATAGATGATTTCGAAAAGCAATTGGTGGAAATTGCTAAAATCAAAGATTGTGATGGCATCGTCTGCGGACATATACACCAACCAGCGTTAAAGGAAATAAATGGCTTGATTTATATGAATTCTGGTGATTGGGTTGAAAGTATGAGCGCTCTTGCGGAGGATAATGATGGGAATTGGTCATTAGTTTATTATGCAGACACTTCAGGCTTTAAGTCAAATCATAAAAAGATAGCAAAGATCAATTTAGATGAAGATGCCAGCATTGAAACAGAGGAAATAAACCTACGAAAAAAGACTGCATAACAAAATTTTGCTGAAAAGGCTTTATATTCGAAAATGGCTTTAATCAGTAAAAAGAAAAAAATATTTCCCGTTAGCGACCATTTGATGAAATACCTGAGAAATCACGGTAGGCAAATGGATATTCCCATTAAATATGATGATTTAACAAGGGCAAATAATGCCATTCCGCTTTATGACAGCGAAGATAATGACACGCTTTGGGAAACTTTGTTTTTCCCTCAGGATGACATGAAGCATATCTATTATGGCTTGAAAAATATTTATGCTATTCTAAAAGCAGATGGTGATTTATCCGTGATGGAACATCTTTATGTGGACCGGGTAGATGCTTGTACTTATGGAAATACCTATCCTTTTCGGGTAAGAATTGTCAATCAAATTAATGATAATTTTGATTATTTCTACATTAAAAAAGCCGATGCCTCTAGAATTTACGGTTTGGAATTGGAGCATTTGTTATCTCCTAATAGAATGAGCTATATAGTAAACGGTGAAACTTTAATTGAGGAGCATATTCCGGGTATTCCGGGCGATCAGTTTATCCGAAATTATATGAATGATGGGAAGCTTAATAAAATAAGGTTAGCAAAGGAATTTGTTAAATTCACAGAAAGATGTTTCGTCCGCTTATTAGGAGATATGCATTCCAGCAATTTTGTGATTGACATTACACCTGATTTTGAAGAAATCCATTACAGAATTAAGTCCATTGATTTCGATCAGCAATCGTATGAAGGAAGAAAGGCAGTTTACATGCCTCAATATTTTAAGCAAAATAATCCCATTATTGAACTAGGCCTGGAATTAATGACGCCTGCCACTGTAAAGCAATATCAAAAAGAGGAACGTTCCTTAATTGTAAACAGGATGAAAGCATCTGATCATAACCTCAAAGAATTGATGAAAGCTATGAGAAAGGATAAATTAACAACTCCCGAAAATTTGGCAAATCTTAAGGAGGAATTAGCTGACCACTACAAACATAATGAATTTAGAAATTGCAAGACCATGGGGGAAGTGGTTGCAGTGAGTTTAACTTACCTTAAGGAGCATAATAATTTAACGAATCAGCACAATTTTTTGAGCTAAGGCATCCGTTATTTCCTGCATGAAAGATTTAATCATGGGGTATTCATCAGGCATATAAATCACTTGATCATAATCAATAGTGTATTCAATTTTCAATGTATCTCCTATCTTTTTGTATTGATACATAAACTTTCCTTTTCCGTCTTCCATTGATATATTTTTGTCAGTCGGGAAATCAACCACTGTCCAGCCTTCGGGTATGGTATAAGAATAACTAGCTTTTCTAATTAAAGGAGTGTATAAGGTCAATGGATTTTGTCTTTTTTCAGCTTGAAGTGGATTTTCAGGAAATTCATTAAAAATTATAGGCTGAATTTCCATATAATTTTTAGCAGTCGAATCTGCAGGTCTAACAAATGATAAATACTCTTTTATAAATTTAGATTCATCAAAACCGTCATTAACCTCATGCTTTTCAATATCCCAATCCATATTTTCAAATATGGTTTCAATAAGGTAATCATTATAGGTTCTAAAATTGCTTAAAAAACGGGAATCAAAATTATAGACCGCATAACCCTCTCTTTTAACTTCATATATACCTTGAATAGTGGCGGTATCAGAAACCACAAATTCACCCGTAACCATCTCCTTATCTTCATGATTAAAGCTAAGTGGAACAAATCCTGGAGCATTTTGAGAAATGACTAATCCTCCGTTATTAACATAATCCGGTGGAAGCATATTGAATAATAAATTCTTGTCTGATGCGTCCATAAAGTAATTGTTACCATTATACCTGACCATACTTACATAGGAGTCAAACAATTCGAAATATGGATTGTCCGGGTAAGTAGGCCGATTGGAAATCGTGCTTAAAGCAACTAAATAGGCATCTAATCCGGATTGGTTTAACATCTTAGTCAATATCATATTGATTTGCTGAGGAGTGCCTTTTCTTGCCTTATAAGCTTCCTCTAAACTTTTCTCACCGTAGGATAAATCAATATTAAAGTTATTCCTGACAAAGAAATAAAAGCCTTTTATAACATCCATTTTGAATAATTCAGGATGGTAAATACGGTCAATTTCCTTTTGTAAATAGCTACTACGGGTGTAAACGTCCTTAAAGAATGGGGCACCTGCCCAATTATAGGCTAATTCTTCATAATTCTGTGGTAATAAAAATTCACTCGATTTTTTTGGAAGTGTATATTCCGCCAATTTAAATTTCAATTTTGATACAAAATAATCATATCCCGGGACATCAGCTTCTTCAATGTAAGCCGGAATACTATCCATCTTAAAGTCTTCAATCAAGACATCTGTTTGTTTGTCTTTGATCATCTTTTTAACAGTCTTTCTGTTAAAGTCATCTAAATTTAACGACCCTTCCAAATACTTATAAAAAAGTAAATAATTGGGTACTTCAGTGGTGTAAATTGATTTTACAACCGGTATGTCGTTTTGAAAATACCATGTATTTAATTCTTTCCAATCAGCAATTTTTATTTGGTAAGTATATTCAATTACACTTCCAACTTTGGCATTGGGTAAAGAGAAGTAATTTTCCACTATACCATTATTCACCTCTTTTTTAATGTTGGCAGAATTTAAACTATCTATTATCAAGGAATCATTTTCATCAAGATTATAGGTGTGTCCTTTAATATATAGTAATGAATCACTTTCACTATATGGAATCATTACATTTGCCCAGCTAAGACCTTCTTCCTTTAAAATTTCAATTTTTGTGGTATGAGTAAAAATGAGTTCAAAATCTTCATTGTAGATGCTCTGTCCACTATCAAGTAAAATGATTGCTTCCGCTCCTATACCAAATGCAGAATCTTTAGGTTGTTTTTTTTCTTGAGCAGTGACTTGTATGGTTAATAAAAGGGAAAGGAAAAAAGTAAGGGATATCTTCTGCATGTTGATTAGTTTTTATAGAAATACACCAAATTTTAATAGTCAGAATTATACTAGCAATTATTATTCCAATTGTAATTTAACAATATTTTAATACGGTAAATAAATTAATCCGTTTGCTGTATTAGAATAATACCTAAAATATAGTTTTCAACTTGCTCAAACAGTCTATTTCGTGCGTAACACTTGAATTATGCTTTTCTTTTTTAGGATTAAAATAAACAGTATCCATTCCGAAATTTCTAGCTCCCATAATGTCGGTTTGAAGATTATCTCCAATCATAATGCTTTCATTTTTCCTTGCTTCTGCTTTATCTATGGCAAATTTAAAGATTGATGACATCGGTTTTTTATAACCCGCACTATCAGAGGTGACTACCGTTGAAAAATACGAATGTAATCTGGATTTTTCCAGTTTTAATTTCTGAACATCATTGAAACCATTAGTTAAAATATGTAATTGATAATGATCTTTTAGGTAATCAAGTACTTCAAATGTGTAAGGCATTAGATGTGGTTTTTTGGGGCAAAGCATCAAATACTCATCAGATAATTGATCACTTAATTTCCTGTCATCAATTTTAAATTGACTTAATATTCTTAAAAACCTTTGTTCTCTAATGGTGTCCCTGGAAATTTTATTCTTATTGAAATCGCTCCAAAGTGATTGATTGACTTTTTCAAAACAAATATTGAAATGATCGCAACTGTCGATTCCCAGTTTGTTGAGTTGATACTTTAGGAATAATTCACCTAAGGCTTCATTTGAATTTTTTTCATAATCCCAAAGTGTGTGATCTAAATCAAAAAATATATGTTTATATGATTTTATTTCGCCCATTTTTTGCTGTGTAGTTTGTTTAAAGCAAGCGTCCTATTCGAATACATCACTTTAAAGGTTTCTAAATCTTTTTGTAATTGTTGGTCTTTTTCTACAAATTTTAAGGTTTGCGCCAATAAGTCCTTTACTTCTTCTTTTACATAATAAAACACCCATTGGTCAACTTTTTTGGAATTCAAAACGCCATTATTTTTTAAATAAGATAGGTGTCGTGAAGTTTTGGCCTGTGTAAAATCTAAAATTAACTCTAAATCAGATATACACATTTCCTGATTTTGGTGTACTAAAAACAGCACCCTTAATCGAGAATCGTCCGACAGACATTTGTAAAATTGTACGCTGAAATTTAAAGTAAAATTTTTAAGCCTCATAATACTTAAGTCATTGTCACGGTAAAAGTAATAAAGGAATCATGAACTATTGCATCTATTTAATAATTATCATTCTTATAACTATAGCTTAACTAATACGTTACTGTTTTAGTTTTAAGTGTCAAAAATGGAGTTGTTTAACAGCACTTCAATATATATTTCAAGAATTCGCTTTAATCTATTATATTTGTGTTGAATGAAGATTAATAAAACCATATTATTATTTTGTTTAGTAGCGATTCCTTTTCTTTCCTTTTCTCAGGAAGAAACTGAAGAGGAAAAGGTGATTCAATTCACTGGTGTCGTATTAGATGAAGATAGTGCCAGTATTCCGGGTGTTCATATTTATACTCCTGTATTTGGTAGAGGTACATCTACAAACCAATATGGATTTTTTTCAATGCCTGCCTTGGAAGGGGATAGTTTAGTGATTAGTGCTGTGGGTTTCAAAAAGGCTACTTATGTCATACCAAAAATAAAAACATCTACTTTAAAAGTTATTTTCAAACTTGAATCTGATACTGAGATGTTAAATGAGGTTCAGGTTTACAACATGCCTCCAACGGCTGAAGCTTTTAAAAAAGCCCTTCTCGCAGTTAGATTACCTGATGATTATGACAATATGAATAGAAATCTTGACCCTGCAACTTTGCAGGAAATGTATAAGTCATTGCCTGCAGACGGATCAATGAACCACCGTTGGTTTGTCCAACAACAAGCTTTTTATGATCAGACTAGAAATTCTGTTAGAATTAACCCACTCCTTAATCCAATGTCTTGGGTTGAAATATTCAGAGCCATAAAAAGAGGAGACTTTCAAAACAAGGATTAAATTCATTCCCAACTAATATTTATCAGGTCATTTCCGATGAAAGATTAACGAAAGCCTTTAAAATTCATATTTGAAATTGACTGTACCATTTTGTTAAACTCCACTAAGTAATTTTAATAAAAATTTAGTTTCTTGCTAGAGCACTTATATGGAAATATGCTCCATAATAGGTCAATTATTTTTTTAAATGGTAGCTTTCTGCTTATTTTAAGAATTGAAATGCTTTTATAGCTTGAAAAAAATCATCATCATATCATTCATCTTTTGTATGGGCACTTTAAATGTAAGTGCGCAATCCTTTCAACAAATTCTTGAGGAAGGTTCAGGGAAAGTTAAAGTCTATTATTACCCCATTGAACCTTTTATATACCAAGATGAAATCGGGAATTTGTTGGGGATAGAAAAAGAAATCATGGATTCCTTTCTACGTTTTATAGAAAAGAAGTATTCGGTTAAACTTTTTGTGGAATGGGAGCAAGTACCCACCTTCGATTCAGTTTTTGAATATGTCAATAAATCAAAAATTCCAGCATTTGGCCTATCCGTAATATCAAAAACAAAAGAACGTTCAAAATTAGTTGGTTTTTCTTACTCCTATATGCCGGATGTAAGTGTTTTTATTACACATCTTTCAGTTCCATATTTAGATGACGGAATTTCATTAAAGACCAATATTGACGGTTACGAGGCCGCTACCATGTCCAGTACCACCTATAAACATGATTTGGATAAGCTAAGCAATTTATATGATTTAAATTTAAACTATGTTGATGTTCCAAATGATGAGGATATAATTCGTTTGGTAAGCAGAAATAAGGAGATGGTGGGCTATGTTGGCTTGCCCTTTTACGTTATCGAAATAGCAAAAGGCAATCCTGTTAAAAGGCATAGTAATTTTCAAGTAAAAAGAGATGGTTATAGATTTATTTACCAATTAGGTAATGGACTGGATAAACCGGTTAAAAACTATTTCGAAAGTTATCTTTACCGAGCGGAAGCTGATAAAATTATTAGAAGATATCTTGGGAATGATTATTCTGAACTGATTTGGGGACTGGCAGGAGATAATATTACAGACAGGGCAGATGAAATTGCTTTTTTAAATAAAGAGAAAGAGATTCAAAGCCAGAGTTTGATGGCTTCGGAAAAGCAAAAGGAATTGCAATGGACTATCATTATATCGGTAAGCATCGGATTGATATTTGTTATTATAATTGTATTTTTATTGATTAGATCTAATCGGATAAGAGAAAGGGACAATGTACTATTAACAGAGAAAAGTGAACAATTGGAAGAATTGTTGTCTGAATTAAATAGAAGCAAGGATGAATTATCACATCAAAGACAACTCTTGCAGAAGAAGAATAAGGAATTAACAGATATTAATAAACAGAAAGATGATTTAATCGGAATTGTAGCCCATGATTTAAAAAGTCCGATCAATCAAATGAATGGATTAATAACAATTTTGGGTTTCAAAAGCGAAAAGTGGGATAAGGATGAAGTGGAAATTTTTGAAAAACTTGAGAATTCCAATCTTCATTTAAAGGAATTGGTTGAACGTATTCTAGATTTGGAGTCTATTCAAAAAAGAAGTCTTAATTATAAGGTAAATACAGTCGATATAGCGAATATATTAATGGAAACTGTATCTATATTTAAAGAAAAGGCTGAGTCGAAAAATATTTCTATAGACACTTCTAAAGTCCTATATGGGAAAACTGCCATGATCGATCCGTTTTTTTTAAAGCAAGTTTTTGAAAATTTAATCAGTAATGCGTTGAAATTTTCTCCATTGGGGAGCAAGGTTTTTATTGGGACTGAAACTCATCATGAGTACCATCATATTTTTGTTAAGGATGAAGGGCCTGGAATCTCCGAAAAAGATAAAATTAAGTTATTTTCAAAATATATGACTCTGTCAGCTAAACCAACAGGTGATGAAACCTCTACAGGACTTGGTTTATCCATAGTTAAAAAATATGTAGAGGAAATGAACGGTAGTGTTTGGTGTGAAAGTGAATTAGGAAAGGGTGCTAAATTCATAGTGGCATTCCCTAAAGTATAAATTTTAAACAAAAAATTGATGAGAATTATTATTGCAATTGTTTTATTTGGCTTTTTGGCAGTAGCCTGTAAAAATGAAAATGAAAAAAAGGTAATTTATATGGTACGTCATGCTGAAAAGGATGTAGTACCAAAAAATGACCCACCACTCACTACTGATGGTGTTATTAGGTCTGTTGATTTAGCTAGTTGGTTCAAAGACATCCAGATAGACTCAATTTTTTCTACTGACTATGCAAGAACACGAGAAACAGCCAAGCCTGTGGCGGAGCGTAAAAATCTGGAAATCTCTATTTATAAACCAGCAGATTTTGCAACACAATTGAAAGAAATGAAAGTGGATACTATTTTAGTAATCGGCCATAGTAATACAATCCTTGAACAAATTGAGGCATTGGGATTTAAAAAGCCCCAGGAAGAAATTCATGAAAATGAGTATGATAAAATTTTTGAACTAAGGTTTGCATCCGATGAGGTGATCACCCACACTTACGGCTCAAAATATACAGAATAAATTCAAACATTTACCGTCTAATTTGATTTTGACTTCATGCACTTAAAACTTAAAACCAAAGTCAATCAAAATTTTTTATCTGTAAAAGAAGGATTTGATGAAAAACTGTTTTTATCGTTGAATCCTCCTTTTCCACCTGTTGAGCTAAAAGAGTTTGGAGGTTGTGAAACAGGTGATAAAGTTCATCTAGAACTAAATTTTATATTATTTAAACAAAACTGGATAAGTAAAATCACATTTGACAAAACCTCTGATTCAATTTTTGAATTTATCGATGAAGGAACTCAATTACCTTTCTTTTTAAAATCTTGGAAACACCATCATATTGTTTCAAAAATCGATGATGGCAATTCTTATATTATTGATGATATTAATTTCAAATCCCCATTTATTTTAATGGACTTTATAATGTACCCAGTTTTATGGCTTCAATTTGCATACCGAAAACCCATTTATAAAAAACTGTTTAAATCTGTAAATACCTGAATTTCAAATAAAATCCTCATAACTTCTCTGTTATTGGCTAATATTTATATTTTTGCTTAAAATATTATAAATATTATGAAGGTTCGGCTTTTGATTAGCATATTATTATTTCTTTTAGTTTCAATAAATGGCTATGCAGGTTCCATCACTTTCAATCATGGGGAAAATGTAAAAGTCAAGCTTCAAGATGCTGTATATCCTCAATTATTAAGCTTTTCTCCAGAGTTTGCATATTCTAACTCCACTAGATATCATTTAAGCGAAAGTGACTTTCATTTTTATTTACTGACTTTAAATAATTCAAAATATTATTTATGGATTAAAGATACAAATACGGATTTTGAGATAGAAGTCTCAAATCCTGAAATGGAGGAAGATAATATAGTAATAGTGTCAATTGATCAGTGGCAATCTGGGGAATTAAATACTCCTAATTCTGATTTGGAAAAAATCAACGCAATAGATGTTTATTACGCTCTTGCTTTGGATAGTTTAAATAAATTAGCCACAACTGATGATACCTATAGTGCTGAAATCGATCATAAAGTAATTGTCTGGGATCACCGTTCTGCTAAGCGTTTATTTAATTTTTCCATTGAATATTTCACTCAACAGTTTGAAGAAGGACTGATTTATTTTTCACCTGCCTATGCCCTTTACTGGCAATTGATGTATAAATTATATTATCAATATTTCCATACCAATGCCTTTAAGGGATTGACGAAAATGGAAATGAAATCTAAAATCGAGGATGATTTTCAAAATCCTGAATCAAGATTGTTAGTATTTCATCATTTTTTCAGAAAAGGATTGCCTTTATTAGAATTGGAAGAGAATTATCAATTGTTCAGAAAAGACTTAAGTAACAGGGAAATAAAATTAGCTCAGTCACTCATCCAAAATCAAAAAATAAAGGAAACTTCATTCAATTCTAATATTGATTTTATTTTTGGCATTGACATAGATGGGGCCATGGAAGGCTATGTTGCACGAGATTCATCTCAAAAGCAAACAGTACTGGTCTTTTGGTCAATTTGGAACAAGGATATGGCTACTGAATTTAATTTATTGGCGGATTTAAAACGCGATTATAATACGAAATATAATTTTGTGCATATCTGTATAGATGCATACGAAACCCCTGAAAAATCTAAATCTTTTATTTACCAGAATAGAGTAGGGGGATATCACTTAATGCCTGAGCAATCTAATGCATTTAGGAAAAGTAAATATAAAAAGGAATTCAAAATAAGGGATTTGCCTTTTTATCTTATAATGGACAATGAAGGCGAGATTATTCAAACTGAGGCTATCCCGTTAATGATTAGTGATCGTCTTGAGGAAAAATTAAAAATGGCTAGCACAAAAAAATAGCTCCACAAATAATGCAGAGCTATTAAATTTATGATTATTGAGGATTAATTATCCTCTTTTTGATCTTCGGATTTTGAAGAGTCAGAAGCTTGAGAAGTAGTCTCCTCAGCTAATGATTCATCCTTTTTATCTTTTGCTTTTTTACTTTCTTCTGCTTTCTTTTCCTTCTCTAATTTTTCTTGCTTTTTACCATTTGTATAAGCTTCATAAGTTGTCTGCTGTTCAAATGGTCTTTTACCAATTAATTTCTCTAAATCAGATTGGAATATAATTTCCTTCTCAAGCAGTTGTTGAGCTAAAATCTCCAACTTATCTCTTTTTTCTGTTAAGAGCTTTTTAGTGGTTGCATAAGCTTTTGCAATTAGTTTATTAACCTCTTCATCAATCACTTTTGCAGTATCTTCAGAATATGGTTTTGTGAATTTGTAATCACCACCATCTTTGGAATCATAGAAAGATACATTACCAATCTTTTCATTCATACCGTAAACACTTACCATGCTGTAAGCCATTTTGGTAATTCTTTCTAAATCGCTTAATGCACCAGTAGAAATTTTACCAAAAACAATTTCCTCAGCGGCACGTCCACCGAGTGCCATGCACATTTCATCAAATAGTTGCTCTGTTTGATGTAAAAACTGTTCTTTTGGTAAATACTGTGCATAACCCAAAGCGGCAATTCCTCTAGGAACAATGCTTACTTTAACCAAAGGATCTGCATGTTCTAGGAACCATCCTGCAACCGCATGCCCAGCTTCATGGTAGGCCACAATTTTCTTCTCTTCTGGTGATATGATTTTATTTTTCTTCTCTAGACCACCTATCACCCTATCAATAGCATCTTGGAAGTCATCCATATCCACTGCCTTTTTATTCCTTCTGGCAGCAATTAAAGCGGCTTCATTACAAACATTGGCAATTTCAGCACCGGCAAATCCCGGTGTTTGAGCGGCTAATTTTTTAGCATCCAATTCCTTGCTAACTTTTAAAGGGCCTAAGTGAACTTTAAAAATAGCTTCCCTTCCTATGATATCCGGTTTGTCAATACTAACTTGTCTATCAAATCTTCCTGGACGCATTAAAGCTGAATCCAGTACATCAGGGCGATTGGTTGCAGCTAATATGATAACACCAGAATCAGTGGAGAAACCATCCATTTCCACTAATAGTGAATTTAAGGTGTTTTCCCTTTCATCATTTGAGCCTGGCATTCTTCCGCCACCTCTTGAGCGACCGATTGCATCAATTTCATCAATAAATACAATACAAGGAGCTTTCTCTTTTGCTTGCTTAAATAAATCTCTTACTCGAGCTGCACCAACACCCACGAACATTTCAACGAAATCGGATCCTGACAAAGAGAAGAATGGTACTTCTGCTTCTCCGGCTACTGCTTTCGCCAATAAGGTTTTACCAGTGCCTGGAGGGCCTACTAGCAATGCTCCTTTTGGTATTTTACCCCCAAGAGTGGTAAATTTTGAAGGGTTTTTCAAGAATTCTACGATTTCAGCAACCTCTTCTTTGGCCTCATCTAATCCAGCAACATCTTTAAAAGTGATTTTAACTTTATTTTCCGCATCAAATAATGCTGCTTTAGATTTACCGATATTGAAAATTTGACCACCAGGGCCTCCTTGCCCAGACATCCTTCTCATCAAGAACCAAACCCCGAATAAAAGGAATATTAAGAAGCCATAGCTCCAAAACATCTCTGACCATTGAGTTCTTTCTTCTACCTCGTAGCCTATTCTGTCGCCTTCAGGCACTTGGCTTTCAAGCTCAGTGAAATTCTTGTCAAAAATATCTAAACTAGGAATTTCAAATGAATAGTGAGGACCTTGTTGATAATTCCAAGGATTACTATTTTCTAATTCTTGAATATATTTTGAATTTTGAAGTGCTTCTTCTTTAAGAAAGACTTCTACTACTCCTTGATTCTTAAGCAATAACACTTTTTTAACGTCATTGCTTAAGTACATTCTTTCGAATCTCTTTTCAGATATTTTAATGGCATTGCTGCTGCCACTAAACATGGAGATACCAAATACCACTGAAATCAAAATAATAATTACCCATATCTGGTAATTAGGCTTTTGAGGTGGCTTAGGTATGATTTTTTTTCTTTTGTTATCTTTTGGTGTTTCTGCCATTACTTTTTACTATTACAATGCTGCTAGCATAACGTTAGCATTTAGCATTATGTTTATGATAATTTTTTAAACGCTTTCAACCTCTATTATTTTAGCATCGCCCCACAGGTTTTCAAGGTTATAATGCTCTCTTTTATCTTTTTTGAAAACGTGGGCGACTACATTCACAAAATCAATGAGAATCCATTCTCGGTTGTTTTTTCCTTCCGACTTCCAAGGTGATTCCTTTGTTTCCTTAAAGACAAATTTTTCAATAGATTCAGAAATTGAATCTGCTTGGGTATCGGATGTTGCTGAACATAATACAAAGAAATCAGCTACTGCGTTTTTTACATCCGATAAATCAATTATGGTGATGTCATGAGCTTTTCTCTCCTGCATTCCTTGCACCACTAAGTTACTTAAAGCCTCTGAATTCATTAATTATTTTTTGGTTTCAAATCAAAGATGTTTATTTGCTGTAAATTTAATAAATAATATTGCATAAAATCTTTGCCAATACCTTATTTATAGGGAAACAAGTTGTTTCTCTGCCAAGCTGTCATTCTACCAATGATTTGATGGCACAAATGTCTGCCAATAATCAACTTCACGAAGGTGCAATTATCATTACAAAACACCAAACAAAAGGGAAAGGACAAAGAGGGAATGTTTGGAATTCACCCGAAGGAGAAAATTTAACCTTTTCTGTTTTTCTTAAACCCAAATTTTTGAAACCCTCCCAACAATTTGAGCTGAATAGAATGGTTTCTTTAGCGCTTTTGGACGTTTTGAAGAAATTGGTACCTAATGCTAAATCATTTGTAAAATGGCCAAATGATCTAATTTTAAACAAGAAAAAAATAGCAGGTATTTTAATTGAAAACTCTATTGGCCAAAATGCTATTTCTGAAAGTATCATTGGAATTGGATTAAATGTAAACCAAAAAAATAATTTATTAAGCTCAGCTACTTCATTGACTTTAAATACTCAAACTAAATGGAATTTAAATAATATTTTATTAGAAATTGCCCAAAGACTTGAGCATTATTATTTGATTTTAAGAGGAGGGGATTATCGATTGATTCATGAGCTTTATGAAGCAAATTTATATCTAAAGGATAAAGTAGCTTTTTATGAAGATGGAATTGGTAAATTCAACGGAATTATTCGTAAAGTCCATCCTGATGGGCTTCTGGAAATCGAAGATGAAAGCGGGGTTCATAAACAATATCAGTTCAAAGAAGTCCGCTTACTATCAAATCATTAAGGTTTTTATCCAATAAATTCTTAGTCTCTTTATTTATTAAAACTAATGTGGTAATTTTGTGTTGCTAAAAGCAAATCATAAGAAGAAAATAAGTTAAGATGATAGATACACAGAATTACAAAGTTAAAGACATTTCCCTAGCTGCTTGGGGAAGAAAAGAGATCACGCTTGCAGAGGCTGAAATGCCTGGATTGATGGCGTTAAGAGAAGAATACGGAAAAGATCAGCCGTTAAAAGGTGCTAGAATTGCCGGATGTTTACACATGACCATCCAAACGGCTGTATTAATTGAGACTTTAGTGGCATTAGGTGCTGAAGTAACATGGAGTTCTTGTAATATATTTTCCACTCAAGATCAGGCGGCTGCGGCAATTGCTGCTGCTGGAATTCCAGTATATGCTTGGAAGGGCATGACGGAAGAAGAGTTCAACTGGTGTATTGAGCAAACGCTTTTCTTTGGAGAGGATAAAAAACCATTAAATATGATTTTGGATGATGGTGGTGACTTGACCAATATGGTTTTGGATAACTATCCTGAATTAGCTGAAGGAATCAATGGTCTTTCTGAAGAAACTACTACTGGAGTTCATAGATTATATGAGCGTATGAAAAAAGGCACTTTACCAATGCCTGCTATCAATGTGAACGATTCTGTTACTAAATCTAAATTTGATAACAAATATGGTTGTAAGGAATCATTGGTGGATGCAATCAGAAGAGCTACTGATGTAATGATGGCTGGTAAAGTAGCTGTTGTAGGTGGCTACGGAGATGTAGGAAAAGGATCAGCTGCTTCATTAAGAGGTGCAGGTGTAAGGGTTATCGTTACTGAAATTGATCCAATTTGTGCACTTCAAGCAGCAATGGATGGATTTGAAGTGAAGCCAATGAAAAAAGCAGTTCAAGAAGCGGATATCATTGTGACAGCCACTGGAAATAAAGATATCATTACTTCCGATTTATTTGAAGCCATGAAGGATAAAGCCATTGTTTGTAACATTGGTCACTTCGATAATGAGATTGACGTAGATTGGTTGCACAAAAATGCTGAGTGGGACAACATTAAGCCTCAAGTAGATTTGATCACCATGAAAAACGGAAAGCAAATCATTTTATTAGCTGAAGGTAGATTAGTGAATTTAGGTTGTGCTACTGGGCACCCATCTTTTGTGATGTCGAATTCATTTACAAATCAAGTTTTAGCACAAATTGAATTGTGGACTCGCAAAGACAATTATGAAAATGCAGTTTATATGTTGCCTAAGCACTTAGATGAAAAAGTGGCAGCATTGCATTTGGCTAAAATTGGAGTTGAATTGGATACTTTGAGCAAAGACCAAGCTGATTATATTGGTGTTGAGGTTGAAGGGCCTTTCAAACCAGAATATTACAGATATTAATTGAAAATTTTTAAAATTGGAAAGCTACTCGATGAAATTGGGTAGCTTTTTTTATTTTATAAAATTTATAGTTACCTCAACACAATTTTTACATCCTTTATAAAACCTTTTGTGACATTTCGGCTGCAATTAATCGAAACACAGTTAAAACAAAAAAGGCAGGAATTTTCCCTGCCTTTTTTAATTAATATCAATAAAGTTTACCTATTTCTGCTCATTTCATTATCTGCAGGAGATTGACCTCTTGGAGTAGAATTCCTTCTTTGATATAATTCAAATTTGTTAGGAATGTTTCTTGGTGGCCAGTAGTTGTTTTCTTCATCTACATCAGCTGTTTCTCTTTTAGGATCCACCTGAAACTGAACAATTTCTTTTTTAGAAATAATTACTTTAGTGGCAGTATTTTCTCTTTTTCTCCATATTTCTGCTGGATATTTAAAAGTTTCTTTACTTCCATCAGCATAAGTAGCTTCAATGATAATTGGCATCACTAAGCCACCTTTATTTTCATACTGAACTTCATAGAAGTTATAGCCACCATCTAATAATGCTTCTTCTTTATCGGTCAAAGAAGCTCTGAAAGTTTTATAAGCCTTTCTGTCATCACTATCAACTTCAAAAGGATCATAGCTATTATAAAAATCCTTCAATTCAGGATGTTTTTCTACTACTGTTTTAACACCTTCTTTTTTGTTTTTATCAGGAGTTACATGGTAGCTACCTTCTTCTGCTCTTTCTTTTCTGATTTTGTTTTCTACATCAGGATTTTTAGAATCCAATTTGTACCATTCCACATCTTCAATTGCAATATCCACATGATCAACTGAATAGAACCAACCTCTCCAGAACCAATCTAAATCAACTGCTGATGCATCTTCCATAGTGCGGAAAAAGTCAGTTGGTGTAGGGTGTTTGAATGCCCATCTTTCAGAGAAAGTTTTGAATGCTTTATCAAAAAGGTCTCTACCCATTACAGTTTCTCTTAAAATATTTAGAGCTGTCGCGGGTTTTCCATAAGCATTATTTCCAAACTGAATAATATTTTCTGAATTGGTCATAATTGGACGGATATTGTCTTTGTCTCCTTTCATGTAAGAAACAATATTTCCTGCCGGGCCTCTTCGGCTTGGGTAATTCGGTTCCCATTCTTGTTCTGCGACAAATTGCACAAAGCTGTTCAAGCCTTCGTCCATCCAAGTCCATTGACGCTCATCAGAGTTTACAATCATTGGGAAGAAGTTGTGCCCCACTTCATGAATAATTACCCCAATCATTCCGTATTTCGTTCTGGCAGAATAAGTACCATCTGGAGCTGGTCTTCCGTAGTTGAAGCAGATCATAGGATATTCCATACCGTTTGCAGCTTCCACTGATATGGCTACTGGATAAGGATAAGGAATAGTCATTCTAGAATAAACTTCCAATGTGTGCGCTACAACTCGTGTAGAATATTTATCCCATAATCCCCAAGCTTCTTTTGGGAAATAAGACATTGCCATAACGGTTTTGCCTTCAATATCAACGCCCATTGCATCCCAAATAAATTTACGAGAAGAACCGAATGCAAAATCACGAACATTTTCCGCATGGTAAGTCCAGGTCTTAGTGCCTGAAGCTTTGCTTTTTTCCGCTTTCTCAGCTTCTTTTTTGGTTACGATTAAAACAGGATCATCAGCAGTTTTTGATTTCTCCCATCTCTCCAATTGATCTTCAGTTAATACTTCATCTGCATTTTGTAGTTCACCTGTTGAAGCTACAATGTGATCTTCTGGAACGGTGATATTCACTTCATAATCTCCGAAAGGCAATGCAAACTCACCGCTTCCGATGAATTGTTTGTTTTGCCATCCTTCAAAATCATTGTAAACTGCCATTCTAGGGAACCATTGTGTGATGGTATAAACGGTATTATCATCATCTTCAAAGTGGTCAAATCCACCGCGTCCGCCCATTCTGGCTCTGTCGTTGATGTTGTAGTACCAATCTATTGAGAAAGAAATTTCTTCACCTGCTTTCAAAGGCTCATCTAAATCAATTCTCATCATGGTATTATTGATGGTGTAATTCATATCATTACCCTCAGCATCTACCAATTTTTGAATTTTGTGACCACCATCATAATCAGGGTATCCCATCATACGATCAATCTGTCCTTCGCTTGCTCTTTCAGGAACACTTGTTTCAGCTACATCATAAGTCATGCTGTTTTTTGCACGCATATTCTGATCCAACTGTACCCATAAATAAGTTAATTGATCTGGTGAATTGTTGGTGTAAGTGATGGTTTCAGAACCTATGATTTGATTCTTTCCTTCATCCAAGGTTACATCAATTTTGTAATCGGCTTTTTGTTGCCAATACATGTGTCCTGGTGCACCTGATGCTGTTCTATAAACATTCGGTGACCTTAGCATATAATCCAATTGCTCGAATTTGCCTTGGTTTTTGTACTCTTGAGCAGTTGCTGCAAAAGTAAAAAGTGCCATAAAGGCGGTAAATATTCTTTTCATATTGATTTTAATTTATTGTACTACTTACCAAAATTTTGTTTCCATCATAATTGTTACGGCTATACCCGCTATGGCGCTGGAAACAATCAGCACCCAATCTCTTCTTTTCATACCAAAAAGGTCAATAAAGATAAAAGATAAAACTAAGAACACCAGCACTATGATGATTTGCCCTATTTCTAATCCTATGTTAAAGGCCAATAACTCCATTACAATCGAACTGTTTTTGCCTAAAATGGCTTTAAGATAATTGCTAAATCCTAATCCATGAATCAAACCAAAAAGCAAAGCAAAAATATAATTCAATTGCATCTTTCCAGTACTTTTTAAATCCCTTTCTTTTTTGAAAAGGTTTGCAAAAGCAGTAATAAAGATTGTAACAGGAATCAAAAATTCAATCAACTCTGGTTTAATCACTACATAATTTAATGTAGATAATGCCAAAGTAATGGAATGACCGATTGTGAAAGCGGTGATTAAAATTAAAACCTTTTTCCAGTCGCGCATTAAATAAATGGCTGCTAATGCTAAAACGAATAAAATGTGATCGTATCCGTTAATGTCCAGTATGTGATCAAGTCCTTCTAAAAAGTAGGCTTTAAATGTTGACATAATCTTTTCAGTAAAAATCTAGTTTTATGGTAACAAAACATAATAATACCATAATTTTGCAAAACAGACACTAGACTTTCAAAAATGTTATACAGTAATTTTATTATCGGTTTTTTCTTGATGCTTAGCGGAATGCTGCATCCATTTTATGTGTCCATCACAGATTTGGTTTATAAAGAAGATACAAAGTCAGTTCAAATAATGCACAAAGTCTTTGTAGATGATTTTGAGCAAACTTTGAATAAGCATTATAATGTCAATCTTGATATTTTAGCAATGGAAAGCACGGCTGAAATTGATGAGATGGTAAAAGACTATTTTTCAAAAAGATTTGCAGTTTCAATAGATGGAAAGGAGCAAGATATCACTTATATCGGTAGTGAATTGGAGGAAAATGTCCTTTGGGTCTATCAGGAGATTTATAAAGTGAGAAAACCAAAAAAATTCAGAATCACTAATACGGTATTGTTTGATGAATTTGATACACAATCTAACCTTGTACACACTGATTTAGGTGGGGAAATTAAAACTTTAAGATTAACAGAAGGGGATGGAACTCAGGAAGTGGTATTCGATTATTACTAATAAAATAAAAAAGGCTTGGTATATATTGCCAAGCCCTTCTTTTACAATACATTCAAACTCTGCTCCTTAATTTTCTCCAACTCTTCTTTCATTTGAATAACCTGCTCCTGTAAATCAGAATCATTGGCTTTGGAGCCTAAAGTATTGATTTCCCTGCCGATTTCCTGACTGATAAAGCCAAGCTTTTTACCGTGAGATTCAGCTTTGCTTTTAAGCGTGTCTAAGAAATATTTTAAATGGATGGATAAGCGTTCTACTTCTTCGTTTACATCTAGCTTTTCAGAATAGTAGATTAATTCCTGCTCCAATCTTTCCTGATCGTAATCTACAGAAAGGGTTAATTCTTTAATATTGTTTTGTAGTCGAGCTCGGATTTTCTCCATTCTCTTAGGTTCAATTTCCTTTGCTTTCTCCAATTTTTCGGAAATGGTATTGATATAGCCTGCTAAAACATCACTAACTGTTTTTCCTTCTGCATCTCTAAACTCATTGCATTTTTCCAAAGCATTTTTCAACGTGTCAATTATCAGCAGTTGATCTGCCTCAGTAAGCTGATCATCCTCATATTTTATGATTTCAGGTGCTTCCAGTGACATTTTCATGATATCATGAAATTTCCTTCCGTTCAATTCTTCCAATTCTGAAAGCTTTTCCAGATAAGCCGCAAAAAGTTCTTGATCAATATTGGGCAAAGCCAATTGCTTATTTTTTTTGGAAATATTAATGGAAACGGAAGCCTTTCCCCTAATGAGCATTTGGGTTATTAAATTTCGAACCTCAATTTCTTTTGAATTCAAAACTTTAGGAAGCTTTAGTGATAAGTCTAAAAATTTAGAATTGAGGGTTTTAATTTCTACCTCAACTGTAATGTTATCGTTTTGTGCTTCAGCAATGCCAAAGCCAGTCATTGATTTAATCATGGAGTAAATTTAATAGGATTCCAGTTCTTAATTGTAAAGAATAGGTAGGATTTTATTAAAAATCGTAACCAATGCTAAGACTCAATTTTGGATCTTGAACTATATAATCTTCAATTGGATAAGCATAGTCAAGCCTCAAATAATAGCCCAATAAAGTGGTACGAAGACCTAAACCAAGAGAAGAAAGCCAAGGGTTTTTATAATTTCTAATGACGGCCTTAAAATTATCAGTTTCAATATTTTGACGGTTAATGCTATTGTCTTGATCCCAAGGACTTCCTCCCAGCCAGGCAGTCCCAATGTCATAAAAGCCGATTAATTGAAAATTTCTGGCAAAATTCGATGACATAGAATTATTGCTCAACACCCTGAATAATGGGAATCTTAATTCATTGCTTAGAAGGATTACGTTTTTGCCACTGAATTCATTGAGTTGGAAACCTCGTAAACCGGTTACAAATTCATGAAATAAAATATTCGAATTATAAATAGGGCTTTCTGTGGAGGTTAGGGCAAGTGGATTTTCTTCTGGTGTGATTTCGGCACCAGGTGCAGGTTGGTTCACCCTTCTAAATACCCAGTTTTCTACTCCGCCCAACATATAGTAGGGTGAATTTTGGCCAAAAAAGCCGCCAGCGTAAAGTCTGCTTGCAAAAGTTATTTCCCTGAAAATTTTCTGATAATTTCTTACGTCAATATATAACTTACTGAATGATTCGCCTGCATTAAAGCCACCTGTGTAGTTTTCAAAGGCAATTTTTCCTCTTAAACCTTGCCTCATGTTTAACCCTAAAGGTTCTGAATTATCATATATATACTCGATTTTTCCTCCAAATAGCAAGTCATTTTGCAATGGGTCTTTTTCCAGGTTATTTTGTTGGGTCAAGACATTGAAACTACTCTCTATGAATTGTTGGTAAACAATATGAGGTTTTACACTAATTCGACTGTTATTTGAAAAAGGAAAGGCTCCACCGGCACTAAAACTATTAAGAGCATAAGTTTGATCTGTAAATCTATCATCTAATTTAGTAGCATAAACTTCTCTTTCAAACCTGACACTATAGTCAACTAATCTTTCTAAATACTGATATTCACCAAATATGGAACCACTTTTGAAATCTTGTAAAGAGACATCAAATCCTCCATAGAATTTATTGTTTTCCCTTAAATCATTCATCTGATATCTGGAATACATGGTAAGCCCAATTAGCGGGTCTATATTCCAAGAGGCAGTTATGTTATTTGTAGTGAATGTTGGTTCATAATCAAAAGGCCCCATCATGCTGGCTGTATTTCTAAGCTTGCTTAAATTTTTCAATAAAGAACTTTCTTTCTTTTCTTGTTCGAATTGTTGTTCTTCAAAATCGAAGTTATCGGCATCCAATTTGGTGGTTGATTCATCCGATTGGTTTAATTTTTTTTGAAGACTTGAAAGAGATGAATCTTGCTTGAAATCGGGCTTATTGTTAATTTCCAATTCGTTGCTTCTGGCTTGAATTTTATTTTGTTTAGGAACTTCACTGTTGAGTTTTCTGCTTAGTTCAACTTGCTTACGAAGCGTAGATGGTAAAAATTTTGCTTCATTTCCTGAAAAATCATTTCTGAAGAAAAATCTCTGATCTCCATTTTGGTCTAATACTACTGAAAAATAATTAAAATCAGGTCGTATATCGAAATTTAGAATTCCAGTGCCAAAGGCAGTAATTTGTTTAGAAGTTCCCTTTTGTGTGTCGTATTTGTATAAATTATTAATCCCCGATTTATCACTTACATAATAAATAGCGGTGCTATCTGGAATCACAACTTTCGAGTTTTGCCCAAAGTCTTTTGTTATTTGATCTAATTTATTCGGCTCATCGATATCCAATTCAAATAAATTGAAATTCTTAACCAAGTCTTCATAGGTATTTTCAGTTGAGATACTATCGGACCCTCTGTTTGATGAGAATATAATACGTTTAGTATCGGGTATAAAAGCCGGATGTAGGTCGTCAAATAGATCGTTGGTTAATCTTCTAATATTAGGCCTTCCTGTACTTATCAAGTATAAGTCTGACTGGGTATTTATATTGGCGCTTACCACTGCGGTTTTACCATTGGGATAAATATCGACTTGGTTGACTTGATCAAATCTTCTTAAATCTCTTTTTTGAAATTTGTTGGTGTAAGGATTATATAAATATAAATAATTCACCCCTCTTTCATAGCTTACGAATCCTAAAGTAGTGCTGTCACCCCAATCCATAGCGGGTGCAAAAGTATCTTCAAATTCTTCTAGCCTTCTTTGGCCCCCTCTAAAGATTGTTTTCTCATTTCCTGTATTTATTTCCCTTAATTTGATTTTAAATCTTCCACGGTTATTGATTGAATAAGCCAAATAATCACCATTAGGACTGATTTTGGAACTATAATCTAAATTCCCTTTCCACGGTTTTGAAATTTGGTTTTTCTTGGAAGGTTTTTCTGTTTCCATGTCCGAAAAATTATTGACATAGAAATATCTATATTCATTTAGAAATGCTTTAAAAGGTATTCCCAATGTGTTAGTAATACTTTTTTCCTCATTTCGGATAATCCTTGTTAAATTTAAAATGTTGGAGATATTAATTCGCCCATATTTTTCTGATATAAAATTCCATAAAGATTGTCCGGCAAGTTCTGCTTCTTTACCTTCTAATTTATCTATATGTTTGGCGCTATTGTCAACCATGAAATTTCTTACAAAATCGTCCATTTCTGCATTCCACCCATAGGCGATATAGGCGGCAATTCCACTTATAAACCAATCAGGAACTGTAAATAATGAATTTGATTGAAAAACTTCAGAGACCAACCCACCGCCAAATAACATGTCTTTTACATAAAGCTTTGAAACCTTATAGATTAGTTCTTCTTTAAATTCTTGATAGGATCCGGAAAAAGCTAATTCTATATGTGTTTTCAAGAAGTTAGTTTGTCCGCTTATGTCAAATTGGGCCTCGTTAAGACCAACATTGCTTTGGTTGTAATCTAAATTGCTATTAAATAAAAAGATTTTGGTCTTGCTGTAAGGAGCATAGCCCATTATATCGGTTATGCGCAAAAAATCCTCTTCAATATTTTCTGCTAATTGCTTAGCTAATTTTTGACCACCGTAGTAATAGTAAATATCGAAATGAGGTGTACTATAATATTTCCATTCAAAATATCGGTATTGAATTCTACTCTTGCCAAAAGTTTCTTCACTGTTTTGCGCAAATAAAAGATTTGGCGTCAACATAAATGTGAAGCCTAAAACAAATAAAGCGCATTTTAAAAAATTCCTATTCATACTAACTTGAATATAATGGATAATAACGATTTATGTTTACTTCATCGTTCAATTTTTTTAAATTAATTATTGACTCAACGAATTCATTAGCAAAAAAAGGTGCTAAAGAAACGCCTTTAGTTCCTAAACCATTGAAAATAAATACGTTCTTCAATTCAGGATGGTTTCCAATTAATGGTCGCCTATCTTTGGATGCAGGTCTAATCCCCGCTACTTGCTCTAAAACCTCATATTTTATGTTCAATAGATCATCCAATTTATCTGTTAATTGCTTTCTTGCTTTTTCAGTTGGTTCATAATCAAGGTTGTTCCATTCGTAAGTAGCGCCTACTCTGTAGTAATCATGTTTTGGGCTTTTAACTAAAAAAACACCTCTGTTGAAGATCACTTCATTAGGTAATGGCTTTTCGGTTTTAATATGAAGGATTTCACCCTTAACTGGGGCAGTTGGCAGCCAATCAAAAAATGGATTTTTACTCAAAGGACCATCACAAAAAATGATGCTCTTGCTTTGGATATCATTATACAATATTCTGTCTTCCTTTATATCTAATTTTTCAAAATCTAGTCTTTCATTTCTAAATTGTTTATCGGATATAAGTTTAGACCTATGGCATTCGAGCATTTCCTTTACATCCAAAAAACCGCTTCTGTTCAATAAAATGCCACCGAATTCATCATTGATGTATTCAGGAAAGTGGGAAACAGTATATGTTGCATTAATGAAATGATCACTTCTATTTGTTTTGGCCATCCAATCATTTTGATCTTCCAATGATAGAAACGGTCTGTAAATAGCTTTTTTATGAAGGAATTTACCTTGTGTTGATTTTTCTAAACCACTATAGAATTCCTCTAAATATGGAAATAGCTCAGTGGCCTTCCATGTTTGTTTCATTTTTCTGCCTGTTACAGGATTATATAAGCCCGCTGCCACTTTAGAACTAGCGTTTGGATTTTCATCTGAAAAAACTAAAAATGATTTACTGTATTTTTTAAGATGTTCCACGACAGCTACCGAAGCCAATCCGTGACCCACAATAATATAATCAATTTGCATATATTTTTAAGAATCAATTTTTACAGTTATACAATAAGGTTTTTAAGGGCGTTTAAGTTTAAATTACTTCCGCTTTTTATTTATCCTTTGCTTTAAGATTCCATTTAGTAATTCTTATTTTAGGCTATCAGTTTTAATTTCAACAAATTTGCACCAAACTTTAAGGAAATGATAAACATCAAGCAATTTGTTTTTAATCCATTTATGGAAAACACCTACGTGGTTTATGATGATAATAAAAATGCGGCCATTATTGATCCGGGATGTTATGAAGGTTACGAGCAAGATGAGCTGGTGAATTTCATAAAATCGGAGGTTTTATATGTGCGACAATTAATAAATACCCACTGTCATATTGATCACGTATTGGGAAATGCTTTTGTGAAAGATAAATTCGGGGTGGAGTTATACATGCACGAAAAGGATTTACCAATTTTGGAGGCGGTTCCAAGTTATGCTGCTTCTTATGGTTTTGCAAATTATCAACCTACGCAACCTGACCATTTTTTGAAAGAAGGGGATACTCATAATATTGGAGATATTGAATTCGAAGTATTGTTTTTGCCCGGGCATGCACCAGGTCATATCGGTTTCATGAATGAAGCCGAAAAAGTTTTTATAGGTGGGGACGTTTTATTTGATGGTAGTATAGGAAGAACAGACCTTCCAGGGGGCGACCACGATACGCTGATTAGCAGTATTCAAAATAAACTTTTTAAATATCATGATGACGTAAAAGTTTATTGTGGTCATGGACCTGAAACTACTTTGGGGAAAGAAAAAGCTAGTAATCCTTTCTGTGCCATCAAATAGATTGTTATGATAAAAAAGAATATTCCTAATACAATCACAGCGGCCAACCTATTTACGGGGGCAGTGGGAGTGTATTTTGCTAGTCAATTTCAATTCGAATGGGTAGCCTTCTGCATAGTCTTAGCCGCCATATTTGATTTTTTGGATGGTATGTTGGCCAGATTGTTAAAAGTTCATTCTGAAATTGGAAAACAATTGGATTCTTTAGCTGACATGGTGACTTTTGGTTTTTTACCGTCATATGTACTTTTCCAATTTTTACAAATGAATGATGCGGGGATTCTAAGCTTCACCGCTTTTTTAATTGCCGTTTTTTCTGCGCTCAGATTGGCAAAATTCAATATAGATACACGCCAATCAGAGGAATTTATTGGACTTCCTACCCCAGCCAATGCATTGCTTCTTGGCTTTTTAGTTTTTCTAAAAGATTATGAAAAACTGGGATTTCTATTTGAAACGCCCTCATTGCTAATTATAGCCGTTGTTTTCTCCTTATTACTGGTAGCCGAAATACCAATGATTGCACTAAAGTTCAAAAACTTCAATATTCGGGAAAATATTTTTAGATATCTCACGATTATTATGGCAGTAGTTTTAATAAGTATTTTTCAATTTTCTGCCATACCTGTCGTTATCCTGCTTTATATTTTATTATCGGTGATTAAGTTTACATTCTTCAAAAGAAATTAATTTTATGTAAAAGCTGTTAGTTCAGTGATTTAATAAAATAATGAAGTATTTTCTAAGTATTATATTGACCATCAATTCTTTTCACTTTCTAAATAGCCAGTCTATTTTAGAAAAGGAAGGTATTATAAAAGTGGCAACTGTAAATGAAGGGGTACATAAAATTGATTTGGCCTTTATTGAATCCATAGGTTTAAATCCAAATGAGTTAAACCCAAATAATATTCAGGTTTATGGAATGCCTGGTGGTCATATCCCTCAATCAAATGCTGTGGACTATCCTATTGATCCCCAGCCTATACCAGTAAAAATTGAAGCAAACAGCAATAACATTTTTGAAAATGGAGAGCTCATCTATTTCTATGCTGATGCAGTTCAAAATATTAATTATAATTTTGAAGAAGAAGCTTATCAATACAGCAATAATTTATATAGTGATTCTTTATACTATTTCATTGATTTAAACGCAAATAATATAAAAACCATTGAGTCCAAATCATCTATCGATGCTCCTTCAGATAAGATTATAGATTGGTACGATGCAGTTTATTTCCATGAAATAGATGAAACCAATATTTTACGCTCTGGCAGGCAATGGTTTGGTGAATCCTTTAATGTTAATCGCTCTCAAAATTTTTCATTTAATTTATCAAATGAATTAGCACAATCCAAAGAGCTTACATTAACTACTCAATATATGGTCCAAACTTACGACCCTGCTAATTTAAATATTTCGATTAATGATTTTGATTTGGCTTCTGTGGAAATGCCCCAAGTGTCTGACTTCACGGTTTTCCCCTATCGGCAAAAAGGAGAAATCGTAAACAACTATTCTACAATAGTGAGCTCACTTTTATCGGGCAATGAACTTTCAGTTGGCATTTCTCATGAGGCTTTGGGAACTGGAAGATCGGAAGGTTATTTGGATTATCTTTTTTTAACAGTGCCGGAAAAATTAAAGATTGGTGATGCGCAGATTGTGATTAGGAATAAGGACTTTCAGCAGCTTGGAAATTATGAATTGAATATTGAAGGACTTAATACAAATCATTCAGTTTGGGATGTAACGGATTTGATGAATTATAAAGAATTAAGTTTTCAAAATCAAAAGTATGTGTTTACTCAGACAGAGGAACTTCAGGAAAGAAAATTTGTGGTTTTTGATCAATCAACAGCTCATGATCTATCTTTTATAGAAGAATTAAGTAGTCAAAATATTAAAACAGCAAATAGTCCCGATTACCTCATAATCACTTATGATGGTTTTATAGAAGAAGCTAATAAGTTGGCAAATTTTAGAAGAAGTCATAATGCCTATTCGGTGGAGGTAGCAAAAGTCAGTCAAATATTTAATGAATTTGGGTCGGGCAGGGGAGATGTTTCCGCCATTCGGAACTATATCAAATATTTTTATGATAAAAACCCTGATAAATTGAAATATGTATTGATGCTGGGTGCTTCTTCTTACGATTACAAAGATAGGGTTGCCAATAACACCAATTTGGTTCCTGTATATGAATCCAGAAATTCGCTTCATCCTGTTTTCACTTATGCATCTGATGACTTTTATGGCTTTATGGATGAAAATGAAGGCTTTTGGGAGGAGGAATTCGATAATATAGATGATATCGATATTGGTATTGGGAGAATTCCTGCCAAAACAACAAAGGAAGCTTCCGATGCTATCAATAAAGTTATTCATTATGAGAGTAGCCCACAAGTATTTCAAAAATGGAGAAATGATTTATACTTTATTGCAGATGATGAGGATGGCAATATATTTCATAGGGATTCAGAAATACTGAGTGAATATGTAATAGATAATTTTGGATTTTATAATATTAACAAGCTTTATTTAGGCGCTTTCGAACAAGAGGTTTTTGCAAGCACGCAGCGCTCGCCCAAAATGCGGGAAGCTATTAATGAAATGGTGGAAAAAGGCGCTTTAATAGTGAATTACATCGGACACGGATCTGAAAATAGCTGGACCAATGAGTCAATTCTTTCTAAAAATATGGTAGATGATTGGAATAATTTAGATCGCTTACCCTTGTTTGTCACTGCCACTTGTGAATATGGTAGATTCGATAATCCAAACATAGTGTCTGGTGCACAGGAAATGTTGCTTAAAGCAGATGGCGGTGCAATAGCTTTGTTAACTACTTCTCGACCTGTGGAATCCAGTTCGAATGCTACACTCAATCGCTCCTTTTTCGAAAATGTATTTAAAGAGGAAGGTGGAGAACCCAAGAAATTGGGGGATATCATCAAGAATACGAAGAATTCTGGCATTGTAGGGGTTAAAAATAGAAATTTTATTTTGCTGGGAGATCCGGCAGTTACATTGGCCGAACCTAAAAATAATTTAAGAATTGAAGAGGTGGTAAATGAAAATGGAAGTACAGATACACTTAATAGTATGTCAAAAATTTCAGTTAGTGGAATTGTTGAAAATTCTGCAGGGCAAAAGCTTAATGGTTATATTGGGGAATTGACAGCCGAATTTTACGACAAACCTCAAGAAAGCAGTACCATTGACCCATCAGAAAACGAATTCAATTTTCTTGCATTTGACCAAGTGATATATAGGGGGAAATCTACCATCCAAAATGGTGATTTCAGTTTTACTTTTTATGTTCCTAAAGAAATAAACTATCAAATTGATAAAGGGAAATTTAGTCTTTATGCCAAACCGGATGAGGGGCTTGAAGATGCAAGTGGTTTTAATGACGATTATTTTATTGGCGGAAGTAGTTCTATGGCAAATCAAGATAATATTGGCCCTGATATCAATATTTATCTGAATGACAGAGAATTTGTGAGTGGTGATAAAACTGGTAGTAATGTAGAATTAATTATTGATTTATTTGATGAACATGGGATTAGCATCTCCAATAGCAATGTAAATCCGGGAATAAGTTTTAATTTGGAAGGGGAGGAGAATATCAATCTTAACGACTTTTTTTATTATAATCGTGATTCTTACCAAGAGGGAAGTTTGAATTATAATGTATCAGGTTTATCAAAAGGGAAACATTTTATATCGGTTACTGCTATGGATGTATTTAATAATAAATCAAAGGCAACTGTTGAGTTCGAGGTGATAGGCAATGACCAGTTATCGATTTTGGATTTTACCATATTCCCCAATCCGGCATCGGAAAATGTGAATTTTAAGTTAAGACAAAACAGAAAAAACAAAGAGATGGAGGTGAAATACCAAATTCTCAATAATCAGGGTCAAAATGTTTATTCCTATAGCTATAATACCAAAGAAGATTTTAGACAGGACGTTTGGGATTTGAAAGGCGAAAATGGAAGAAATCTTTCACCCGGGATATATTTTGTCAGGGTTTTTATACGTTCTATAGAAGATAATGCAAAAACTGACCAATTTAAAAAGCTAATTGTAATCAATTAAGTATATTTGAAGTAAATCAAGAAAAAATGCGAGTAGCAAGTTTAATATTTTTCACCATTACAACATTCATTTCTAGTGTTGCCATAGGGCAAATCACAGGACCTCCTACAACGGTTTCAGGCCAAGATGCCGAAAGAAATGTTATTACCACAGCCATGCCTTTTTTATTAATTTCACCCGATTCCCGCTCTGCCGGTATGGGGGATGTTGGAGTGGCCTTATCTGCGGATGCCAATGCCATGCAATGGAATGCCGCACGATTGGCTTTTGTAGAAAATGAGATTGGAGCTTCTATTTCATATTCTCCATGGTTGATGAGTATAGGTGTAACAGATATGTCCATTTCTTACCTAAGTGGGTATTACAGGATTGATAAAGAACAGGTGGTAGGTATCTCCATGAAATATTTTGATTTGGGGAATATATTTTTCACTGATGATGGAAGTACAGGTACGGATTTCTCTCCAAAAGATTTTTCTATTGCTGCTGCATATTCCAGAAAACTTAGTGATAATCTAAGCGCATCATTAACAGGTAAATTTGCTAGGTCCAATTTATTTGGAAATTACACTAATAATAATCAATCCAACCCTAGTCCGGCTACTGCTTTAGGAGTTGATTTAGGTTTGTTATATACTAAGGATTTATTATTTAACGGCAAGGATTCTGAATTTTCTTCTGGTTTACAGATTGCCAATATCGCCAATAAGGTGTCTTACAGCGGAGATGATAACGAGCAATTTTTGCCCATTAATCTTAAAGTCGGTTCGGCATTTACCACAGAGCTAGATCCATACAATAAACTGACTATCGCACTGGATTTTAATAAATTGATGGTGCCAACACCTAATGCAGGTGATACTATTCCTGCAACCTTGCTAGAAGGTATGTTCGGCTCCTTTAGTGACGCGCCCGGTGGTTTTCAAGAGGAATTAAGGGAAATTACTGTTTCATCAGGAATTGAATACTGGTATAATAATGTTTTTGCAGTGCGTACCGGTTATTTTTATGAACATACAACTAAAGGTGGTAGAAAATATTTCACAGCCGGATTGGGCTTCAGATATCAAGTACTTGGATTAGATTTTTCTTATTTAATCCCTACTCAACAAAACAATCCGTTGGCTGAAACACTTAGGTTTACAGCTGTTTTTAAATTTGAAAGTTTAGGAATGGCTAAAGCTTCTGTAGCTGAATAGTTACCAATATTAATTCTAGTTTTAAAATTTTCAATTAAGTTATATGCTCGACAGACAAATAGCTCCTGATTCCTTTATGTTAAAAGAGTTATCCTTGACAAAACCAAAAATAAAGGATTTGTCCAATGAGTTATCTGTTCACATCTTAGAGGATGACACCAATCCTGTTTTAAAAATTGATATTCTTTTTCCTGCGGGAAAGATCAATGACAAAAAGCCAGGTCAATCATTGATTTGTGCAAAATTAATGGTGGAAGGTACTAAAAGTTATCCTGGGAGTGAATTACAGGAGCTTTTGGATCATTATGGCGCGCATTTAGATGTTTCGGTTGATTTTGATTATACCACTATAACTTTATTATGTTTAAAAGAGCATATTACTCCTCTTTTACCAGTATTAAAAAGTGCGGTAACAGAACCATTGTTTGATTTGGGTGATTTTGAAAAAATAAAATTACAGCAACTTCAAAAGATTAGGGTAAACAATCAAAAAAATGCATTGATTGCTACTAAGAATCTTCGAAAGAATCTTTTAAATGGCACTCCTTATGCAAATACCTTGGAAGAAGAATATTTGAATGATATTAATAAGGATGATATTGAACAATACTATAATCAATATTTTACCTTAAAACCTAACATTATTGTTGCAGGTGATTTTGATCATGATATATTGAATTTCCTAGAAGAGCATTTGGGAATGTTGGAATTTTCAAATGACACGGCTCAATATACTGGTAAATTATCTCCTTTATTAGACGATAATCTTATTAAAAGGGAAGGGTCAGTTCAAGCTTCCGTAAGAATGGGCGCTATTTCCATCCCACGTAATCATCCGGATTATTTTGATTTAAATATTGCCAATGAAATATTAGGTGGATATTTTGGTTCCCGACTCATGAGAAACATCAGGGAAGACAAGGGATACACTTATGGTATTTATTCTGTTTTAATTAATTATAAACATTTGGATTACCACATTATAGGAGCAGATGTGAAAATTGACCATGTTGAAGATACCGTAAAGGAGGTATATAAGGAAATGGAAGCGCTTAAAACGAAGCTTGTTCCTGAGGAGGAGATTGAGACCATCAAGAATTATATGTTGGGCAAAATAGCCAGCAGTTTGGATACTGTATTCCACCAATCAGAAAATTATAAGGTAAAGCTTTCCGAAGGTGCTGATTACATTGATTATTTTGATAATTATGTAAATAAAATCAGAAATATTACCGCGGAAAGAATATTGGAAATCAGTAAGAAATACTTTTCTGAAAAGTATTGTGTGGTAAAAGT
Organism: Marivirga sp.; assembly: GCF_051117495.1. Lineage (NCBI taxonomy): Bacteria > Pseudomonadati > Bacteroidota > Cytophagia > Cytophagales > Marivirgaceae > Marivirga > Marivirga sp. The sequence continues at coordinate 25,511 of NZ_JBNPEF010000018.1, read as the reverse complement.
TGCCTAAGCATTTTATCATGAAAAATAATTTTGGATAAATTGAACTGAAAGATTGTTTTTCAGATTACATTTGCATCCAAAATATGACAATCAAACAAAAAGTTCTGGCGGTTGAGAAATTGTTCAAACGCCTTGATATTGAGATTTCTGAATTCAGAAAAGAATCTGGTATTTATTGCATTTCAGGATGCGGAAGATGCTGTAACAAACCTGATATTGAAGCTTCCCCTCTTGAATTTTTGCCCTTAGCCTTTCATTGGTATTCGGAAGGAAAGGCAGAAGAGATTTATCAAAAATTAGAAGAAAACCAATCTCTTAATTGTATGGCTTACCATCCTCTAGCTATAGATGATCCAAATCACGGGCATTGCGGAGAATATCAACATAGAGGATTAATATGTAGATTATTTGGTTATGGAGCTGGAAAAGATAAATATGGCCAATTACGAATGGTCACTTGCAAATTGATTAAAGAAAGCCAAGCCGAAAATTATGAGAAGGCGGTAGAAATGTTGAAATCAAAATCCAAAGTGCCGGTTTTTACAGACTACTACCAAAAGTTGATGCAGATAGATTTCAGATTAGCTAAAGATATGTTACCTATTAATGAGGCTATTCAGGCGGCCTTAGAGGCGGTAATGCAGTATTATGCCTATAGAGCTTTTCCTGTTGGGAAAGGGGTGGCTTAGTAGTTATAATAAGTTAAACAAGAAATCCGATAGAATTTTCTGTCGGATTTCTTGTTTCAAGTCTATATTCTTGACTCTAGCATCTTTATTACATATGAATTGGCCTATTCTCAGTTGCCGCCAAGCAAGCTTCTTTTACAGCCTCCATATAAGTTGGATGTGCGTGGGACATTCTGGATACATCCTCAGCTGAAGCTCTGTATTCCATAGCGGTAACGCCTGCTGCAATCATATCCGCTGCTCTTGCTCCAATAATGTGGATTCCTAATATTTCATCAGTCTTTTTATCGGCTATCACTTTAACCAAGCCTTCTAAATCACCACTTGCTCTTGCTCGTCCTAATGCTTTATAAGGAAAGGAACCTGTTTTAATATCTATGCCTTTTTCTTTCAATTCCTCTTCAGTATTGCCCACTCCAGCCACTTCAGGCCAAGTGTAAACTACATTTGGGATTAATTTATAGTGAATGTGAGGTTTTTGTCCTGCCATGGTTTCGGCTACAAATACGCCCTCTTCTTCGGCTTTATGTGCCAGCATTGCACCTCTCACCACATCTCCAATTGCATAAATATTATCGACTTCAGTTTTCAAATTATCATCAACTGAAATTCTACCTTTATCGTCTGCTTTTAATCCTGCAGCTTCTAAATTAAGACCTTCAGTATAAGGTTTTCTCCCCACAGCTACCAGGCAATAATCACCTTTAATGGTCTCTTCTTTTCCTTTATCAGTCTCAAAAGTAACTTCTACCTCTTTGCCTTTATTTTCAACTTTTGTGACTTTATGTTTCAGCTTTAAGTCCATTCCGAGCTTTTTCATGCTCTTCTTCATTTCCTTACCCATAGTTCCGTCCATTGTAGGAATTAAACTGTCCATAAATTCAATTACCGTCACATCAGAACCAATTCTTTTGTAAACAGATCCCAGTTCGAGGCCGATTACACCACCACCGATCAATATCAAATGTTTAGGCACTTCTTTAAGTTCTAAGGCTTCGGTGCTACTGATCACTCTTTTCTTGTCAAATTTAGCGAAAGGTAATTCAACAGGTTTAGAACCAGTTGCAATAATGACTTTATCAGTATTGAGTTCTTCTTTCTTCCCATCAGATTTTGTCACCACCACAGTATTTTTATCCTTAAAGGATCCTACTCCAGTATGTACGTCAATCTTGTTTTTCTTCATCAAGAAAGCAATTCCGTCAACATTTTGCTTGACTACATCCGCTTTTCTGTTAATCATCTGCTTGATATCCACTTTTAGGTTGCTAAGGTTAATCCCATGCTCTTTAAAAGTAGTTTCTGCATTATGATAATGTTCCGAAGAATCCAGTAATGCTTTTGATGGAATACAGCCTACATTTAGGCAAGTTCCACCAAGCGTATTGTATTTTTCAATAATGGCTGTTTTCATTCCAAGCTGTGCACAGCGGATAGCCGCAACATAACCACCAGGACCGGAACCAATTACTGTAACATCGTATTTTGACATTTCTTATTTATTTATGTCCGTAAACTAAAATAATTTAATTCACAGAGTGTTTGATAAATTATTTCTATTTGTCTTAAGTTATAAGTTTTAAGTTGTAAGTTTTTTCTGAAAATGATATAGCATTTTTTTCAGTTGGTCAATTGTATCTATCGTTTTATTAAAACTATCAAGTTTAATGTATTGAAAATTATATGATAATTCGACTTGGGTCTCTAATTCAAAAAGTGATCCCATTGCAATGCCTAAAAATTTATTGAACTCTTTATAACCATTTCTTCCTGCTCCTTCTGCTATATTTGAAGGAATTGATATTGATGACCTTCTTATTTGAGAGGTGAGCCCGTATTTTTCTTCAGATGGAAACTCTTTAGTTAGCTCATAAATATTTTTAGTTAATTCCATTGCTAATAACCAAATTCTCAATTTTCTGTAATCTTGCATTTTTATTTTATTTTAGTTGAAAAATTAAATAATGAATTTACAGAAAATTAATGTTCAAATATTAAACCTACAACTTAAAACCTAATACTTACTACATTTCTAAATACCTAAAAGTAATCTTGTAGGATCTTCCAATAACTCTTTCACTCTTACCAAGAAGCTTACTGATTCTTTACCGTCAATAATTCTGTGGTCATAGCTAAGGGCTACATACATAATCGGTCTGATTTGTACTTCACCGTTGATTGCCACAGGTCGCTCTACTATATTGTGCATGCCTAAAATAGCAGATTGTGGGGCGTTGATAATAGGTGTTGATAGCATGGAACCAAAAATACCACCATTCGTGATCGTGAAAGTCCCCCCTGTCATTTCTTCTATGCTCAATTTTCCATCTCTAGCTTTCTTGGCTAATCTGATTACTTCTGATTCCACTTCATTAAAAGAAAGCTTCTCAGCATTTCGAATTACTGGAACTACCAATCCTTTTGGAGAAGAAACAGCTATGGACATATCCACGAAGTCGCTATAAACCATTTCGTTTCCATCTATCTGTGCATTGACTGCAGGCCATTCTTTCAAAGCCATTGTGCAGGCTTTGGTGAAGAAAGACATAAAGCCTAATCCAACTTCATACTTTTCTTTAAACTGTTCCTTGTATTTTTTACGTAAATCCATGATAGGCTTCATGTCCACTTCATTGAAAGTGGTCAACATAGCCGTTTCATTCTTCACACTTACAAGTCTTCTTGCCACCGTTTTACGCAAGCTGGACATTTTCTCTCTTTTCTGATCTCTCTGCCCACTTGGTGCCGGGATACTGCTGGTTTCTATGCCCGATTCAGATGGTTTACTTTCTTTCTCCGCTGGCTTAGCTGATTTCTTCTCTGCATTTTCAGCATCTTCCTTTGTGATTCTACCATCTTTTCCGCTTCCTTTTATATCAGCAGGATCAATTCCTTTTTCTTTCAGTATTTTAGCTGCTGCAGGAGAAGCATGGCCTGTTGCATAGGTTTCTTTTCCATCTTCTTTAGAATCAGAGCTTGAATCGCCATCTGAAGAACTTTCCTCTGATGTAGATTCGCTTGGAGCTCCCCCTTCAGTAACCTCAATTTTACAGATTGTAGCTCCGATTTCTATTGTGTCATCTTCTTGTGCAACAATTTTTAAGAAACCATTGGCTTCAGCTGGTAATTCAAAAGTGGCCTTGTCAGATTCAACTTCCGCAATAACCTCATCCATTTCTACGTAATCGCCATCTGATTTCAACCAAGAGCTTATGGTTACTTCCGTGATGGATTCACCTACGGTTGGCACTACCATCTCGTGAACTTCGCCTGTCTTTTTCGGTCCACTGCTTGAAGAAGAACTCTCTTTCTTCTCCTGTTTTGGTTCTGATTTTTCTTCTTTCTTTTCTTCCTTCTTGTCCTCAGATTTTTCTTCTGATTTAGAACCACCGCCTTTGGCATCTTCATCTATCTCACAAATGACCGCACCCACTTCAATGGTTTCGTCTTCTTGAGCTTTAATTTTCAATACTCCGGAAGCCTCGGCAGGCAATTCAAAGGTTGCCTTATCAGATTCCAGTTCTGCAATGATTTCATCTTGTTCAACAAAATCACCATCTTTTTTTAACCACGAGGCAATGGTTACTTCAGTGATTGATTCGCCTACTTCCGGTACTTTTATTTCTAAACTCATGTTTCTCTGAATTCTATCTTAAAAAATTTTTATTTCTTTGTGTCAAAAGCCTTTTCGACTAATGCTTCTTGTTCTGCTTTATGTACTTTGGCATAGCCTGTAGCAGGAGATGCACTTGATTTTCTAGATATCAACTGCAAGCCCGCTTTATTGGCAATGGTTCTCAACATATAAGTCCAATATCCCATATTTGAAGGTTCTTCTTGTACCCAGAAAATTTCAGGATCCTTGAATTTTTTCAAAGCCTTATCAATTTGATTCATAGGGAAAGGATGCAGTTGCTCTATTCTAATAATTGCCACATCTTTCCTTTTATCTTCTTGCTGTTTTTCCAATAAGTCATAATAAACTTTACCGGTACACAGCAATACTCTTTTTACATTCTTATTGGTTACATAATCATCCTCATATATCTCCCTGAACTTACCTTCCGTGAATTCTTTTATAGGTGAAATTACTTTTGGATGACGCAATAGTGATTTAGGGGCAAATTGAACCAATGGTTTTCTGAATTCCCATTTCACCTGTCTTCTGAACATATGAAAAAGATTTGCTGGAGTCGTGATATTGGTCACCACTAAATTTTCTTCGGCAGCCAATTGTAGGAATCTTTCAGGTCTTGCATTTGAATGTTCAGGGCCTTGACCTTCATATCCGTGTGGTAATAACATCACCAAGCCATTCATTCTTTGCCATTTACTTTCAGCTGAGGTGATAAATTGGTCAATCATTACTTGAGCACCATTAGCGAAATCGCCAAATTGTGCCTCCCATATCACCAAGGCATTTGGGGTGGCCATAGCATAGCCGTATTCAAAGCCTAAAACTCCAAACTCTGATAAAAGGGAATTGAATATTTTGAACTGCTCTTTCTGATTTTCTTCTATATGATCAAGATTGCAATATGGCTCATTGGTTTCTGCATCAAATAAATAAGAATGCCTGTGAGAAAAAGTACCTCTTTTCACATCCTGTCCTGACATTCGCACAATATTTCCATCAGTCAATAAAGAGCCATAAGCAAGCAATTCGGCATCAGCCCAATTGAGCATTTTTTCATCAAAGAAATTTTTCTTGCGTTCTTTTAAAAGTTTGTCAATTTGCTTTAATGGTTTAAAACCATTTGGTAAGCTAGTTAATGCTTTGCCAACTTTTTCTACTAAATCTTGAGAAATGGAAGTATCCGGAGACTCTAAAAAGTCATCTGATTTTGCCCTTCTTAATTGTTCCCATTCTTCCTCAATTTTTTGTGGCTTATATGGTAAAGGCTTTTGTTTTACTTCATTTAACCTATCTTGTAGTTGTTTTTTAAAATCTTTTTCCAGCTTTTTGACCGAATCATTATCTAAATCGCCTCTTTCAGTTAATTTCTTAACATATACTTCTCTTGGGTTCGGGTGCTTAGCAATTTTATTATACAATTTCGGCTGTGTAAATTTAGGCTCATCACTTTCGTTATGTCCATGCCTTCTGTAGCATAATAAATCTATGAATATATCTTTTTTGAATTTGTTTCTGTATTCAACAGCTAAATTGGCCGCAAAATTAACAGCCTCTGCATCATCGCCATTTACGTGAAGCACAGGAGCATCAATCATTTTGGCAATATCCGTGCAGTAAATGGAAGATCTTGCATCATCATAATCAGTAGTAAAACCTACTTGGTTGTTGATGACCAAATGAACCGTTCCGCCTGTGGAATATCCTTCAAGTAATGACATTTGAGTGGTTTCATAGACAATTCCTTGACCAGCAACAGCCGCATCTCCATGAATTAATATAGGAAGGGCGGCATTAACATCTTCATTATACTCATCATCGATTTGTGCACGGGTATAGCCTAAAACCACGGAATTCACTGCTTCTAAGTGAGAGGGGTTAGGTGTTAGTTTTACATAAGATTTTTTGCCTTCTGAAGTTTCGATGTAACTTGAATACCCCATGTGATATTTCACATCGCCATCTCCCATGGTTAAATCTGGGTCAGTACTACCTTCGAATTCAGAGAAAATCTGCTCGTAGGTCTTATTCATGATATTGGCCAATACATTCAATCTCCCACGATGTGCCATGCCAATGATCACTTCTTTTGTGCCTAATTCGGATGATCGGTTAATGACTTTATCCAAAAATGGAATAGTATTTTCTCCACCCTCAAGAGAAAATCTTTTTTGTCCTAAAAATTTTGTGTGCAAGAAGTTTTCAAAAACTACGGCTTCATTTAATTTAGAGAGGATTCTTTTTTTCTCTTCTAATTTAGGTTGGTAATCTCCTTTGGAACTTTCAGCCTTATCAATAAACCAATCCACAATTTTTGGGTCTCGAATATGCATGTATTCAAAACCAATTGACCCAATATAAATTTTATCAAGGGCTTCAATGATATTTTTAAGGCTGGTTTTTCCTAAACCAATTTCCTGACCTATGGAAAATTCTTCCTTTAAATCTTCTTGCTTTAAGCCAAATTCCTCTAGGCTAATTCTTGCATCATGTGGTCTTCTGTCCCTAACCGGATTGGTTTTGGATTTTAAATGACCCCGCATTCGGTAAGCTTGAATTAGGTTGCGAACCTGGGTCTCTTTTGATGATACCCTAGTTTCAGTAGCTTTTCCGTTTCCCCCAAAATCTTTCTGAGAAAACTCAAAACCTTCAAAGAATTTTTGCCATGAATCATCTACGGATTCAGGGTCATTTTGATAAGACTGGTAAAGTTCCTCTATGTAATTGCCATGGGCGTTGGCAATGTATGTGTATTTATCCATTATGGAATTGTTTTATTTATCGATATGCAAATATAAACACTTCTAAAATACTATTAAAATTGCATAAACGATTAAGCAAATAACAAAGATTATCAAGTGTTTAGCAGTTCAAAACGAGCAATAATTTATTTTGTTGGTTATTATACATTTTAAAATTTTCATTATTCATTCTTTAAATCATTTGTTATATCACTTATTATTTGTAATATTTAAAGAATTGCTTCATTATTTAAAGTAAAATTCTTAACCTTATAAAGGGGGATGGTTTATGAAGTTTTTTAGAATACTAAAATATATATTATCTATTTCATTGGCTATAAATGCTTTAACTGTGGTCTTGGCACAAGGTGTTTTGCAGAATGAAACTCCTTTGAAACGTTTAATCGCCACAGAATGGTCTTCTAAGTCAGTAGGATTGGTTGCGAATAATGTCACGAATGTCATGCAATCACATCAAGGTTATATCTGGTTGACAACTTATAATGGCATTCAAAAATTTGATGGTCATAAAACGGTTACTTATGATAAGAACCAATTACCTTTTTTAAGAAGTAACGGATTTCGGAATATTTATCATAGCCCAATCGGTCATACAATTTATTTTTCTTCCCAAAGTAGTGGTTTAATAAGCTATAATGAAAGGCAAGGTTTTAAACAGGTAAAAGCAAGCAATGGGAATTTGCCTCCCTCTTTAGAGGATGTAATGATAGATGAAGAGGGGAGTTTATGGATCGCCTCAATTAATGAAGGATTGTCAATCTTAAAAGAAGACAGCTTAATTAAATTTAAGCATCCAATAATAGAAAGGAGTAATGCACTTTCATTGTTGGAAGCGGATAATGGTATTATTTATCTAGGAACAGAGGGTGATGGATTGTTTGTGATTGATGATTATGAAGTAATAAATCACCATACAAATCAAAACGGATTATTAAGTGATATTATTAATACAACTGTCACTATTGGTGACTCACTTTTTATCGGTACTCAATCAGGAATAAATTATATAGTAGATAATCAATTATATTCTTTTGATTTCATGCAGGGTGAATCAGTCAATAGTCTTTTACATGCAAATAACTATATATGGATAGGTTCAGATAATGGGTTGGGCAGGATTAACCTAAATAGCGGCAATACTGAATTCATTTCTTCTTTAGGATTTATTGATGTTACAAGGGTGAACGATATAATGATTGATGCAGAAAACAGTATTTGGTTGGCTACGGGAAGAAATGGACTAGTTCAACTTAAGGAAACGGGAATTATTAACTATAACAGATTTGATGGACTTGAAAATGACAATGTAAATATTATAACGCAAAGAAGAGATGGGAACAGTTTTTTTATCGGTTGCGATGATGGAAATATTTTTACATTAGACTCAAAAGGAATTAAACCTTATTACTTCCAGAATTCTGTGGCACCAACAGGAATACGGGATGTTTATGAACAAGAGGACGGGACAGTCTGGATTGCCAGTTATAAGGGTCTTATTAGAAAAAGAGGCACTACCGAAAAATTTTACAGTCTAAATGATGGACTTCCCTCCTTAGATTTGAGAAGAATTTTAGAAGATAAGAAGGGGATTATTTGGGTAGCAAGTCGTTCAGGTGGATTAATCAAGATAAAGAATGATGAAATTGTAGAGGTATTAGATAAAAATACAGGACTGAATTCAGATTTTATCCTTTCAATTGAAGAGGACAGCCTAGGTAATTTATATTTAGGTACTCACAGCGGAGGAATCTCAATACTTAATAGTAAGGGTGAAATAAAAAATATTTCATTGACAGATAATGATCAAGGTGTAATAGTCTTTAATACCCATATTGAAGAATCAGGGCTTTTATGGGCAGTAACCACTACAGGTATAATTTTAATTAAAGATGATAAGGTCTTGAAATTAGGCTTTGACAGAGAGTATAAAGGCTTAAGTATGTTTGATTGGTTGCAAGATAAAAATGGAGATGTTTGGATTACGACCAATCAAGGGGTGATAAAAATTTATGGAGAGGAAATAAATAAATTTTTAGATGACCCCAGTTATAAAGTGGATAGCCGAATGTTGAATAGTTTTGACGGTATGTATGATAATGAATGTACAGGTGCAGTAAGATCATTAATTTCATCAAATGGAAAGTTATATATTCCAACTTTGGGAGGCGTTAGCGTTATTTCCCCAGAAAGAATGGTTGAGAATAAGCAACTGCCTGAAGTATGTGTTGAAAGTTTAACAACTCAAGACAGTACATACAAAAATAAACCTAATGTTATTTTAAATTCAAAAACCAACCGTTATAAATTTGATTTTACTTCACTAAGCTATTTAGCGCCTCATACCACGCAATTTAAATATAAATTAGAAGGATTTGATAAAGACTTTACTATTGTTTCTGGTCAAAGATCGATTGAATACACAAATTTGGCGCCTGGAGAGTACGTTTTTCTTTTGTTTGCAACCAATAATCACGGTTATTGGACAAAAGAGCCTGCTACATTTTCTTTTACCGTGGAACCTGCATTTCATGAGACGCTATGGTTCTATATAATGGTAGGCGTATTGACTTTCTTTTTAGTTTATTCTATTTATAAATGGAGGGTTAGTGCCATTCAAAAAATGAATGCTAAATTAATCAAAGTAAACGGTGAATTAGATGGCTTCGTTTATAGTGCCTCTCATGACTTAAGATCACCATTGGCTTCCTTACTTGGGCTAATAAATCTATCTCGAAAAGATATTGAAAACATTGATGTTTATTTGGATAAAATGGAAAAGAGCATCAAAAGACTTGATGATTTCATATCCGAGATCATTGATTTTTCCAGTAATGAACGCAAGGAAGTTGTTTGTGATGAAGTGGACTTTGAGTCCACCATAAAAAGTATAGTAGATGAATTATCATTTTTGGATAGTGATAATAAAGTGAGGAAAGAAATTAAGGTAAATCAATCGGGGCTTTTTATAAGCGATAAAAGGAGAATTGGAGTGATCTTCAGAAATTTGATTTCTAACGCTCTTAAATATAGTGATGATTTAAAGGAAGATCCTTTTTTGAAGATAAAAGTTACAAGTAATTCCAAAAATGCTGAGATTATAATTGAAGATAATGGTATAGGGATTTCGAAGGACGAACAAGAGGAGGTTTTTAAAATGTTTTATAGGGCTACCGAAAGAAGTACCGGCTCCGGTTTAGGTCTTTACATTATCTTAGAGACCGTTGAAAAATTAAATGGCACCATTAAAATGGAGTCTGAGAAATATGAAGGAACACGATTTCACATTGAAATTCCTTTTCTTGAGAGGGATTAATTATTTATTTGGACACGTGTAATAAAACCCTCGCACTTGGGTTTATACGATATAGGAATCATTAGCACGTATGAGGTTAAAATAAATGTATTTGGGAAATTTGCTGTTTTTAAATATTCCCTATTTATATTTATAAACTTTTTTCATTACCTTTGCGAACTAATTAAAAGAGGGACGTGATCCTTCGTGATTGCTAAAACTAAAATAAGAAATGGCAGTAAAAATCAGATTGGCCCGAAGAGGTCGAAAAAAAATGGCAATGTACGATGTAGTCGTAGCTGATGCCCGTGCACCACGTGATGGTCGCTTTATTGAAAAAATTGGTACTTATAACCCAAATACGCCTGTTGCAGCTATTGAGTTGGACAACGACAAGGCATTTCAGTGGTTAATGAATGGTGCCCAGCCAACCGATACGGTTCGTGCTATGTTATCATACCGAGGATTGCTTTACAAGAAGCATTTGCAAATAGGTGTGATCAAAGGAGCAATGACCCAGGAAGAAGCTGATAAGAAGTTAGAGGCTTGGATGAAAGATAAGCAATCTGCAATTGAAGGTAAAGAGAAATCTTTAGCTGATAAAGCAGCTGCTGAAAAGAAAGCTAGATTGGAAGCTGAAGCAAAAGTGAATGAAGCTAGAGCTGAAGCCATCAAGAAGCGTCAAGAAGAAGCTGAAGCGGAATCTAAGGCCGCTGAGGCGCCTGCAGAGGAAGAAGCGCCAGCAGAGGAAGCTTCTACTGAAGAAGCACCAAAGGCTGAATCATCTTCTGACGAAACTCCTAAAGAAGAAGCTTCTGAGGAGAAATCTGAAGAAGAAAAGAAAGAAGATTAATATCCTTCAGCCATGAAGCTTGACCAATGCTTTCAATTAGGTGTGGTATTGAAGCCTCATGGTTTAAAAGGTGAATTATACATTTCTCTGGATACAGACTATCCGGAAGATTATCAAGAAATGGAATCAGTATTCATGTTGCAAAACGGAAAACTGGTTCCTTTTTTTATTGAACACATCCAACTTAAGAATAAAGAAGCTTTAGTCAAATTTGAGGATGTGGAAGATAAAGAGGATGCTCTATCCTTGAGGGGAAATACTTTACATTTACCATTAACCGATCTTCCCGAATTGACTGGAAACCAATTTTATTTTCATGAAATTGATGGATTTAAAATTGAGGATACGGAAAAAGGAGTGTTGGGCATAGTGAAAGAAGTGTTTGAAGCAGGGCATCAAGACTTGATTGGAATGGAATACCAAGGTAAAGAGGTTCTGATCCCTATCAATGATGAGGTGATTTTGGATGTGGATAGAAATAACAAGCTTCTAAGGGTTAGCTTACCAGAGGGTTTATTGGAATTATATTTGGAAGAAGACGAAAAGGAAGATGAGGATTGATATCATCACATGTTTGCCCAAATTATTAGAGGGGCCCTTTTCTGACAGTATAATGAAACGTGCCCAAGAAAAGAATTTGGTTGAAATTTATGTCCACGATTTGAGGGCATACTCTAATAATAAGCAAAAAAGCATAGATGATTATGCTTATGGTGGCGGAGCTGGAATGGTCTTACAAATTGAGCCAATAGCAACTGCAATTGATGACTTAAAATCCCAGCGAGAATATGATGAAGTGATTTATATGAGTCCGGATGGCGATCAGTTTACACAAACTTTAGCTAATCAATTAGCATTAAAAGGAAATCTGTTGATTTTATGCGGACATTATAAAGGAGTAGATGAAAGGATTCGGGAGCATTATATTACAAAAGAAATTAGTATAGGAGATTATGTGATTTCTGGAGGGGAGTTGGCTGCTGCAGTGGTAACTGATGCTATAGTGAGATTGTTGCCCGGTGTTTTATCAGATGAAACTTCGGCTTTGACGGATTCATATCAGGATGGATTATTGGCGCCACCGGTTTATAGCCGGCCTGCTGATTTCAAGGGCTTAAAGGTACCAGATGTATTATTATCCGGTCATGCGGCCAACATAGAGAAATGGCGTTTTGAGCAAGCAGTGAAGAGAACTGAAGAGCGAAGACCGGATTTATTGAAAAAAGAATAAAAAATTATTGTTTAGGGATGCAAAGAATAAAATTATCCTTATATTTGCACTCCATTTTTCGGGCATAGTACCGAAACCATTATCGGAAAAAAGAAAGAGCCATGAGCGATTTGATCAAAGAAATTGAAAAAGAATATCACGAAGCAGTAAGTAAATTTCCTGATTTTAAGGCAGGTGATACTGTTAATGTTCACGTGAAAATTAAAGAAGGAAATAAAGAGCGTATTCAGCAATACCAAGGAGCCGTAATTCAAAAAAGAGGTTCAGGAAATTCTGTAACTTTCACTGTAAGAAAAGTTTCAAGTGGAATTGGTGTTGAAAGAATATTTCCTTTAATCTCTCCTGCAATAGATAAAATCGAAGTAGTTAGAAGAGGTTCAGTTAGAAGAGCTAAATTGTTCTACTTAAGAGGTAGAATGGGTAAATCTGCAAGGATTAAAGAAAAAATCTAAGCTGATATTCAAAATTATTCAAGGCGGTTATGGAAACATGACCGCCTTTTTTTTTTCGTTAAAAACTAGAATTCGTTCGATTAAATGAATAAATTCTTAGATTTATTCTATTTTTACGCTGATGTTTACTAAGTTTTACCAATATATAAGAGCCTTTAGTTTGGACGTAGTGGCAGGTGCGGTCATTAGTGCTCGCTGGATTGGTAATTATTTTAAGGCAGACATCCCTACCTATGCTATTCTGGCATTAGGGCTTACTGTTTGGTTAATATATACTATAGATCATCTATTAGATGCCCGCAAAATTAAATCAAAGGATGCCTTATTTAGGCATATCATTCATTATAAAAATGCTCCTTATATATTTGGATTAATGGCCATTGTTACGATGGTTTTAATTTTCATTTTGCAAAACTTAAAGCCCTATTTGATAGGATATGGATTGGCGTTGGGGTTTGCAGTTTTTTGTTATCTCATTTTTATTCACTTCATCAGAAAAAAAGTTTACTGGGGAAAGGAGTGGTTTATTGCTTTGGTCTATGCAACTGGAATCTGTTTACCAACCCTGGCTTATATTCAAAGTATTCCTCCTATTTTGATTTATTTTTGGATTCAACTTTTTATTCTAGCAAGTATTAATCTGATTTTATTCAATATGATTGAATATAAAGTTGATAAGAAGCTGGGTTTTAATTCTTTTGCCACTGTAAAGGGTGCCGACTTTTCCAGAAAGGTCATTTTGTTTTTATTGTTTGCTTTTGTTGTCATTTGGTCTTCCTCATTTTTGTTTTTCAAAGCCGTGGATTTACTTGATTATCAGGCTATGTTTATTTTAATGGCATCAGTTCTAGCAATGGTATTGAGCAAAGAAGTTATGCTCAGGCAAGAAGAGTGGTACCGTGTTATAGGTGATATAGTATTCGTCTTGCCTATTATTGAATTAATCATAATAGATGGCTGATTTTGATCCAATAGCCAATTGGTATAATCTTTTAAAAAAAATGGTCTTCAATAATCAAATTGAAGAGGCAACACGTTATTTTTTAGGATTTATCCCTTCATATTCTAAAATTCTAATAATTGGAGGGGGTACAGGGCATATTTTAAGCTGTTTTAACTCAACCCATCAAATCAAATATGTAGAACTATCACGAGCAATGTTAAATAAGGCTAAAAAAGTGAATTCCAAAGCTTCAATAGAATTTATTAATAGCGATGTTCTAAAGTGGGAATCTGATGAGAAATTTGATTTTATATTGACTCCTTTTATTTTAGATTGCTTTAATGAAGCAAGCATAAACTCCCTTATGACTAAACTTAAAAATAATTTAACCGAAAAAGCTAGCTGGATTCATACAGATTTTTACCCTAAAAATGTTTTGCAAAGATATTTGGTTAGAGCGATGTATTTCTTTTTTAGAATTACAGCCAAATTAAAGGTAACAGCATTAGCTGATTTCGATTACCTTTTTCAAAAGCACAAATTTATTTGTACTCGAAATGCCCTTTTTTTCCATTCTATGATAGAAAGCAAAATTTATCGTCAGATTGAATGACAAACTGCTTTCGATTTCAAATTTATCGTCTTAATTTTGCCCAATTTATTTAGCCCCGAAACGAAATAAAAAGCTCATGCCTAAAGACAAAAGTATCAAGTCAGTACTCATTATCGGATCAGGTCCAATTATTATCGGTCAAGCTTGTGAATTTGATTATTCAGGTTCCCAAGCAGCACGTTCGCTCAGAGAGGAAGGAATTGAAGTTACGCTTATCAATTCTAATCCGGCCACGATTATGACGGATGAAGTGACGGCTGATAATATTTACCTGAAACCTCTTACTAAAAAGTCGATCATTGAAATTTTAGAAAAGCATGAAATTGATGCTGTTTTGCCTACGATGGGTGGTCAAACTGCATTGAACCTTGCCATTGAATGCGATAAGGCTGGTGTCTGGGATAAGTATAAAGTGAAAATGCTCGGTGTGGATGTCGATGCCATTGATACTACGGAAAACAGAGAGCTGTTTCGCTTAAAAATGAAGGAATTGGGTGTTGGTGTATGTGAAGGTGAGACAGCAACTTCCTTTTTACAAGGTAAGGAAATAGCTCAAAGAATCGGGTTTCCTTTAGTAATTCGATCTTCTTTCACCCTTGGGGGGCTTGGAGGTTCAATTGTGAAAGATCCTGCTGAATTTGACAATGCATTGAAAGATGGATTGCATTCTTCTCCAATTCATGAGGTGTTAATTGAGCAAAGTATTTTAGGCTGGAAAGAATACGAACTGGAAATCCTAAGGGATAATATAGGAAATGTTATTGTGATTTGCTCCGTTGAGAATTTTGATCCAATGGGGGTGCATACTGGCGATTCTATCACAGTCGCACCAGCTCAAACTTTGCCTGATACCGTTTATCAGGAGATGAGGAATTTGGCCATTAAAATGATTAAAGGTATCGGGAATTTTGCTGGTGGTTGTAATGTACAATTTGCGGTAAACCCTGAAAACGATGATATTATAGGAATTGAGATTAACCCTAGAGTTTCTCGTTCTTCGGCCTTGGCATCTAAAGCAACGGGTTATCCAATTGCAAAAATTGCAGCTAAATTAGCAATAGGTTATGATTTACATGAGCTTAAAAATCAAATTACCAAAACTACTTCTGCTTATTTTGAGCCTTCTCTTGATTATGTGATTGTTAAAATACCTCGTTGGAATTTCGATAAATTCCCGGGTTCTGATAGAAGACTAGGCTTCTCAATGAAATCGGTAGGGGAGACGATGGGTATTGGGCGTAATTTTCAAGAAGCGCTACAGAAGGCATGTCAGTCATTGGAGATAAAGAGAAATGGTTTAGGGGCAGATGGTAAGGAACTCAAAAAACAAGACGAATTACTATACAGCCTTGAAAATCCAAGTTGGAACAGGCTTTTCCATATTTATGATGCCTTTAAATTAGGTATTCCTTTTAAAACCATTCAAAAACTCACAAAAATTGACAAATGGTTCTTGGAGCAAATCGAAGAACTATTGGTTTTAGAAAAAGAGGTGGAGAAATATTCTATCGATTCTATACCAAAGGAATTGATGATGGAGGTGAAGCAGAAAGGGTATGCAGATAGGCAAATCGCCCACTTAGTTCGTTGTCTGGAAAGTGAGGTTTATAAGAAACGTCATGAAATGGGGATCAAAAGAGTTTATAAGCTTGTAGATACTTGTGCTGCAGAATTTGAAGCGCAAACACCTTATTATTACTCTACCTTCCAGGAAGAAAACGAATCAGTTTCGTCTGATAAAAAGAAAGTCATCATTTTGGGATCAGGTCCAAACCGTATTGGTCAAGGAATAGAATTTGATTATTCTTGCGTGCACGGAGTTTTGGCTGCTAAAGAATGCGGTTATGAAACCATCATGATCAACTGTAACCCTGAAACTGTTTCCACAGATTTTGATACTGCTGATAAATTATATTTTGAGCCTGTTTTCTGGGAGCATATTTATGATATCATATTGCATGAAAATCCAGTAGGAGTAATTGTTCAGCTCGGTGGACAAACCGCCTTGAAATTGGCTGAGAAATTGAATCGATATGGTATTAATATCATCGGAACCTCTTTCGAAGCATTAGATTTGGCAGAGGACAGAGGTTCATTCTCCAAATTATTGGCCGATAATGATATTCCTTATCCTAAATTTACGGTAGTGGAAGATGCGGATAACGCTTTGGAAATGGCTAAAGATATTGGTTTCCCAATGTTGGTAAGGCCTTCTTATGTTTTGGGAGGTCAGGGAATGAAAATCGTGATCAACGAGAGAGAATTAGAAGAGCATGTTGTAGATGTTTTAAGAGATATTCCTGGTAATAAAGTCTTATTGGATCATTTCTTAGATGGCGCAATTGAAGCCGAAGCAGATGCCATTTGTGATGGGGAAGATGTTTATATCATAGGAGTAATGCAACATGTTGAGCCGGCAGGGATTCATTCAGGGGATTCTTATGCTGTACTACCACCATATAATCTTGGGGATTTTGTTTTAACACAAATCGAAACTTATACCAAAAAGATTGCCTTGGCTTTAGAAACCAAAGGTTTAATCAATATTCAATTTGCCATTAAAAATGATATAGTTTACATCATTGAAGCAAATCCGAGAGCTTCCAGAACAGTTCCATTCATTTGCAAAGCTTATCAGGAGCCTTATGTGAATTATGCCACAAAAGTGATGTTGGGTGAGAAAAAAGTGAAGGATTTTAAATTCAATCCTGTAAAGAAAGGTTATGCGATAAAAGAACCGGTTTTCTCTTTCAATAAATTCCCGAATGTAAATAAGGAATTAGGTCCTGAAATGAAATCAACTGGAGAGTCAATATATTTTATTGATGATTTAATGGATGATTATTTCCTTAAAATCGTTTCAGAACGAAACCTTTACTTGAGTAGGTAGTAAGAGTAAATTAACAAAATCCTATTGCTGAATTTGAAACTTTAGCAGTAGGAATTTGTTTTTATATCAAGAAGAATTTTGGCAAAGAGCCTAGAGTAAGTGTTATTATGGCGGTACTATTAAAATATCTATTAGTCTTAATTTTAATTTTCTATCTGTTTTCTAAAGTAGCGAAATTTCTATTTAGAATTTTTTTAGGTAGAACGGCCAAGGCGGCTCAAGAAAGACAATATCAACAAAACAACAAAGGTCGTAAATCCAAAGACGGAATCAATATTGACCACATTCCCAATCAAAATGGGAAAAGAACAGGTGGAAATTTCAAAGGTGGTGAATATGTGGATTATGAGGAGCTTTAGTTGCTAGGCAAAAACCTTCCTACCTGACCAAATAAAGGCAATTATTAAACCGGCCACTATATGCCAGATTCCCCACCATCCGGCAATAATGGCCATTCCTCCTATACCATCAAAAAAGTTAAAAATTAAAACCAACCCTAAGCCGGAATTCTGAATACCGGTTTCAATAGAGATGGCTTTTCGCTCACTTTCTTCCAAGCCTCCCAGTTTCCCCATCCAATAGCCACTTAAGAAAGCCAATCCATTATGGAATAATACGATGACAAAAATAATATGAATAAACTCAATGAAATAATCGGCATTTTTCATAAATGCAATCACCACAAAGGCTGCAAATATTACGATTGATAGGATATTGACTGGTTTCCTGATTTTTTGAGCTATTGCAGGTTTATATTGAGCAAAGGTTACTCCAAGTATTACAGGGATAACGATAAGATAAATAATTGTAGAAAACATATCCCATATATTGAGAGAGATACTGCTTTTCAATCCTTCAGCACTACTAATAAAGGATGACCAGAAGGCAAAGCTAAATGGAGTCATGAAAATGGCTGCAGAAGTAGTCAATGCTGTTAAACTTACTGAAAGGGCAGCATTTCCTCCAGCTAATTTACTGATGAAATTACTGATATTTCCACCTGGACAACAAGCAACTAATATCATACCCAAAGCCATACTTGGTTGAGGGTCAAATATAAAAATTAAGATTAGAGTGATAATAGGTAAGATAACCCATTGAGATATGAGCCCAATGATAGAAGCTTTGGGATTTAATAAGACCCTTTTGAAATCCTCGACTTTCAAGTCTAGTGCCACACCAAACATAATAAAGCCGAGCAAAAAATTTAACAGCAATAAACTTTCACTATTGAAGTTAAGCGTTACTTCATCCATTTCCATACGGGCAATATATAAAAAATTATGCTGAGCACATTGAAAAAATTATGGGTTTCAATTCAATTTTATTAAGTATATAACTTGTGGGTTTATTAATTTTTATAACACCAAAGCCTGAAATTTCGGTCTGACGGTTTTCCACCGTCTGACTGATTAATGTAACTACAAGCACTACAGCCTAGCGGTTAGACGATTCTAAGCGTCAAACCGCATTCAATTTTGCTAGGATGACGCTTCTGACATAATAATCAGCCTTTTAATTCTCCTTTCAGAAACTTACCTGTATAGCTGTTTTCCAATTTTATGATTTTCTCAGGAGTACCTGTAAAAACAATGTTTCCACCTCCAGTACCGCCTTCAGGCCCTAAGTCGATGATGTAATCCGCGACCTTAATGACATCCATATTATGTTCAATCACCAAAACAGTATTTCCTTTATCTACCAATTTTTGCAATACCTCCAAAAGGTGTTCAATATCTTGAAAATGCAATCCAGTAGTGGGCTCATCCAAAATGTAGAAAGTATTACCAGTATCTTTTTTCGATAATTCAGTTGCCAATTTCACCCTTTGAGCTTCTCCGCCTGAGAGGGTAGTAGCATGTTGTCCTAATGTGATATATCCTAAACCTACTTCTGAAAGCGTTTGAATTTTTCTTAGAATCTTAGGTTGGTTGGTGAAAAATTCCACCGCTTGCTCAACGGTCATGTCCAAAACATCTGAGATGGATTTTCCTTTGAATCGAACTTCTAGCGTCTCCCTATTGTATCTTTTGCCTTTACATGTCTCACAAGGAACGTGAACATCGGGCAAGAAGTCCATTTCAATCAATTTCATACCCGCTCCTTCACAAGTTTCACATCTTCCACCCTTTACATTAAAAGAGAATCTACCTGGCTTATAACCTCTTATTTTAGCCTCAGGCAAATTGCTGAACAACGCGCGAATATCTGTAAAAACCCCCGTGTAAGTTGCCGGATTTGAGCGAGGTGTTCTGCCAATGGGAGATTGATCTACTTCAATTACCTTATCCAAATGTTCTAATCCTTTGATTGATTGATGTTCCATCGGCTCCTTTTTGGAACGATAGAATTTCTGATTCAGAATTGGGTAAAGCGTATCATGGATTAAGGTAGATTTTCCGCTTCCTGAAACACCTGTTACACACATCATGGTACCTAAAGGGAAGTCCACATTTACATTTTGCAGATTATTACCTTTAGCTCCTTTGAGTTGGAGTTTCTTACCATTGCCTTTTCTTCTTTCTTTAGGAATTTCAATTTTTAAATCCCCTGTTAAATATTTCGCAGTTTTACTTCTCTGCTTTAAAAATTCTTCTGGACTTCCAGCCGCTACAATTTTCCCACCATGTCTGCCAGCGCCTGGACCAATATCCAAAATGAAATCTGATGCTAGCATCATGTCTTTATCGTGCTCCACTACCATCACGGTATTGCCTAAATCTCTTAAATCTTGAAGGGCAGCTATTAATTTTGTATTATCTCTTTGATGTAAACCAATGCTTGGCTCATCCAAAATATATAAAACGCCCACTAATTGAGTTCCGATTTGGGTGGCTAATCTAATTCTTTGGGCTTCTCCACCAGAAAGGGTCTTCAGTGGTCGGTCTAATGATAAATAATCCAATCCGACATCCAGCATAAAGCCTACACGTTTTCGGATTTCTTTTAAAACTTCAGCACCGATAAGGTTTTGCTTATCAGAAAGTCTTTTTTCAATATCTTTAAACCATTCTCCTAATTTGCTGATGCTCATTAATGCTAATTCGGAGATGTTTTTGCCATCAATCAAAAAATGAAGTGATTCTTTTTTTAATCTTTGGCCGTTACAATCGGGGCATTTTTGAACTACGGTGTATTCCTCTAGCCAATCCCGCATTTTGTCAGTACCACTTTCCTGTTGTTTCTGCAAAAATTTGATTATTCCTTCGAAACTTGTGCTCCATTTAGTGCCTGGATATTTTTTTGAATTTACTTCTACTTTGGTTTTACTTCCAAAAAGCAATACATCTAACACTTCCTCTGGAAATTTCTCAATGGGAGTACTCAGGTTAACATCCGTATTTTTTAATAGTGCATCTATTTTTTTGAAAATCCAGATGTCACGGTATTCACCCAAAGGTGCGATTCCACCTCGGCTAATGCTCAATTTAGGATTGGGGATTACGGTTTCCTTAGTGATGTTTTCCAATTCTCCCAATCCTTTACAAGTCGGGCAAGCTCCATAAGGAGAATTAAATGAGAAACTGTTTGGAGCAGGCTCGTCATACGCCAAACCTGTCTCAGGATCCATCAAGTTTTGAGAGAAATGTTGAATATTTCCATCCGTATCTCGCACCATCATGATGCCATTTCCGTGTTTTAGTGCAGTTTTCACAGATTGCGTGATACGATATTTGTCTTTTTCATTGACTACAATTCTATCCACCACAATTTCAATGTCGTGGGTTTTGTATCGATCCACCTGCATTCGGGCATCAATTTCGAAAATTACACCATCCACTCTTGCTTTGGTGAAACCCATTTTTCGGATTTGCTGGAAAAGCTCACGATAATGGCCTTTTCTTCCTTTTACGACTGGCGCTAAAATGCTCAGTTTTGCATCGGGAAATTCACTGATTAAATGCCCGATGATTTGATCTTCAGTTTGGCGCTGCATTTTCTTACCTGTTTTGTAAGAAACGGCTTCACCAGCACGCGCATAAAGCACACGCAAAAAGTCATAAATTTCGGTAAGAGTCCCCACCGTTGAGCGTGGGTTTTTAGAGGTGGTTTTTTGTTCTATGGAAATAACAGGGGAAAGTCCGTTAATTTTGTCCACATCAGGGCGCTCCATATTACCAATAAAAGAACGAGCATAGGCAGAAAAACTTTCCATATAGCGCCTTTGTCCTTCGGCATAAATGGTGTCAAAAGCCAAACTTGATTTGCCACTACCGCTAATTCCAGTCACTACAACCAGCTTATCACGCGGAATTGAAATATCTATATTTTTAAGATTATGCTCCCATGCGCCAATGACTTCAAGATATTCATCTTGGCTTGCTGTAGTAGTATTTTGAACTTTATTTTGGGCTTCTTTTGTTAAACTCATCCTCTAATTTTATAACCTGCTAATTTACAAAATAGCATAGAGGATTGTTTGGTTTTGGGAAAGATTTATTTTGGGATGGTTATGAGTTATAGGTGATAAGTTTTAAGTAGTAGGTATTGCAAAATCTATCTTAGCACACGCGACACGCGTGCGCTAACTTTCTGTTTTATTAGCTTGAAATCAATATATTTGAATTTCAGTAAATAAAAATTATGATAAAGATTTAAAATCATTGATAGTTGATATAGTAACAATAGCAAGATAGGATAATGATAAAAAACGTTATAATTGAAATTGGTAGAATAATTCAATTAATTTTTCATTCTTTAATTGGAATTAAAGAAGTACTTAGTAAAAAGAGTAATGAAAATAATTATATAACTGGAATTCTGTTTTTAATAGCTTCACTCATAATTTTTCTTATTCTAGTTGGAAAAAACTTGTAACTTAAAATTCATTCCAATTAGCAGAATGTTGCTTAGCTTTCTTCCATACAATTGTGAAGATACAAATGCAGGCAGAAAAAAGAAGAGGAATGCCTTAACTTAACGACATTGCGCACGCGTGTCGCGTGTGCCTGATATTTTTAATACTTTCCTCTTCCCCCCAAACCAAATAAATACCAACCCTAAAATAGCATAAGATATACTCAAAAATCAACTTTTTTAAGTTGCAGATTCGCTATTTCCTATTTAAAATCTTCATATTGTTAAACAAAAAAACCTGCTTGGTGTAGCAGGTTTTCAAATCAGTTATTTAATTTATTCTTCTATTGTTACTCTTTTCACTTCCGTTGGTTGCTCATAATCACCGTCCCATTCTTCTATTGGTTTCATTTCTGTAAGATCATAAAGCCTGATTTCACCTTTTTTATTAACTAGTACAGTCCATTTTTGATCTGGTGAAATTGAACCATATCCATAATTAAAACTGTAGTCACTTCCTAGCGGTATGTAGATATCTGAACCATTTGTGTAGTGATTACCATGATTGCCCAAAGTTAGTTTGTTAGATGATTTTATATAAGGATTGTCCTGTGGAACGTTTTGAGTAAATGCATTTTCTTTTAATACGAAATCCTTATCATTAACAGCAAATAAATTGTAGCTAGAGGCATCCTGAGTTGCCATAACTCTTGATTCCAGATAAACAGAATCTTCACCTATAAACCTTGAGTTTTCAGTCAGTCCTGAATTATCTACTCCTAATTCACCTTCTCTTAACCATTGACCTGTTTCCATGTCGTAGATGGTATAACCACCCATTCCTAACATATCACCGGAATTGAAATTCAATCCTAATTTTGCACTTGGGCTAAATTTAAAGTCTCCGTATTTTATTTTTCCTTCCAAATAAGAAATATCCTTAATCTTTTCTCCTGTTTTTAGGTCATAGATATCCTTGGCGATAAGAATTTTATCGTCACCGAAAAAAGTATAATTCCAGGTTTTATTTTCAAACCTTGTGATTTCTTCCAAGGTCTGGGCATTGTATAAAAGAAGTTTTTTGACTTTTTTATCGTAAATAACCAATCTGTTGCCCTTAGGCGAAAAACTTCCGGATGAAGTTTTATTCTTTCTGTCGTCTGGTTTTATCTCTTTTATAATCTCAAGATTTGGTACACTGAATTTAGCAATAGTACCTGATTTGTATCCGATCACAACCTCATTATTAGTATTAAAACCTACTAAACGCGGTTTGTCTTTTTGACCCTTAACTATAAAATCAGTGTTTAAAACTAATAAACCAATAAGTAGAAACTTGTAAAATACTTTCATAACATGCATATAATTTTATTGATGAAATTTAATAACAAACGTATAAAGATTTATATGATGTTTTCTACCCTTAAAGAGGTAATATTGAATTTCTTATAAATTGTGGGATACTCCTACTTTGTCATATTCTTAATAGAAATGATGAATGTTAGGTAATTATTGGTGGTCCTTACCTTTACTAATTATAATATCAATAAAATCATTTGTATTTTGTAGTAGAATCTCATTTACTTCTCCGTTGGAGCGCATCTCTTATATGTTAAGTAGTTATTAATCTTCTCAGTTAGCGCACGCGTGGCGCGAGTGCCTGATATTTTTCATACTTTCCTCTTCACCCCAAACCAAATAAATACCAAACCTAAAATAACATAAGGAATACTCAGCCATTGACCCATATTGAGGGTCATATTGGCTTCGAAGGCAGATTGATCTGCTTTCAAGAATTCTATAAAGAACCTAGCTATAAACATTAGAACCAATAGTAGTCCTAGAATAAATCCTTTTCCAAATTTTTGTTTTTTGTCCAACCAAAATAGAACACCGAATATCACTAAATAGGAGAGGGCTTCATATGACTGTGCTGGGTGACGTGGAATATTATCAATATGCTGAAAGATAAAAGCCCAGCTTACATTGGTAGGGCTTCCATAAATTTCTGAATTCATTAAATTACCCAATCGAATACAAACAGCTGCTAAAGGAATTACTAAAGCTATGGTGTCTAGAATCCATAGTTTGGAGATTTTTTCTACTCTAGCGAAAATCAACAATGCAATGATAACGCCCACACCTCCGCCATGGCTCGCCAATCCACGATAACCAATAAATTCAAATGAAGGAGAAAAGCTGAAAGGAAGTAGAATTTCCAATAAATGATTTTGATAGTAATCCCAATCGTAGAAAATGCAATGTCCGAGTCTAGCTCCAATGATAGTTCCAACTACTAAATAAACCGCGAGGTTATCCAGTAATTTTGTATTGACCTCATCTCTTTTGAAACGCCATTTTACAAACTGATAGCCTAGAACAAATCCCAACCCAAAGAGCACAGAATACCACCTTAATTGGTAAAAACCAAAATCTATTAATGTTCCATCGGGGTTCCAGATGATGTAGTTGAGCATTTATTTATGGTTAAGTTGAACTTGCCTATTTATACTTTCCTCCAAAGATATAAAAGTCTCTGTTCTTTCGATTCCTTCAATGGGCTGAATATTGTCGTGAAGAATATTTTTTAAGTGATTAGTGTCCCTGCAAACTATTTTTACAAACATAGAGTAGGCTCCTGTAGTATAATGGCAATCTACTATTTCTGGAATGGCTTTTAAAGCTGAAACTACATCATCATATAAGGAGCTTTTTTGCAAATAAACCCCAAGGAAAGCGGTTACATCCAAGCCTAGTTTTGATAAATCAACCTGCAACTGAGAATTTTTAATCAAACCTAATTTTTCCATTTTACGCATTCTAACATGTACAGTGCCAGGGGAAACAAAGACTTCTTCTGCTACTTCAGTGAATGGTCTGCGAGCATCCTGCATCAAGATGTTTAATATGGCTAAATCGGTATTATCAAGTTGATAATTTTCCATAGGTTTGAAAGTCAAAAATTATTGAATATTTAAATAAAGTATCATAAAATTAATCATACTGTATTTATTTTCAAATAATATTAAATAATATTTAACGTATTGATGTTTTTATTACCTTTGAAATATCAGAAAGGCAAAAAGTGCTGAAAAGATTAAATATTGTAAGGTGATGGAATTGGCAAACATGCCCTCCTGTCTCGGGGGTGGAGGTTTGGGATAAAGCGCAGACATTTCACGATAATTTGCAAAACAGTTTATCGTGGAAACTGTAGCCTAACTGCTTCTTGGAGGTTCGAATCCTCCCCTTACAGCAAATAATGGTTATTCTTTTTACTTGATTAAAAAGAATCAAAAAATCAAGACAAAACAATGCTACAGCGCAATTGCTAACGCTGGCCCGCTGTTTTGTC
>NZ_JBNPEF010000012.1:0-26693 GCF_051117495.1 Marivirga sp. | reverse complement strand
CTCTTTTCAGATGCTCTAAGGCATTGCTTTTTGTTTGAGTTTTCATAATGGTAACTTGTTTGTTTACCATTACAATTTAATCATACCTCATTTTACCGTTTCCAGTAAGAAACGGTTTAGTTCAACAGCTCGCTAAGTGCACCTTCAGGTACACTTATCCGCCAATATCAATGGATAAATGCACCTTTATTAAATTAATTCACATAATATTTTCAGAAATCTACTGAAATAATAGTTAATAAAAAAGCAATCGAAGTGCCATAAAATGACTAAAACAGTAAAATTGTAGAGAAATATGCTTAAAAATGAATAAAATGAAATACCCAGCCGTAGTCAGTGCTGTACTCCACTGCGGGGGCTGGCATTTTGGTGAGATTTAGAGCTTCCAATATTCCGTTCAAGAATTTACTCTTGCTTTTGAATTGCGTATAATCAATATCTGGCGAAAGGAAAAACTGTCGGTAGCGGTTGATTTCAGGTGCTCTTTCTCCCCTAATCCATTCAGGATTTTTAAATTCCGAGAGCATCCCTCCTGCGCTATAGCCTATTGCCAAATTGAGCCATTTGGGTATATTTTGATTGGGCATAATTTTATGAAGTCCAACACTCAGCCAATAGGTTTGGGCATTATAATCGGTAAATAAACTCTCCAATGCATTTTCGCCCAAAACTCCGGGGTTTACTTTTGAATAAGAAGTCGGGAAGTAGGAAAATTTGAATTTCACTACTTGCTCGTCCCAAAATTTCTGTTGAAGCATAAATAAAAGTGAGCCTGCAGAGTTGGCATAAACATCGCCCCAGGAAAAGCCATAACCCTCGTACAAACCATCAAAAATTTCTATGGGCAATTGGAATATAAATCCTAAGCTTCCACCTAAAAATATGGCCGTATTGTCATTAAGTCCACTCCATTTGAGCATTTCATAGCCTGCCCTACTCTGATGATAGGCAATATAAGCATGTGCCACTTTATCCATCTGCTTCCAGCCGGCATTGTCATCATAAAAATGCATGGGCACCCGCTCATGGTCTTTATACCACACTTCTGATAAATATAGCACTCCGGCAGTATAGGAAGCAGCAGTTAAGCCTACTGATATTCCCAATCGCTTATTATTTAGTTGGGTAGAATCATTTTGGGCAAATGATGGCCTTTGTGAATTTAATAATATGATTAAGAATAGAAATAAGTGTTTTTTCATGCTCTGGATTTTACCTCCTTCAATAGACACCGTTTATTGGGAAAAGGATTGAAATTGAGGTATGAGAATTATATATTTATCAATCCAAAACTATTGAAGATTCTGTATCTTACTTAAGGGTGAATCTTTTGATTTTCATTTCTGATTAAAATATCAAATCAAAACTGCGAATGAATTTAATAAAATTATAGAATCTAAGCTTTGATATAGGATATTAAAGCTTAGTTTCAATAAGAAAGGATTCCTTTCTTCAAAGGATGACGCACTGATTAGAATTTGTAGTTAGAAGGCAATAGAGTAGTTTTTCAAGAATCACCCCTCCGTTCCTCTACTATTCATACTCCTCACCGCTCTTTCAATTCCCGCTGGCGTAAGAGGAAACATAGGAATTAATTGCTTAATTAATTGAATGGTATAAGTGTGTGGCCAGTATTTAAGCGGTTCTGGATTTAACCAAACACATTTCTTGAATTTTTGCGGAATGGCTTTTAAACTTTCTATACTCAAGGAATTGATTTCATAAGGTGCCATGGCGGCATCTCCCATGATAAAGACTCTATAATCTTTATTGTGACTTAATAGCTTCTCAATAGAAATGACCTTTGTTCTTCTTTCATCTATATAAACCCTATCATAAATGGTATTATGGAAATAATATACTTCCAAATCGTGGGCAAAACGAGTGCGCATTTTTCGGAAGAGATTTTGGACCGTACGAACATAAGGCGCCATGGAATACCCGCCATTATCTATCAAAACGATAATTTTTAATTCCTCATTTTTCTCGCTCGACATTTCCGGAATGAATAATCCTCCACGCTTTAAGCCTGATTTGATAGTTTGAGGAACGTCCAGTTTTTCGGTGGCACTTTCTTCAATCACACCTTTGATGGAAGCCAATGCCGCATCAATATTGTTGTCGTTTAAAGTGGAGTCTCTATCAATAGGAAAATAATTCTTATCGCTCATCACTTTTCGGGCCATCTTCCCTCCTCCTTGTCCGCCTACTCTGATTCCATTTTTGGCAGCACCTCCATGTCCATAAGGTGAAATTCCGCCAGTTCCAATCCAATGGCTCCCTCCACCATGTCGGGTTTTCTGCTGTTCACGGACTTTTTCCATGCGCTCGAGCAATTCTTCCAACGATAATTCGGAATAATCCGCCATTTTATCCAGTTTTCGTTCTGCAATCTCATCATCATCGGAAATGGGATCGGTATCTTCCTGATCTGGATTGTCTTTGTCCCAAATTTCTTTACCGGAAACTACTTCTTTGATGTCATAACTGGTTAAATGAACTTCATCCAGAAAAGTATTGACTAGCTCCTCATCTGTAAAATCACGATCTGCCTCCTCCACATAATCAGTTTTCCATTTTTGAAAAGTCTC
Organism: Marivirga sp.; assembly: GCF_051117495.1. Classification (NCBI taxonomy): domain Bacteria; kingdom Pseudomonadati; phylum Bacteroidota; class Cytophagia; order Cytophagales; family Marivirgaceae; genus Marivirga; species Marivirga sp. The sequence goes on along the minus strand of NZ_JBNPEF010000012.1, from coordinate 24,102 downwards.
GGAACGCAGAATGGCATCTTCTAAGGTCTGACCTGGTTTGATAGGAATATATAGAAAATATGCATAATAGGCTTTGGTAAAAGGCCCCATATCGGCTGGGTCTTTCACCATTATCCCCTTCAATACATTATAAATATCACCCAGGGTCTTTACCAAGCCTTTTTGCATAGCTTTTCTAAGTAAAAGCAATGTGCGTACATCTGCTTTCAGGCCATGTGATCGGAAATGTTCGGGTAAGGAGTTGAGCATAATTTCTATTTTTTTCACTTTACAAATGCTTTAATTTATGCATCCTCGTTACCGCATTGCGATGCTTTCGGCACAAACTAGGACGAGCAAATGCTTTAATTCCTATCTATTAATCGTTTTTAACGAGGATTCTTTAATTATCATGTTTGTAACTCGAATATCTTAATTCAAATTCGCACCAAAGTTTTCATCAGCACCTATCATTCTTCCCACTCTTTCCATATCAGCTTGAGTTTTGATTAAGGCTCCAATTCCTTCCAATCCAGCAATCTTCTTAACAGCTTCTGCTGGAGCAATATCACTCATATATTTCAGCCAATTCAGAATTTCACGAGTTGTAGGTGCTCTTTCTAATCCTAATCTTCTTAAATGATAAAATACATCCAATCCTACTCTAACTACTTTCTCATCCAAACCGGGATGATGCTTTTCAATGATTTTACCCATAGTTTCCTGATCAGGAAAATCGATATAATGATAAATACATCTTCCTTTGAATGCGGTTGGTAATTCTTGCTCACGATTGGACGTAATCACGATTGCCGGCATATCTTCCTCTGAAACTTCAATTACTTCTCCTGATTCCGGCATAATGAATTTTCTATGGCTTAAAGCATACAATAAGTCATTAGGGAATTCACGAGGTGCTTTATCAATTTCATCAATTAATAAAACAGAATTAGGTTTGCTATAAGCTTTTGCTGCAGGGCCCTTTACCACATAATCATTTAAAGAATCAGGATTACGGTCTCCAGTAGTCAATTTGCTATCTAGTCCTTTTTCCTCTCTTTGAGCATTAAGAATTTCAATCTGTGAGTCGCGTAAATACTTAACGTGATCAAAACGAGCCACAAACTGCTCTACATTACTTTTTGAACCCACTGGATAAACCTCTAAATCCAAATCTCTATCCTTTGCATAATGAATAGGCAATTCTGTTTTTCCTGTTCCAGGCTCGCCTTCTATCAAAAGTGGCATGCCTAAAGTTCTTGCCATATGAAATGCTTGTGCTAGTGCGGGGTCGCATAAATATTTTTCGGATCCTGTCCAATGAGATGTTTCTGCCATAGTGTTTAAAACTGATTGATTTGATTATAGTTCCAAATTGAATCGGCAAAATTGAAATTAAATGTTTGGACTTGCAAATAAGAATGTGTTGAGGTGATGCAGTTTATAAGTGTTGAGGTTGTTAGTTTTTCAATCCTATTCTTATGAAGCCTAGCTCATCTTCCATGTTTAAATGGAAATGGACTTTGCTATCCTTAACAAACAAAGGTTCGGCATAATTATCGAATGTCATGATTTCCTTTTCACCGATTAGATCGAGCTCTTGATCATAAACCATCACCGAGACTTTCCAAGTTGGCTCATCGATACCTTCAGCATTTATTGCTTGATTGGAAAAACGATAAAATTTATTCTCCTTTTCATCAAATAAAAATCGAGTAAAGGATACCTCTTCATTCATGTCAAATACCGTTTGAACCACTTCCTCCCGCGATTCAGACTTCTTTTTGTAAATCTTCTCCTTTCCTTCTGGAATTAATCTATGTTCGAATGATTTATGCGTTAGTTGATCTGATTTGTAAATATATGTATCATTAAAATGGTTATTTGAAATCAGCATGCTATCCCCCAGAAAATCAATGAAGATTTTTGGGTTCACACTAGTCAAATAAGTTTCATTTCTATGCAAAACAATTTTATAGTTTTCCAGCCTTTGAAATTTAGGCAATGGAATACTTTTCTTTTTTTGTTCCTCTATATCCAAAATGAACATGATGGCTTTATATTGATCAAAACCAAAATGTATGCCGGCAAGTGCGTTACCTTCATCATTTACATTTACAAGCTCAAAGCTTTCCGATTCTTGTAAGCCATTCCTTATCCATTCTTCTTCAAAACCTACTTTTTTGAATAAATTCCCTTGCACATCATGAATTTTAAATGAGGAATTATCTTCAAAACCAAATTGATTATTTGGTAAAGATTTGGTTGAAAACAAATAATCCGATTGTAATCCTTTAGGCCCATCTTTCTCAAAATAAATTTTGTCTTTCAATTTATAGTTTTCGATATCAATCACTTCTAAAGCATAATTTTTTCTGTCCCAATTATAGAATTTGGTTTTATCAACTGAGACAGTAGGATTATCAATATAAGCACCAGCCATCAAAATCTCCTTCCTCGGGTCAACTTGAACTGTATCAATTTCTAATTCAAAATCAAAATATGCTGATGAGTTTTCGTTGTTATTTACAGAGTTGCAAGACCAAAATATGATGCTGAAAACAAATAATACCAATAAATTTTTCATAGAAAGAGGTTTAACTTGCTAAGTAACGGTATAAAGAAACTAAAATTTTATTCTAATTATTCGACTTAGGAATTTTTAAATAATAAGGGGTTATTAGACTTAATTTTTCATATTAGGCAATATAAAACTTACTGTAGTTCCTTCCTTAGGTTTGGATTCAATCTTAACCTCTCCTTTTAATTTACTTACCGTTTCTTTTACAATATACAAACCTAAGCCTGAGCCGGCATTATCATCGGTGGCACGGTAAAACATATCAAAAACCTTATCAATATGTTCCTTTTCAATTCCTCTGCCATTATCCTTTACATTAATGACCGTTTTATGGTTTTCGGAAGAGATGTTGATATCGATTTTTGGTGATTTTCCGTTTCGGTAGCGAATGGAATTTGATATCACATTATTCATAATCACTTTCAATCTCCATGGGTCTGAATAAAAAGTATCTTTTAAATCTATATTCAAACTCTTTTCCACGCCATTATTAGTATTGGAATATTTTAATTGTTCGAAAGATTCATTTATAATTTGCTCAAAATCAATGGGTTCTTTACGAACTTCCAAGCGGGCATTTCTAGACTGATCTAAAATTTCGGTAATAAAAGTATCCTGAAGTTTAGCACTTTGCTCTATCTTATTCAAATAGGTGGTTTTCAATTCAGAATCGGCATCTGATTTTGCCAGATTCAATAAGCCCAACATACTGGCAATGGGCGCCCTTAAATCATGCGAAACCCTATAGACGAAATTATCCAATTCGGTATTTATTTTTCTTAATTCCAAATTAGAGGTTTTCAGTTCTTCTTCTGCCTTTTTGCGAGTAGCATTTTCTTTTTCAAGCTCTTTAGTTCGGGTTTGCACTATTTCCTCCAGATTTGAATTGAGACTTTTCAATTCATCTTGAGCTTCGGTTCTTTCCCTTTGAGTGGCTGACAAAATGATGGTGGATACGCTAATTACCCCCAAAAATATCTGTAAAATCAACATGGCATTATTGGAAGTTTCCATCACAAAAGGCCCAATATCCTGAGTGGTCATATAAACGGAAATTAAACCAATAATGATAGTCCCCGTCATGGCCACTGCCAAGTGAAAACGAAATGCCAACCAAAGCAAAAGGGGCAATACTAAAAATGGGATTGACTGCTGTACGGGATATCTGAGGGTTTCTTGATTGAGAAGTATAAATACAATTAAAACGGCAATACTAAAAAATATCACTTCCAATACATGTCCCCTTTTAAAGTTTTTGTTAATGGGCTCTTTAAAAGACAGTATAAAGGGTGTAAAAAGAAGAATTCCCACTAAATTGCCCACCCACCATGTAACAAAACGGGTCAGGAATTCATCCGTAGAAACCAAACCTTGATAAAAGAGCGCTCCAGTACCTATAACAGCACTAACCAAAGCAATTATAAAGCCTACTCCTAAAAATCTGAAGACATGTATAGACTTATTGAAAAGCTGATCTTTCTGTATCCATTTCTCAATTAAAAAATTTCCTAGTAATGCCTCTAAAGTATGTCCCGCAGCAATTACGGAGGAAAGCAAGATTACGGAATCAGATGATAAATCACCAGTGTTCCAATAGGCCAAAATATTGGCTAAAAGTGCCCCAATGGTGATACCGGGCCATGCTTTTCGTCCCAATAATATCAAAAAAGCCAAAGCCAAACCTGATGGTGGCCAGGTAGGTAAAATATAGATATCCTCAAATACCAAAAAGTAGCCTAAACGGGCAAAAAAGAAATAACCCAAGGCTACGAATAGTATTATTAAATCTTGTTTATATTTAACTATAGCTTTTAGCTCCATTACTTAAGTCGCTTATTATTAGTTAAATATGATACTTTTTTCTGAAACTATTTCTATGAATGAGTATTTTTTATCGATTGATAGCATAAAAAAGGCGGTATAAGTTTATCAATCACCCTTATACCGCCTTTAGTGGAGGATAAATAATATTATTTTGAGGCCCTTATGGCATCCGTTAATTCTTGAGTAATTTGCCTTATTCCTTCTTCAGAATTCAAATAATTTGCAGATTCGGGATTTGAGATATAACCCATATTAAACAATATGGCAGGGCTTTTTGAATTCTTAAGGACATAATAACCATTGTTATAACCTATTTTGAATTTTTGGTTAATCTCATAAAATTCAGAAGATAATAAATCAGCAAAATATTGAGATGCTTCAGCATTTTCATTTTGGTCATTATAAATCGCCAGCATCATATTTTCATTTACATCTTTATGGGATTCTATATGTAAAGAAATAAACAAATCGGCATTTTCTGTTAAATTCACCCTATCTTCTAATGTAATATAACCATCCTTATTTCGAGTAAGTATAATTTCAACCTCTTCAGAATTACTAAATTTTTCAGCTAGCCGATGAGCCACTTTTAAAGCTATTTCCTTTTCTGAAAATATGGATGATTGAATACCATCATCTTTTCCTCCATGCCCCGGATCTATTACGACCTTCAGTTTTTGATTGGACTTTCCTAACTTCATTTTCTCATTATTTCCAGATCCAGCATGCTTTTTGAAATCAAAGTCATTTATGAAATCTAATGGGTCTAAAAAATTATTTTGTGCGTCTCTTACTTCATAATGTAAATGAGGCCCCGTAGAACTTCCTGAATTACCTGTTAAGGCTATTACTTCTCCACGTTTGACTTGCTGACCAACCTTAACATTTATTTCTGATAATTGAGCATAAAATGTTTGATGACCACCATTATGATCAATAGATAAGTAATTTCCAAAGCCTGTTTCGGACTTATTCACTTTTTTTATAGTTCCATTGGCTGTTGCTATCACATCTTTACCGACAGGAATTGAAAAGTCCACACCTTCATGCATTCTTTCTACTTTTAAAATGGGATGTATTCTTTTACCAAATCCTGAAGTCAAACGAACAAGTTCGGAATCTTTAACAGGCATAATTGAAGGCGTATATTTATCAGATGGCATTTTCACATACTCAAAAACATCTGAGATATCTTTTTTTAAAGGCGCTATAAATTCATCACGATCTTTGGTGGCAAAAGAAAATGTAATTAGGGCAAATACGGGCAATATCAAAAGATAGTACCAAGTCGATAGTTTTTGGTTTTTGTTCATCATTTTAATTCTTGTTTTGATGGTGTTTAATTTGAAATAATTAGCTGAAGCAATTGCTTTTTGGGTTTTGATTTGTTGAAAAAGTATTTCTTGATAAGCAATAGGATTTTTATGTAACGCAATCACCTCCTCATCAGCTTGAAATTCATGGATTTCGATTAATCTGTTCCTGAATAAATAGAGCAATGGATTGAACCAGAATATGGAAAGTATGACTTCCATCAATAATCTATCCACTGAATGCTTCTTCCTTAGATGGACCAATTCATGTTGTAAGATTGTGTCAAATGAAGGTTCACTGAAAAGACCATTAGGAACAAATACTGCATTAAAATAGCTGAAAGGACTTTCAAATTCACCGCAATAAATCCTATAGCCGTTTTTTATAATCTCTTCTGATTGCTTTTTTAATTTGATGATTTGAAAATGGCTATAAATCAACCTGATTAAAAATAGAATGCTGATCAATGAAATTCCCAAAACAATCACTTCCATAGTAAAATCTGATTGATTTGATCTTTCTATTGGGATTAACTCAATGTTTGTATTCGAATATTCAGTTATATCCCCTAATTCATCCCAAATAGCCATATCATTTTCCACTACAGTCTCACTAGTTTGGAAATTAGGCAGTGTTACAAAAGGAATTGTCAAACTGATTAATAACGCTAAGATTACATAAAACCTATTAATCGCATGTCTTCCGCTTTTATGAAATACCAAGTTGTATATCAAGTATAAAATTGCTTGAATAGCGATTACCTTCAGAAAATAGATCAACAGAACATTCATTTGCCTTTCTTTTTAATTTCATCATCAATCATTTTTCTAATTTCCTTTAATTCATTAACTGATAATTCTTTTCTGGAAGTGAAAAATGAAGCGAATTGCTTGTAGGAATTATTGAAAAAATTATTGACAAATCCCCTAATAGAATAATTGGAATATTCCTCTTTGCTAATGAGCGGATAATAATGTTTGGCTTTTCCATGTAAGTCAAACCCAATAATGCCTTTTCTCACCAAAACATTCACTACAGTACTAATGGTTGTATAAGCTGGTTTGGGTTCATCATATTCATCAACTATATCTTTTAAATAAGCTTTATTGAGCTTCCAAAGATGTCTCATCAATTGTTCTTCTGCTTTTGTCAATTCTTTCATATCACAAGTATATTACTATTCAAATAGTAATACAACTATTTATTAAATTATTTTACTATTTTTATAGTAATTAAATGAGTTTATAGTTAAAACATCTTAAAAAACGTTTCTTTAATTGTTTTTAACGGAAATATAGACTGATTCTAAATCAGTTGGTAAGCCAAAATATAATCCCTAGCTTTGAACAATTTCAAAATGAGACTGTTGCTTTTGTAACAATTACCCAATCAAATCGCTATTAAACACTTTTATATAATAATTATTAAATAGCATATTAGAATTTAAAATCAGTTTTTAATTAACTTTTAAGTTATCTATGAACAAAATTTTAAGATTAGTACTCATCTTTTTAATATTAACAACCACAACACAATTTTTAAAGGCCAAAAATTCACAAACAAGTGATTCCCTAAAAGTAGAGGTGGAAATTATAAATCCCTCCACAACTATCAATAATGGAGAAATAAAATTAAAAGTAAGCGGTGGAAAAGAACCCTATCAATATCGATGGTCCAATCAAAACACAGCTTTAACAGCTTCAAAAGCTACGGGACTTATTGAAGGTAAGGAATATACGGTAAGAATCTCAGATGCCAATAATCAAATTATTGATAAAAAAATTACCATTGAGGCTGAATCCATTACGGAAAATTTCAATGCTGTTTTTGATCCGGTAGTGGAATTTATGGGTAAAGTATTATTTTGGGATCCATTTGCCGCTATGAGATTGTACGATCCTGTAGTAATGACAGATCAGGAAATGATCAAGACACCCGATTGGAATGCAAGAACGGACAAAATTTTCATCTTGAAAGAAAAACTTGTAGCCGATGGTGAGCAAGTGAAGGAAGGAGACCCGCTGGCTATTGTTTCAATAGATAAGCAAGATGCTGATACTGTGAAGGCTACCGCAGATGGGGAAATCAATTTTAATGTAGAAGAAGGTGCAGTAATTTTTAGCCCTGATAATACCAAAGATTTAATCGAACAAGGAGCTCAATATTTTGCAAGCATCAAATTTGATGAGGAACAACCATTGCTTTATGCAAATGGAGACGTTAGGAAAAATAGTATCCCTTTCATTGTAGTTTGGTTGATTGCAGGTGCTGCTTTCTTTACTGTAAGAATGGGCTTCATTAATATCAGAGGATTTAAACATTCCATTGATTTAGCCAGGGGAAAGCACAGTGATCCTAATGCACCGGGTAAAGTGACCCACTTCCAGGCTTTGGCAACAGCTGTTTCCGCAACAGTAGGCTTAGGAAACATAGCTGGTGTAGCTGTAGCGGTATCAATTGGTGGCGCAGGAGCTACGTTCTGGATGATCTTAGCCGGATTGCTGGGTATGTCATCCAAATTTGTAGAGTGTACGCTAGGTGTAAAATACAGGGAAATTAAAGCAGACGGTAAAATATTTGGTGGTCCAATGAATTATTTACGATATGGCCTTGAAAAAAGGAATATCAAAGGTTTAGGAAAAGTATTGGCCGGAATATTTGCCGTACTTTGCATTGGTGCCTCTTTTGGAGCAGGAAATATGTTCCAATCTAATCAGTCATTCCAGATTATGGCTTCTCAATTTACCGTTTTAGAAGGTTGGGGATTCTGGTTTGGAATCGGTTTGGCTGTTTTAGTCGGTGTGGTAATCATCGGAGGAATCGAAAGTATTGCCAAGGTAACCGAAAAGGTAGTGCCTATTATGGCCATTGTTTATGTCGTGGCCGCCTTGGTTATTATAGGAATCAATTTTGAAAATATAGGCCCTGCATTTTCAGCGATTTATAATGGTGCATTAAACTCAAGTGCCCTTAAAGGTGGATTTTTAGGAGTACTAATCATTGGGTTCCAAAGAGCGGCCTTTTCCAATGAGGCGGGTGTGGGATCTGCAGCTATTGCACACAGTGCTACCAAAACCCATAATGCCCCTTCAGAAGGCTTTGTAGGTTTGATGGAGCCATTTATCGATACAGTTGTGGTTTGTACGCTTACGGCATTAGTGTTGATTTTTACAGGAATGCATGAAGTACCGGATGTAACGGGTGTAAAATTAACTGCTCAGGCTTTTGGTTCTGTAATCGGTTGGTTCCCTTATGTATTGGCAATTGCCGTTTTCCTTTTTGCATTTTCCACCATGATTTCTTGGTCATATTACGGTATGCGAGGCTGGACTTATCTTTTTGGCAAGACCAATAAATCAGAATTAGCCTATAAAATTACTTTTTTGGTATTTGTTGTAGTGGGCGCTTCAGTTAGTTTGGGAGCTGTACTTGATTTTTCAGATATGATGATATTAGCTATGGCTGTCCCAAATATGATTGGGCTCTATATTATGTCTGGTGAAGTGAGAAAAGATTTAGCTCACTATATCAAGAAAATGAAGGCAGGTAAATTAGGGCAACCTGATGATAACCTTTCAGCTGATATTGATGCCATAAAAGACAAAGATTAATTTATTTAGGGGTTGTTTAAAAAGTTATACCGTTTTTAAGCAAGCCCTATTTAATAATCCTACTCAATACTTCTTGTTTATTTTGTCTTGAAATAGGCAACTGTTTGGATTTCACATTCAGGCAGTTGCCTTTTTAATTTTAATGTTTACATTCATTTATTAAAGGTTTCTGCCATTTTGGATTCCTACCTATATAACTCTGATCTAATTGGATGTTCAAACATTAGATAGATAAAGGAAATTCCCTAAAGTATTATTTACATAAATTTTAAAATTATTACTTATATTCCCCTATGGACTGGATTTATGATACTGACAGTAGTGGTAATTACCGCTATTCTTTAGGTAAAAGAGGAAAAAAGACACTAATATGTATTGGAGTAAATCCTAGTCAGGCCAAACCTGAACGGTATGACGGAACCATCTCCTCAGTTGAAAGAATTGCCTTTCATAACCAATTTGATAGTTGGAATATGCTTAACCTCTATCCTCAGAGAAGTGCTGATCCAATCCTACTGCATCACAAAATAGAGAAGAAATATCATGAAGAGAATTTGGAGGTAATTGAGTCTTTTCTTGAAGAGGATGAAGTAGTTATATGGGCAGCGTGGGGTAACTTAATAGATTCAAGACCTTTTTTAAAGCACTGTTTATCAGATATTTTTAACATGAGCCAATTTTATGATTGTCAATGGCTGTCTGCTGGAGATCCCTTGAAAGCGGGACACCCAAGGCATCCTTTGTATTTAAAAAAGACAACTATCTTATCTGAATTCGATATGGAGCATTATATGGAGACCGTCATTCAACCTGAGGATGATAAATCTTAGCAGCATTTTTATAAATCTCTTTTTTGTCTAAAGTCATCGGTTTTAATTCCTTATTCACGAACAATTCCATTTGATCGGTGTAGTGTGGACTTTCAGGCTTGGAAGAAGTCCCATACGGCATAATAGATTCTAATTTAGGTAAACCTTCCCCAAATCGAGCTAATAAAATATAGGATTCTCCGACATAGGTTTTCTCTTTCAACCCCTTCCCCATACTTTGAGTGTACATTGGGGCAATCACATCTGGCAGTCCATCTATAGCCATTTCTTGCTCCCCTCGCTTATGGACTTGCAACTTACTAAGTGGTACTTCAATGGTACCAAATTCGTCTATCAGTTGAGCTTGGGATTTTTTAACAATCTCAACAGCTGTGGCTCTATCAATTTCTTTATCTTTTGCATTACTGATCAGCACTTTCATTAAACCTGCACCAATACTTTCTTTTTCAGCTCTTCTGTCCCAGTTCTGAAGTATATTCAAATAATCTTCTATCACTGGGTAATCTTTGGGTTCTAACTCAAAAATAATATTGATATCTTCCTCAAACTGAAATTCATCAGGATATTGGATATCGAATTTTATCTTTTTAAAATCTTCATAACTTAATTTCTCTTCTTTGCTCATGAGGTTTTGAAAACGAATGCTTCTGTTGTTATCCTTTATAGAAAAACCCATTTCTGATGGAAAATCCAAAGAATCAAGATTTTCAGCATAATCCGTAGCATTAAAAGGGCTATTATTCATATTGAATAAATAGCCTGATGTGGGATCTGTATATTGTGGTAACTCTTTGAAAGAATGATACTTATTCCATTGGGTAGCGGAGGTATCACCTGCTAAAACCTTTCTCCAGTTATATGCTGGATTCCGGACAGGTAATTTGGCATTGCTTACATAAAAAATATAATGGTCTTTATCAGCATAAACTATATTAAAATCTGGTAAATAAAGTTGTGAAACTACGCTTTTAAATTCCTCAAGATCTTTCGTTTTTGTCATTTCATACCATTGCTGGATGGCTTTCAAATCTTGATTTGCTGCAAAAGTTAAAGCAAAAAAACCATGATCATTTTTTAAGGTCGGACCATAAACGCTTTGATAATAGGTTTTTGAAATAGGAATCGGAATTCCTAAAATCTTGACTTTTAGTTTCGCTTTATACTTTTCCAAGGCTAAAACTTCTCCATCGAAATAGTAATGTTCCTTTTTCTTTGGATGCATACGCAATTGAAAAACATCCATTTTATCTGGATGATTGACAGTATGCGCCCAGCCTAAATGTTCATTCACTCCGTGAAAAATAGTAGGACTCCCAGGAAATAAAGAACCCAGCATATTCCATCCTTCTTCGCTATTCAAATGCACTTCATACCAGCTGGCAGGCCCTTCGAAAGGCTGATGGGAATTGACAGCTAAGAAACTTTCTCCCGTGGTTGTTTTGGATTTACTAATGGCAATTCCGTTTGAACCTATTCCCACATAAGGATTATTAAATGATTTATTGGCTACTATGTCTCCAACTATTTTATCGGCTCCGCTCATGGCTGAAAGTGACAAAACAAAAGCCGTAAGCATATCATCATCCGTAACTGGAAATAGTTTTCTATTTATAATTTCATCTTTGTGATATTCGGCATAAGCATTAATTCCTTGAATATAGCCATCTAACAGTGCTAAAAATGCCGATGAAAGCTCATTCTTCTTTTCTTTAACTACTTCAGGAGCACCAATAAATTGAGTAAAAAAATCAATACCTGCTCCATCTTTTCCGAATTGTCTTCCAGCCATTAGTTTCCCAGCTATCAAAGTAGATTGGATCGTTTTGAAATCATCCTCAGCATGAGCCCATGCTAAACCGTAGGCTACTTCTGCATCAGTTTCAGCATAAATATGAGCCACGCCCCACTTGTCCCGAACAATATCAATTTTTTCGGCTGAGATTTGGGCGAAAATCTGGAAACAATTAAAAAAGCTAAAAAGAAGTAGTATGTATTTCATTTTAATTTTATGATAATCTGAAGGTTAAAACGCTAAATTTATTACAGAAAATTTAATCTCAACATAAAATCCTATATTATTGTATATATGAAATCATATTTTCATTCAATTTATATATATCATGATCAAATACAATCCTAAAAACTGGTTCGGTCTAATTTTTCATTCCTACAGTCAGCAAATAGTTAAAACACTGATGCCTTTTCTTTTGATCATGATCATTTATACTGCAATTTTAACCTTTTTGATTGAGGATTATTTTGAACTCGATTTCCATAGCACCACAGTGGTGCATTCTTTACTTGGAATAGTATTAGGTTTGTTTTTAGTATTTAGAGTCAACTCGGCCTATGACAGATGGTATGAGGGTAGAAAATTATGGGGATTGTTGCTAAATAATTCAAGAAATTTAGCCTCCAAGCTGAATGCTATGATTTCAAGAGAAAATAAAAAAGACAGAGAATTTTTCCAGCAAATGATACCAGCTTTTGCTTTTGCCTTAAAAGATCATTTAAGAAAAGGCGTTAAAATTAAGCATTTAGGAATCTCCGACAAGGAAATAAACAAGCAACTTGAAACTAAGGAACATATCCCGAATGCCATCACTTCTGTTTTATATAAAAGATTAAATCAATTATTAGCGGATGGAAAACTAACACCCAACCAATTTCTAATTTTAGATAAAGAAATGAAGGAGTTTTCTGATATTTTAGGAGGCTGTGAAAGAATTAAAAATACACCCATCCCCTATTCCTATAGCATGTTTATTAAAAAATTCATTTTCACTTATACGGTTACGCTTCCTTTAGCATTTATCAGTGAGTTTCATTATATAACGATACCAATCGTAATTTTCGTGTTTTTTATTTTAGTTAGTGTGGAATTGATAGCGGAAGAAATTGAAGAACCTTTTGGCGGAGACACTAATGATTTGCCAACAGGAGAATTGACGGAAAAGATAGAAAAGAATGTTAAAGAATTGTTTGATTAGGCAAATCAAATTAGATTCCGTCATTCAATAATACTAATTCCTTATAAATCTTTATATTGCTTTATAAATGAAAGCTATTTATGGAGCATTATGATTTAGTGATTATTGGAGCTGGCCCTTCAGGATATGCAGCCGCCATGCGGGCAGTAGATTTGAAAAAAAAGACCTTATTAATAGAAAAAAAAGTATTGGGAGGAGCCGGGATTACCAATGGAGCCTTATCTTCTAAAACCCTATGGGAATTGTCACGTGATATGTTGGCATTTCGTAAAAACTTAGACCGATACCATCTGGAGCCTCCCAAAGCAGTTTGGAAAGAAATTCAAAGCGAGGTTCAAAAAGCAGTAAAAGAAAGGGTTTACCTATTATCAAATCACCTCAAAGAACTACAAACAAATTCTAAATACAGCCAATATATCGATTTTATGGAAGGGGAAGCATCCATTATAAGCGATCATATAGTGGAAGTTGAAACAAAGAAAAAACGAATAGCAATTGAAACTGACTACATCATCATTGCCACCGGGAGCAGGCCTAGGTATTTGCCCAATATTCCAATAGATGAAAAACATATTCTAACCAGTGATGGCGTAGAATTGATGGATGATTTTCCCAAAAGCATGGTGATAGTAGGTGCAGGTGTGATTGGTTGTGAATATGCAACTATATTCTCCGGTTTTGGCCAAACTAAAGTCTATTTGATTGACAAAGGAGATTCAATTCTTCCATTTGAAGACCCTGATGTAGTAGAAGTGATTGAGAAAAATCTAGAGGCACAAGGTGTACACATTCATAGAAATTCTTCCCTATCTCACATTGAAAGAAAAAACGGAAAAGTAATTTACAAATTGGATTTTTCAGACGGTCATCAAGAAACTTTTGAAGTGGACAAAGCTCTTGTTTCTGTCGGACGTGTGCCCAATTATGAGAATTTATGGAAGGAGGCAGTACCAGTCAAAATGGGGCAAAGAGGCGTGGCAGACGATGATACCAGAACCTCAATCAAAAATATTTTTGCAGTAGGTGATATCACTGCTGACATTAATTTGGTTAACGTGGGAGAATTGGAAGGAAGGTATGCGGTGGAAAAAATATTTGGTAGCCCCAAGAAAAAACTAGTGTATGAAAACATCAGTACTATCATGTTTTTAAATCCGGAAGTGGCAGGTGTCGGCTACAATGAGAAAACCGCACAGGAAAAAGGCTTGAATTATAAAGTGGTTACCACAGATTATTCAACTATTGCGAGGGCTGTAGCTAAAAGGAACACCCAGGGTTTTATCAAGTTACTGGTAACCGATGATGAAGATATGCGAATATTAGGAATGCGAGTAGTAGGAGAACAAGCTTCTGCTGCAATTCAAGCCGTTGCACTATTGATTAGTATGAATAAAGGAATAGAGGAACTGGCTGAATGCGTACATCCACATCCTTCGATCACGGAAGGCATCCAGGAATCTGTAAGAGCGCTTTTAGGGAAATCTATTTTAAAATCGGGCTTATTGAAGGATAAGGTAAACTGCTATTGCTACGATTGCCATAAAAAAGAAAGAGTGATGATTTAATTTTGATGAGCGGTTTAACAAAGGATTCCAACAAGAGTTTTTAAAAGAAAAAATACTATGAAAAACATTATTTTACTTATCTTATGCTTGGTCAGCCTCAACTTAAATGCTCAAGACCTTATTAAAACGAATGATGGGGATATTAAAATCCATCCCATACTGCACGGAACTTTGGCAATTGAGTACCAAAACCTTACAATCTATGTAGATCCTTATGGTGGCGCAAAAGGATTTAAGGGTTTGAATGATGCCGATTTGATTTTGATTACGGATATTCATGGTGACCATTTAAATAAAAACACATTAAATGAACTCAATACTAAAAATTCCTATTTCATTGTACCTGAAGCTGTTGCACAACAAATGAATGGAATTGATAATGCCGAAATTGAAATATTAAACAATGATAAAAGCACTTCTTTTCAAGGTATTGATATTACAGCCGTACCTATGTACAATCTTCCAGTGGATGAGGAGTCTAGGCATCCCAAAGGAAGAGGAAATGGCTATTTATTGAATATAGCGGATAAGGTAATATATATTTCCGGAGATACGGAAGATATTCCTGAAATGAGAGCATTAAAAAACATTGACATTGCATTTGTTTGCATGAATTTACCATACACCATGTCAATTGACCAAGCATCAGATGCAATACTGGAATTCAAACCGGCAATAGTTTACCCATTTCACTTCAGGGGACAAGGAGGATTGGCAGATGTTGAGGAATTTAAATCCATTGTTAATTCGGAAAATAAAGATATTGAAGTGAGATTGAGAAATTGGTATCCTAGCAACTAAAATATAAGTAATAAAAGCATAAAATTGTATAGACAATATATTTATAATAAATTGAAGCTCTTTAGCTTTTACTTTTATTATATGCTAGTTAGAATATTACTTTTCTTATTTTTTATTTTACCCTATATTTCATTTGCAAATGAAAAAATAGACAGTCTTCAAAACGTTTTGAAACAAGACATTGAAGACAGTATTCGCATCAATATATATAAAGAACTGCTTTACAATCTTAGTACATCAGAACCCTCCCAAGCTATTTTTTATGGACAACTTGGATTAGATTTAGCTAAAAAAATAGAAGATGATTATTCTGAAATCCAATTATTAAACAATCTCGGTATTGCATATTATGGTTTAGGCGCATACGAAAAAACCTTAGAATATTTTTTGAAAGTATTGGAATTGGAAAAGGATTTGGATAATCTGCCGTCCCTATCAAGGGCCATGAATAATGTGGGAATTATCTATGATGAAATCGGAAGATTAGATAAATCAGCTTTCTATTATGAAGAATCTCTAAAATTAAAAGAGACATTTCAAGATTCCTTAGGTATATCCACTACCATGAGCAATTTAGGTTTACTTTATCTCAAAATGGATCAACCACAAAAAGCAATAAAGTACTTTAGAAAATGCTACAGCATGGACAAAAAGCTAAGTGATGTGGTGGGAATCTATAATTCAATGCACAATATTGGAATATATCATAAAGACTATGGCGATAAGGATTCGGCAGTGTATTATATTGAAAAGGCTTTATTGGCTGTCCCTAAAGGTGAAAAACATTATGATAAAACCTATATTATCAAAAGTTTAGCAGAAAGTTATTTGGAAGTAAAAGACTATAAAAATGCACGTAAATACTTTGAAAGGGCAGTAAATTCCGCCAATGAAGTAGAAGCTTTGGACGTTTTAAAAGAGTCCTATAAAGGATTATCGGAAATATATGAACACATTGGGCAGTTTGAAAAATCATTGAAAGCATTTAGGCGATTCAAGACTTTGAACGATTCTATTTTTAATCAAGATTTTAACAGTAAAGTATCACAACTGGAAAAGAATTTTGAAATCCAATCAAAGGAAAAAGAAATCCAACTGCTTACCAATAAAGCAGAAATTACGAATCTACAATTAGTCAGAAGAAAAAACACCAACTATTTCTTGATTGCATTGGGATTGATGCTTGCTATAGTGGCTTTTATTAGTTACAACCGTTTTCAAATTAAAAACAAATCGCATAAACTCTTACAGCAAAAAAATGAAGAAATCAATCTTCAAAAATCTGAAATCAAAGAAAACAGAGATGAGATTGAAGCTCAAAGAGATAGCATTTTAGAACAGAAACAGGCCTTGGAAGAAGCCAGTTCTGAAATTATGAAAAGCATTTGGTATGCCCAGCACATTCAGCAGGCCATACTTCCTGATTTAAATAAAATCCAATCTGTTTTTCATGAATTTTTTATGCTGTATATGCCGAAATCTATTGTGAGTGGCGATTTTTACTGGTTTACCCAAAAAGAGGATAAAACTTTTTTTGTCTTGGCAGATTGTACCGGACATGGTATTCCAGGAGCATTTATGACAGTAATGGCCAATGATTTGTTGAATAGTATTATAATCCAACAAGATGTAAATGATTGTGCCAGAATTTTACATCTTTTAGATGAGGCCGTATTAAACAGTTTGCAATACAAGGGCAACTCATCTAGTGACGGATTGGATATTGCATTAATTTGTATAGATGCAAAAACACAAGAACTTACATTTTCCGGAGCAGGAATAGACATGATTGTATTTCAGAAAGATGAATGGAGCACTTATAAAGGAGAAAGGTTTTCAATAGGTGGGTTTAAGGATGCAACATTTAAGACCCCAAAAAACATAAAATTGGAACTTAAAGAAGATACTCAATTATATATTTATACTGATGGTTATGTAGATCAATTCGGAGGAAAAGAGGATAAAAAATATATGCGTAAAAGGCTAAACTTATTATTGGATGAAATAAAAATCCTTCCTTTTGAACAACAAAAATCAAAACTGGAAAAAGCCATAATTGATTGGAAAGGTGATCAAGAACAGACTGATGATATTACTTTTACAGGGATTAGGATTTAATATTACCTACCTTCTTTTGGAAGGTAGGCAATATCAGGATAAATTATCCAAACTTTCCTTTCAAGGCAGCTAGTTTAGCTTGCAAATCACCTTCTGGAGCTTTTTCCTCAGATTTTCTTTTGAATTTTCCTTTTGGCTTTTCTTCTTTAGATTGCTGTTTAAAAGGATCTTTTTTCATGGAAAAAGAAATCCGTTTTCTAGCTTCATCTACTTCTAAAACCGTTACTTCCACTTTCTGTGCTACATTTACTACCTCAGCTGGATTGCTTACAAATTTATCTGCAATATGACTGACATGAACCAATCCATCCTGATGTACACCAACATCTACAAATGCCCCGAAATTGGTGATATTAGTAATAATGCCAGGAAGTTTCATACCTACTTTCAAATCACTAATTTCATTAATGCCTTCCGTAAATGAGAAAGCTTCAAATTGCTCACGAGGGTCACGGCCCGGCTTAGCTAATTCTTGCATGATGTCTTGCAATGTTGGAAGACCAACAGATTCGGTCACATACTTTTTCATATCCAATTTTTCTCGCAAATCTTTACTGCTCATCAAATCGGATATAGTAGCCTGGACATCCTTTGCCATTTTATTGACCAAATCATAACGCTCTGGATGGACAGCACTGCTATCCAGTGGGTTTTTAGCATCACTAATGCGCAAGAACCCAGCAGCTTGTTCAAAAGCTTTATCTCCTAAACGTGGTACCTTCTTCAATTCTTCTTTGCTCTTAAAAGCACCATTTTCATTTCTATAATTCACTATGTTTTCAGCAATGGAAGGGCCTAATCCAGAAACATAGGTTAATAATTGCTTGCTGGCGGTATTTAATTCAACTCCCACATTATTCACACAACTCACTACCGTATCATCTAAACCTGCCTTCAATAAATTTTGATCTACATCATGCTGATATTGCCCTACTCCTATTGATTTGGCATCAATTTTCACTAATTCAGCCAATGGATCCATCAATCTCCTGCCGATTGATACCGCTCCACGAACGGTTAGGTCATAATCTTTAAATTCTTCTCTGGCTACTTCTGATGCAGAATAAACGGAAGCCCCACTTTCGTTTACCATTACAGCCGTAACTGAACTGGGTAAACCAATGGAATTAATGAATTTTTCTGTTTCTCTACCTGCAGTACCGTTTCCTATGGCAATTGCTTCTACATTATATTTCTCTACTAATTGCAATATCAAAGCTGCTGCCTTAGCGGTTTGTCTTTGCGGCTCATGTGGATAAATAGCTTCATTAAATAATAATTTACCTTGTCTGTCCAGACAAACTAGCTTACACCCCGTTCTGAAACCTGGATCCACCGCCATTACATTTTTCTGACCCATAGGAGCAGCTAAAAGCAATTGTCTTAAGTTATCAGAGAAAACTTTTATAGCTTCTTCATCCGCTTTCTTTTTGGTGAAAATACGGATTTCGGTTTCCATACTTGGTTTCAATAATCTTTTATAAGCATCAGCTAAAGCAATCTTAACCTGCTGAGCTGCTTCATTATCTGCTTTCACAAAATGCTTTTCCATAATGAAAATAGCATCTTCTTCTTCCGGACTGATGTCCAGCATCAGAATCATTTCCTTCTCTCCTCTTCTCATCGCCAAAATTCTGTGAGATGGAGCAGTTTTCACATTTTCCTCCCATTCGAAATAATCCTTATACTTCTGCCCTTCTGTCTCTTTTCCACTTAAAACTTTCGAACGGAATTTTCCTTTTTCCAGAAACAATTCACGGATATCTTCTCTAAGCTCAGCATTTTCATTCGCCCACTCTGCTATGATATCTCTTGCTCCATGCAGTGCAGATTCAATATCAGCCACCTCTTTTTCTTCATCTATATATTTACCTGCTTCAAGCTCTAAATCAATATTTCCTTGTTCGAAAATAAGTTTCGCTAAAGGCTCTAAACCTTTCTCTCTTGCAATGGTAGCTTTAGTTCTTCTTTTTGGCTTATAAGGAAGGTAAATATCTTCCAGTTTAGCCATTGTTTCTGCAGCATTGATTTCATTTTCTAGCTCTGGTGTTAGCTTTTCCTGCTCCTTTATGGATTTCAGGATAGCTTCTCTCCTTTTGTCCAAATCGCGTAATTGTTGTACTCGATCTCGAACATCCGCAACAGCTACCTCATCCAAAGTACCTGTCATTTCCTTTCTATAGCGGGAAATAAAAGGCACCGTTGCACCGCCATCCAATAATTCTACTACAGCTTTTACTTGTTGGGGACGTACATTTAATTCCCCTGCAATTTTAATTATGTGATCCATTTGTTTGATTAAAGATTCTAGATTGGAGATTAATGAATGTAGTTAATTGATTAGATTCAATCCATCAATTCTTTCAAAATGTTTAATATTAAGAGTTGCTAGGGAGATTTCATTTGACATTGCTACGGAAGCAATTAATATATCAGCAATGTCAATTAATTTATTTTTCATTTTCAAATTTAAGTAAATGTCAATTGCCATATCAGAAGCAGATTGATTGAAATCTAAAAAGGCTAAATTTTCATATACATGATTCCAATAATTGGATTTTGATTTTTTGTTTCCTATTCCAATTTCATAATGAGTTACTGCAGATATTGCAAAGTCCTCCTCATAATCAAGGAGGGAATAGAAAAAAGAATTCTCTTTTTCTTTCTTTCTAAAAAGATCAATCAAAACCGAAGTGTCTAAAAGTATCAATTTAACCTTGTTTTATTAATGTGATTTCTTGCTTCTTCATAAGCTGAAAATTCCTTTTCTGACCAAGTTGGCGCTTTTAAGATAAACTTTCTAAGTTTCTCCTTTTTATCATTTTTGAGCTTTATTTCAGCCTTGATAGATTGAAGTAATTTCTCCATTTGCTCTTGCGGTAATTGATTAATTACTTTTATTAAATCATCATATTTTAAATTCAATTCAACTTTCATAATTCATGTTTTAAAGTTTAATCTAATGAAAATCTGAAATTAAAACATCAAAATGTAAACCAAAATTTCATTTTTCCTAAGAATTAATTGTTAGAATTCTCGATTCAACTGGTCAATATTTGACTATAAAATTCAAAACCCCAATACTTTCCGTACTCTGCCCAAAGTCTTACTTGCAATTTCTGCAGCTTTCTCTTCACCTTTTTCTAATTTCTTATGAAGCTCGTCTAAGTTTTCCATGTAGTGGTTATAAAGCTCTCTTTCTTTTGCATACTTTTCAACTATCAATTCAAAAAGTGCTTGCTTAGCATGCCCATAACCATAATTACCGCCTTCATAATTTTTTCGCATTTCAACTACTCGGTCATCTGAAGCCAATAATTTATAAATATTGAATACATTACAGTTATCCGGATTTTTTGGTTCTTCCATTGGCGTGCTATCCGTGATGATTTGCATCACATTTTTTCTCAGCTTTTTATCGGTCTGGAAAATATCGATGGTATTACCATAAGACTTGCTCATTTTCTGACCATCCGTACCTGGAATCGTCATAATTTGTTCATCAATTCTAGCTTCAGGCAAGACAAAAACATCTCCATAACGATGATTAAAACCACTGGCTATATCACGAGTCATTTCCAAATGCTGCTTTTGGTCTTTTCCGACAGGCACTACATTCGCATCATAAAGTATTATATCACAAGCCATCAAAACAGGATAAGTAAAAAGCCCGGCATTCACATCAGCCAAACGATCTGATTTATCTTTAAAGGAATGTGCATTGGCTAACATTGGGAAAGGAGTATAGCAACTCATATACCAATTCAATTCCGTCACTTGTGGTACTTTCGATTGTCTGTAGAATAAATTTTTGTCAGTATCAAAACCAAATGCCAACCATGCGGCCGCCACCGCATTTACATTCTCTTTACGAACTGCTGCATCTTTAATGGTGGTTAACGAATGTAAATCCGCTATAAAAAAGAAGCTTTCATTCTTAGGATCTTGAGACAATTTAATAGCTGGAATAATAGCACCTAGTAAGTTACCCAAATGCGGTTTCCCAGAACTCTGAATACCCGTTAAAATTCGTGACATTTTATAAATTTTTCTTTCTAATGATTTTATCTAAACTGTAATTTCCTCCTCCATTCAGTGCCGTGACAGAAAAAACTGCTGCATATAATAATCCTAATTCCTGTCGTCCAAATGGATCACCGCTATGAACTACCAATGCTGCTATTAACATGGTAAATAAAATGGGTACACTTGCCAATCGAGTGTAAAGACCTAAAGCTACTAAAATTGAACAAATAAATTCTGCAAAAACAGTCGCTACTAAGCTAAACTCCTCTCCTAAACCAATTGGATCTGCAAAACTAAAATCTCCTGAAAGTAATTTCTTGAATTTGGGATAGCCATGGGTAAGCATCATTAGTCCACCAGCTAATCGTAATATTAATAAACTTAAATTCTTAAAAGGCATATTCATGTGCTATAAATAATTAAAAACTAAACAAAAGCCATATTTCTTACTAAATAAGAAATCAAAGTAAATTGTAGGTTCAAAAAAATGAAGAATTGTGTATCTTCGTTTTAAACAAAAAACGAATTTATGAAGAATATCCATTTGCTTAAAAGTTCATTTACGATTGTTTTCCTATTATTTATCCACATTACGGTATTTGCACAAAATAATACCGCTAAAATCACATTCTTAGAAGACAAATACGACTTTGGAAGTATAGAAGAAGCGGGAGGAATTGCAAAACATACTTTTAAATTTGTAAATACAGGTGAAGATTCCATTAAGTTGACTTCTGTTAGAGCTTCCTGTGGTTGTACAACCCCATTTTGGGAGAAAAATGCATTAATGCCTGGGGATACCGGTAAAATTGAAGTTGCCTATAACCCACTGAACAGACCTGGTAAATTTGCTAAAACCGTTACGATTAGAACTTCTGGAGAGCCAGAAACAAGAATATTGAGAATTTCGGGATATGTGGAGCCGAAACCCAAAACCATAGAGGATGAATTTGGGACTGAAATAGGAGGAATAAGATTAAAAAGCAAATTCATAAACTTTGGTAATATTACCACAGAAAAACCAGTAAGTAAATTAGTTGAAATATATAACCAAACTGAAGACACTGTTACCATATTAGATAGATTTATTTCGGCTGATTTCATCAAGGTAACCAAATTACCAGCAGTAATTCCGCCAAAAGAGTCAACTGAAATTGAAATCAGTTATTTACCCAAAATTAGAGCAGATTTGGGTTTTATGAATGACCCCTTAACGCTTTTTACAGATGAGCTAGAGAATAGCAATAAATCCATAAATGTGATAGCTACTATTAACGAATATTTCCCGCCCATGACTGAGGAAGAACTGGCTAATGCTCCCCATATAGTTTTTGAAACACAAGAATATGACTTTGGACATATCAACGAAGGAGATAAAATGACCCATAGTTTTAAATTTACCAATACGGGAAAAGACTCTTTAAACATTCGCAAAACTAAAACCACCTGTGGTTGCACGGTCTCAGAATTAACTAAAATGAATTATGGCCCTAATGAAACAGGTGAAATCAATATTACCTACGATTCAAAAGGGAGAAGAGGAACTCAAATTAAAAGGATAACTTTATTTACCAATGACCCAACCGCACCTACTCAAGATTTGATTATAAAGGCTTATGTGAGGGATTAAATGATGTGCTGATGTCCTGATAATTGAATTATATTTTTGAGTAGATGTCAAAGGATAACCACTAAATTTCTTTGGTTTATCATTTTCGAGAAAATATTAATTCAAGATTTTATCCCCTATAACTAAAAAAGGCCTGCAATTTGCAAGCCTTTCTTATCAAAACTATTTAGGATTCTCTTGAGAAATAAAACATTCTTTAAAACAGCTTTCAAACAGATTTAGAAGGTCTTTTTATAGAATACGCTCATGTAAAAACACTGAAATCAAGGGGTTTTCACATATTTTGAGGTTTTAGACCCTATTTATAAAAATTAAACACCAAATTATATTTTGTAGTTTCTATTTTTTCTTTTTGCTTGATCAAAAAGAAAGAAAAAATCAAGACAATCCGCTAGCCAGCCATAGCCGTCAGTTTAGTGACGTAAGCAATTGTTTTTCAGTAATTTACAATAAGGATGTAGATCTCCCTTGGGATCTTTCTTCCTATTGTTCATATCTGTATTTTTATTTGTTCTCTTTAAAAAAACGGCTTTACATAGTGTTTTTACCGTCTTTTGCTGCATAAATATACTAAAATTCCCACTAAGAAAGGAGTAAAAATCGGAAGGATTTACGCAAAAAAGAGAGGATTTTAGCGGAAAAAATTAGTTTGGTTTTCGATTCCGTACACATTAATTCTCTGGCCAAGAAAAGTGGTTTTTTACTGAGAAAATCTAAACTTGACGGCTTTCAATTCTTATTTAGTTTAGTTTTTGCTCATCACAGAGGTAAGCACTTTAGTCTTTTGGATATGGCTTCCTATCTGTTCAAAGATTTCAAAATTAAGATCGCCA
>NZ_JBNPEF010000016.1:0-26911 GCF_051117495.1 Marivirga sp. | reverse complement strand
TCGAAATATGGTATAACAGAAGAAGAAAACACAGCTATTTAGGATATTTATCACCTGAACAATTTAATGAAAATAATTATTCAAAATGCGCTTAATTATTTGTCCAGTTTTTTGTTGCAAGTCCAGTACCTCTTTCTCTTTATTAAACTCTCCTTTTAGTAGTTGATTGTCTAATAATAACTGAATTGAGTCGGATTGTAATGCTAAGGCCGAGCGAACAATTAAGCAAAATAAAAGGGTCGATATAATTTTTAACCACTGGCTATTCATATAATATAGTAGCCAATAATTTAATCAAAAAAATCTAACGTTTTGTATGTTGGGCACACCTAATTTTTTAAAACCAATGATTTTAAGGTCTGCACCCAATCTTTATTATCATTCAAGCTTTCCACCAAATCCCATTTTTCTCCCCCAGCTTCTTCAAATTCTTCTTTGAATTCCTCGCCTACCTCAATGGTTGTTTCCAAACAATCGGACACAAATGCAGGAGAAAAGGCCAAAACTGATTTCTTCCCATCCTTAGCTAAATCTTTCAATACATCATCGGTATAAGGTTTAATCCACGGATCATTTCCTAAGCGGCTTTGGAAAGTGACTGTGAATTTATCTTCTGGTAGATTCATTTCATTGGCTATAAGCCTAGCAGTTTGAAAGCATTGAGCCCTATAACAAAATCTATTTTTATCATGATAGGCATTACAACAACTTCCTAGTTTGCAATAATTTTCAACCGAACCTTTTCTGATTTGGCGCTCCGGCAAACCATGAAAACTGAAAATCACGTGGTCGTACTCGTGTTTGTCTAAATATTTTTGACCCAAGCTGGCGAATGTTTTATAAAATCCGGGCTCTTCCACAAAAGTGCTAATAAAATTGATTTGAGGAATAATCTGCCATTCCTGCACAATTTCCATCACCTTATCATGAACTGAACCACTAGTTGCAGAAGCATATTGAGGAAACATAGGGACCACAATGATTTTAGCTACTTTATGATTATTCAGTTCCTCAAGGGCACTTTTGATGCTAGGGGATTGATAGCGCATTCCTAATGCCACCACATAGTTATCATCTAATTCCTCTTGGAGTAAATCCCTAACATCTTCTCCATAAAATTTTAGAGGAGAGCCTCTTTCAACCCAAAGTTTACGATATTCTTTTGCTGATTTTGGTGCTCTGAAAGGAGCTATTATCAAGTTGACCAACATCCAACGGAATAAAAAAGGAATGTCAATTACTCTTTTATCCATCAAAAATTCCCTTAAATACTTTCTTACATCTCCTGTTTTGGTAGAATCCGGTGTGCCCAGATTTACTAATAAAACGCCTGTCTTTCCTTGATTTGCTTTTTTCATATTGGGTTGAATAACCTGAAGTGTACTTTATATGTTTTTAATTTTCATCAAAAACTGCCTGGATAATACTTAATATTAATGATGAAAATATTTTATGTTAATTTTCTAATATATATTGTTTTAAAACCTAATAGATTTCATTTTTCCGTTTAGTAAAAAATTCGTTTAAGAAATTCCTAGATCTTTTTTTTGTTTTTCAATCGAGGCTTTTAAATCATCTTCATTTTTTTGAAGCTTTTCAATCAATGATTTTTTCAGCTCTTTTTGATAGGTCTTTAATTCATTCAATCCCCCTTTTGCAGTATCTTGGATTTTAGCTTCCAAATCCTCTAGTTGATTAATTAGCGTTTCTTTTTCCTCTAGAATCGTTTCAAGCTTTTGATAGATTTCACTAACATCAAAAGCAAATTTGATGATTTTTGTAATCTCATCATTTTGATTTCTTAATACTGTATAGGAACCTTTGATATGTATTTTACTTCCATTTTTTGTATATCTGTCGAAGACGCCACTTTGAATTTTCCCTGCCCTTAAATTACCCCAAAAAGCTTGATAATCATCGGAGTTTGCATATTCATCGCTCACAAAAATTCTATGGTGTCTGCCTTTTATTTCATCAACAGAATTGTAGCCAAATAATCTAATAAAGGTTTCATCAGCCGTCACTATGTCACCATTAGGAGCAAATTCAACATAAGCCATCCCACTTTTTTCCATTGCGGTGAGTCGCTCGTTATTTTCTTTCTGTGAACGTTCCATCTCTTCTTGAGTGGCCTGCAGTTCCTCCATGTTTTGGCGCATCTCCTCTTCTTGAGAACGCATCTGCTCTGTCATTTCCTGCGACTCTTCCAACAATTTATTAGTCCGCTCATTTATTTTTACGGATTGTACAGAAGAGGCAATGTTCTCCCCTACATCTTCGATAAATTTTCGTTCATTCTCTGTGAATTCAGTAAATGTTCCAATTTCAATCACTCCATAAACCGTGTCATTAGCTATTAGAGGAACAATGAAAATACTTTTTGGAGTAGCTTTGCCCAAACCAGAAGTGATGCTGATATAATTTTCAGGCAATTCTTTCATATATAAAGATTGTTTCTCTAAATAAACTTGCCCCACTAAGCCTTGTCCAGGTTGAATAGTCTTCTCTATAAATTTCTTTCTGTCATAAGCATAGGTTGCGGTTAAATGTAAAGCTTCATCCCCATTTTCATCTTCATCTACTATAAAAATACTGCCTTGATTGGCATTTAAATATTTGACCATAAATGTGATGACATGCTCACTTAGTTCGCTAATATTGTTATTGAATTTTCTCAAGATATCCCCAAATTCTGCGGAACCTTTATTCGTCCAGTTTCTGATTCGGGCTTCTTCAGATACATTTTTAAGGCTATCTCTCATTTCAGCAAGGGAAGTACCAATGTCTCCTTGATTATTGAATACGGAAATATCACTGTCAAAACTTCCTTTACCGACTTCTAAAGCAAAGTTCTTCACATTGGCTAAATTACCAGATAACGTATGAATTTCTTCCAAGATAATATCGAACTCATCATTGGTTTGAGCCTTGGTTTCAGGGATATTTCCTTCACTGAGAATTTTCACTTCATCCTGTAAGGTATCTATACTACTTTTGATTTGCTTGCGAGCAAATCGATAAAGAATGAAGCACAAAATAATAGCGATTATAACGATAGTAGATTCAACAATGATAAACCGGTCTCGAGCAGCAAAAATTTTATCTCCTATTGCTAATGACTCTTTTTCTAGATTTGAAAATAAGACACTTGCTTTTTCATCAAACTCATCACTCAGCGCTTTTAAATTCTCTTCGTATAAAAGCCCATTGGGGTTATTGTTTGAACTTTGATTACCCAATTCATCATCTATCCAATTTTGTAAGTCATTGGTATCATAAATGGTGTCGCCTTCTATATTTGGATAATCATATAAGGATAAGCTTATGTCCCCGCCACCGAATTGAGCACTATTCAATACTTCCTGCTGGTTCTTTTTAATTCTATCTGCTAATCGGGTCAATTTCTCGTAAATGATAATATTTTCGGGATTGTCCCAATAAGTTTTTAAAGAATCAATACTGTCCTTAGATGATTGAATTTCCTTTTTCCAGATATCATCAATTTCTTTTTTCAGTTTATCATTTCCAGATAATAGATAACTTTGAAGCGTAACATTCGAATGTCTTACTCCACTTTTCATGGCATCTACATACATGCGGGAAGGTTGTTTATTTTCCAAAACATCATTTCCCATTTCCATGATATTAGCAATTTGCGAAAGCGTTATAAAAACCACGATGACTATCAATAAAGCCATGCTGCCATAGCCTATCATCATTCTGCTTTTAATGGAATTGAAGTTTAATTTTTTCATAATGCAGTCGCCTAATCTTTTTCCAAAGTTCAATTTATTCTTTATCGACCTAATTAAAAAGCTTCAAACATAAATTTTGATCAATCAGTTAAAAGGACAGATTAAATTCTTGTAGAAATGAAAAAAAAGCATCAAAAATCACTTATTTGGTTTAGAAGAAATCTCAGACTGGAAGATAATCAAGCACTTTGGGAAGGAATTCAGAATTCTAATTCTTATTTATTGCTCTATATTTTTGATGAAAAAGAGTGGAAAGAAAACCCACTAGGAATTAGTCGCTCATCGGATTTAAAAATGAATTTTGTGTGGCAATCTGTTTTGGATTTAAAACAGAATATTGAGAAAAAGGGTGGGCATTTATTTATTCAAAAAGGTGAGGTTAATAGAATTATCGAAGACCTTTTATCTGAGCATAAATTTGATGCACTTTATGCCCCAAAAGAATCTGGAACGGAAGAAATACAATTGGAAAAGGCTGTTGAGGAGCTTTTCATAAAAGTAAAAGCAGATGTTCATTTTTATGCTCAAAATACACTTTATCACGAAGAAGATATTCCTTGGCCTATAGCCAAACTGCCTAATATATTTACTCAATTTAGAAAAGAAAACGAGAAGCAAACTGATGTGAGGGAGTTGTTTGAATCTCCGCTGGATTTATCAGCTTCTATTGTATTAAATGATGATTTCAAATTTAATGATATAGGAATTCAAGATGCTGAACCAGATGGAAAATCAGTCTTAAATTTTCAAGGTGGAGAAACGAAAGCATGGGTGCGATTGAACCATTATTTCTGGGAATCAGACCAATTGAAGGAATATAAATATACTAGAAATGGTTTATTGGGAGCTGATTATTCTTCTAAATTTTCTCCTTGGCTTGCTTTAGGATGCATTTCACCGAAATCCATTTATTATCAGGTCAAAAAATATGAAAAAGAGCGCAAGAAAAATCAATCCACTTACTGGATGATTTTTGAACTGATTTGGAGAGATTATTTTCATTTCGTTCTAAAGAAATTCGGTCCTCAGCTTTTCCAAAAAGCAGGTATAAAAAGAGAAGAAGTGAGGTGGAAATGGGATTTAGCGCTTTTCGAAAAATGGAAAAATGGCGAGACAGGAGTCCCTTTTATTGATGCCAACATGCGAGAGCTAAATGCTTCTGGATTTATGAGTAATCGTGGAAGGCAAAATGTAGCCAGTTTTTTGGTGAAGGATCTTGGGTTGGATTGGCGAATGGGCGCTTGGTACTTTGAGCATCAATTAATTGACCATGATGTAGCCAGTAATTGGGGAAATTGGGCTTATGTAGCAGGAGTAGGAAATGACCCCCGAGAAAATCGATATTTCAATATCCTCAGCCAAGCCAAAAAATATGATGGTAAAGGTGAATACGTAAGATATTGGATTCCTGAATTGAAGGAAATCGAAGGCTTCAACGTTCATAAAGTATCCTTAATGAATGAGACAGAATTAGAAAAAGTGAATTCGATTATTCCGGAAATTTATTTGAAGCCTGTGGTGGATTTGGGGAAGTGGGAGTATTAGATTGAGTAAGGATTTTATCAAACTGTGATTATTCAGATGGTTAAATTCTTTTTCTTAGATTTGTTTATTTCAACTGAAAGAATTTAAACATGGAAAGTAGTCTCACTCCAAACCAAAGTAATTTTTTATTATATGTTTCCCAAAGTGGTGAAGTAAAGGTAGACGTGCTTTTGCATGATGAAACCGTTTGGCTTACTCAAGAAGCTATGCAAGAGTTATTCGAGAAAGCTAAATCAACCATTTCTGAGCATATTACTAGTGTTTTTAAAGAAGGTGAATTAGAACGTAATTCAACTGTTCGGAAATTCCGAACAGTTCAAACAGAAGGCTCTCGTGAAGTATCTCGTGATTTAGATTATTATAATTTAGATGTCATTATCTCTGTTGGCTACAGGGTGAAATCTCAAAGAGGCACACAATTCCGAATTTGGGCTACAAAAGTATTAAGGGAATCAAAATTATGAGATAAAATGGGGCCTTTAGTTAACACTCGCCTTGCCTATTTAATCTTAACCCACTATCCCTTAGCTTTATGCTCAAATCTTCTTATTTTTGTTTTTTAGCCTATAACATAAATTGAAAATAAGATGAGACAGAAAATAGTAGCAGGAAACTGGAAAATGAATAAAACATTAGTAGAAGCGCAATCCTTAACTTCTGAAATAGCCAATATGGTGGAAGATGAAGCGCCTTCTGATGTAAAAGTTATAATTGCTCCTCCTGCACCCTTCATATATGCAGTTGAAAACTTGATTCCTGAAATGGGGCAGATAGTTTTGGCTGGTCAAAATTGCCACCAAGAAGATTCAGGAGCTTTTACGGGCGAAATTTCTGCTCCAATGTTGAAGTCATTAGGGGCTCAATATGTCATTTTAGGGCATAGCGAAAGAAGAGAACATTTTTCTGAAACAGATGCTGAACTTGCTAAGAAGACCGATAATGCATTAAAAAATGACCTGAAGGTAATTTTCTGTTGTGGTGAGCCTCTAGAAATTAGAGAAGCGGATACTCAAAATGATTATGTAACCAAGCAGTTGACTAATAGCTTATTTCATTTATCAACAGAACAATTCAAAAATATTGTGATTGCTTATGAACCAATTTGGGCCATTGGAACTGGTAAAACCGCCAGCTCTCAGCAAGCTCAAGATATGCACAAAACTATTCGTGAGCATATTGCATCCAAATTTGGTCAAGATGTTGCCAATGAAACCTCCATTTTATATGGTGGGAGTTGTAAACCTGATAATGCCAAGGAATTATTTTCTCAATCTGATGTTGATGGAGGCTTAATTGGTGGTGCTTCTCTTAAATCACGCGATTTCACTGATATTATTAAATCATTTTAATGAGCTATATTTCATTAGAAGTAAATTGCCCAGAAGATTTCATTGAAATTTTCATGGCAGAGTTGGCAGAAATTGGTTTTTCTACCTTCCAAGAAAAGGAAGATGGAAGCGGGCTTTTTGCTTATACAGATGAAAATCAAAATATTGAAGCTTCTCAACTTGAGGAGCTTTTTCAGCAATATCATGCGCTGACTACTGTGAATTATGAATTGGGAACAGTAGAGAAGGAAAATTGGAATGCTGATTGGGAAAAGAATTATCAGCCCATAGAGGTGGAGGATAAAATTTTGGTGAGAGCTGATTTCCATCCGCAAAACCCAAAATTTCCTATTGAAATAGTAGTCACCCCCAAAATGTCTTTTGGAACTGGGCATCATGAAACTACCTATCAAATGCTGAATTTGATGCATGATATGGATTTACAGGGCTCTTCGGTTTTAGATGCTGGTTGCGGCACGGGGATTTTGGCCATTTTAGCATCCATTAAAGGATCGAATAAAGTGGATGCTTATGATATTGATGAATGGGCGGTTGAAAATACTAATGAGAATTTTTCGTTAAATTCAATTGATCATGCTAATGCTAAAATTTGGAAAGGTGAGGTTACATCTATTCCTGAAAAGGCAAAATATGATTTGATTTTAGCAAACATCAACAAAAATATTTTATTAGCAGACATACAGCATTTACAAAAGCATCTAAATAAAGATGGTTTTTTAATGCTCAGTGGATTTTATGAATATGATGTTGCAGATATATTAAATGAATGTAATAAATTTTCATTAGCACTTGAAAATCAATCTGTAAGGAACCAATGGTCGGCACTTTTGCTTAGGAAGAATAAATGAGATTATATTTTAGCACCATATTGCTGTTTTTATTCAATTTTAGCTTACAAGCTCAAAATAATGAAACTAATGAAGAAACATCAAAACCTGATTTTCTAAGCGAGGTACAGATGGATTTAGTGCAAATTGGCACAGAAAAATCTGAAAGTGTTTCTCTCTTCTTCCAGAATTATTGGAATCAGGAAAATTTATTCACTCAACAAAACAGAGTGATGATTGAAGAAATTTACAATCAGATGAAGGCAGATAACCTTTCTGTTCGAGACTATAGATTGCCATTCATAAGTACACTTTCAGGTGCCTCTTCGAATTTAGAAGATCCGGCCAATGCCATAAATACATTTTTAGAAATTACGAAAAGGGCTTATGAGGAATTGGAAACCAACCAATTTAAAGTACTTTTAAGGACCACAGAGCAGATTTTAGAGAAAAAAGCAATTTATTATAGCCGATATTATCAAGTAGCATTTTCAGGCGGAAGCGTTAGTTTTGAATGGCCTTCAGAACCAGAGGTTACGGTTGAAGTTGAATCCCCTGTTGAAGAAAAAGAGGAAGTAGAAAGCGAATGGGGTTCAGAAGCAGATGATGGCTGGGGAAATAGCGATGATGATGCCTGGGGCAGTGATGATGGCTGGGGAGATGATGATAGTTGGGACAATGAAGAAACGTCAACTGAAAATGAAAACCAAACTGAGGATAACAGTCCAGTTGACCTATCAGCTTTTAGTGAACCCATGCCTTTTTTGGAAGGGCCTATTGTGAAATTGAGAAATATTAATCTCAAATTTCTCAATACAACAGATTCTATAAAAGTGAATGATGTTTCCGGAAGATTGGAGTTGATTGGAAATACTTTTGTAGCAGAAAAGGGTATTTTGACTTGGGAGCATCTTGGAAAAGACTCAAAAGAATTAAATGCTGAATTGTCCGAATTTACTTTTGAAGTGAATGAGAAAGAATTTTCTGCAGAACAAGTTACATTGAACTATCCGGAAATAATTAAAACGCCTGTCAAAGGCTTTATTGATTTTAAGGCAGAAAATAGAAAAAACGGAAATGCGAGATATCCTTTTTTCCAATCCTATCAATCAGGCTATGACTTGAATTTTGTGGATAAAAAAGGACTTTATTTAAAAGGTGGAGTAACTCTAAAGGGCACTACTTTAAGCACTTCTGCAATGGATAAAAGCATCAGTAGTCTCGAATTACAGGGAAAAGCGGTAAAAAAGTTTAGGGCAGAATCTAGAGAATTTATTTATAAAGACAGCGCTTTTTCTTCAGAGGTCAGCAGTGTGTCCATTTACCAAAGATCAGATTCAATTTATCACCCAGGTTTAAGCCTTGATTACAGAGTGAATGAAAATACCTTAAATCTTTTAAAAAATAAAGGCAATTTTAAGAATACTCCTTTTTATGCCAGTTATTTTAATATGGATTTCACAGCGGATAAGTTGAGTTGGGATATGGATTCCTCTGTAGTGGATATATCAATATTAATAGCTGGAAATCGGGTGCCAGCTTTATTCGAATCAGCAGAATATTTTAATGAATATCGATACAACAGCCTATCAGGCTTATATAGATTTCATGCATTACAAGTGGTAGTTCATTACAGTAGAGAAGTAAATCTAAATACTTTTTACACTAATGAAGTTGCTGAAAAAACGGGAATCGAGGAAAGTAAATTAAGATCTGGCATGAAGCTATTGATGCAAAATGGGTTTATAAAATATGATATCGTAAGCGGAAGAATAGATATGTTGGATAAGGCTTTTCACTATGTGGATTCCAAATGGGGAAGAAAAGATTACGATAATGTTCAAATATCATCAGTATCCTCAGGGAAACCAAACGGGAAATTAAATCTCAATAAAGGCACATTAGATATTTTTGGGGTTGAGGAATTTATCATTAATGATAAGTTAGGAATAAGTGTTGAGCCAGATAGTGGTAGAGTCGTTCTAAGGAAAAACAGAGATGTACAGTTTGATGGTACCGTTTATGCCGGTAATTATCAATATAAGGGTTCTGAATTTAGAATGGACTATGATAGTTTTCTAATCTCCATGCCCCAAATCGATAATATCAAATTTAATTTGGCAACGGGTGCCGATAACAAACAATCCAATAAGGAGCAGATACAGAATCAATTAGTTGAAACAGCAGGGGTGTTATATATTAATGAACCGGATAACAAATCTGCTCAAAAAGAATTTCCAAAATACCCGATTTTTAATGCAACTAAAGGTGCCACGGTATATTTCCTTGGAGAAGAAATATTAGGTGGAGTTTATGATCAAAGTCTTTATTTCGTGATTCCTCCTTTTGAAATCGATTCCGTAAGTAGCTCAGACCCAAATTCAATTGCTTTTGACGGGGTATTTCATTCCGGTGATATTTTTCCTGAATTTGAGGAGAAGCTGAGGGTGATGCCAGATAAATCCCTGGGTTTCAATCATCCGTTGCCTGATGATGGTATTGATTTGTTGGACGGAGAAGCAAGGTTTTTTGGCGCCATTAAATTAGATAACAATGGTTTAAGAGGTGGAGATAAAATTGAGTATTTAAGTTCAACAATCAGATCTGAAAACTTCACTTTCTTTAAGGATTCAATAACAGCAGTTGGGAATTATGCAACTATTGAACCTGGTGATTGGGAAGGGGTCTCTTATCCTCAACTAGAAATCACCAATTTTGATATGCGTTGGCTAACGGCCAAAGATAGTTTGTACATGACAAATCGATCTGATCCTTTTAAAATGTATGATGAAACTGCCTCTTTGGAGGGCAAAGCAATTATTTCAAAAAAGGGACTCTTTGGGATGGGAGAGATGAGCACTAGAGGTTCTAATACTTCATCAAAGAAATTCAGTTTTGAAGAGCAAAGCTTCTCAGCCCGAAATGCAGATTTTAGAATCGAGTCAACGGATACTATTCCTGCTTTATCGGCTGATGACGTGAGATTAGATTTTGATTTCTTGGCCAATACAGCAACTGTCAATCCAGAGATTGAGGGAGATGCAGCCCTAAACTTCCCTTACGCAAGTTATAAAACTTCAATACCTTCAGCATTATGGAGGTTGGATGAGAAAATTGTGGAAATGACGAAACCAGAAAATATCAATATCAATAATTCTTATTTCTATTCCACAAATCCAGATCAGGATTCACTTGTATTTAATGCTACAAAAGCAATTTATGATATTGAAAGCCAAGCTTTGAATGTTTCTGGAATTCCATTTATAACGGTAGCAGATGCTCAAATCACTCCAAGTGGAGGGGAAGTGATTATTGGGGAAAATGGTAAGATCAATAAGTTATACAACGCAACACTAAAATTAGACACGCTAACAGGCTATCATAATTTGTATGACGCTGAAATCGATATTGTCTCACGTAAGAAATTTGAGGGAAATGCCACTTATAGATACGTAAATTCGGTAGGAGATACCTTTTCTATTAAAATGGGGGAATTTAGTTTGGAGCCTATTCCCGATTCACCTAAAGGGGAAAATAGCTTGCGCACTGTGTCTTCCGGAAACGTAAGAAAGGAGGATAGAATGTTGATAAGCCCCGGTATGTATTATAAAGGGGATGTTACCATGTATGCCGATAAGCCAGCACTTGAATTGCAAGGTTACATCCAGCCAGATTTGAGGGATATCCCAAATTATGATACCTGGATTTCATACAAAAGTGATGGTAGTGCTAAGGAGGTTGTAATTGATTTTGACAATAGTACTACTGAAATGGGAGAACCTCTTCAAGCAGGTATCCATTTTGACAATATTGACAATCAGCTTTATGCTACTTTTATTAATGAAAAAAGAGATTTTACAGATGTTGATTTTTTCAAACCCAGTGGATTGCTAACCTATAATGCATCAAAAAGTCAATTTATTATTGAGAGTAAAGCAAGAAAGGCAGGAACATCATACGCTGGTAAATATTTTGCCTACAATGAAAAAGAGCAAAAATTGGAGTTTGAAGGGCCATTCCAATTTATGGAAAGCAGAAAAGAGGCTAATTTTAATTCTGCAGGATCAGGTTCGGGGGATTTACTCAGTCAAGAATTTATTTTCAATTTAATGATGACCATTGAATTTGATTTGCCAAATGCTTTCACCCCTATTATTGGCATGGATATGGTCGAAGTGGTGCAAAGACTTGGATTGCCCGAATCTACCAAGGATTTAGACCGCTTACTTCCTAAACTAGCTGAAATAGCTGGAAATTCAGCGGCTAAGAGATATGAAGAATATATATTTAATGAGTATATCCCGTTACATTCTTTATCATCTGATTTGACCAAAACCATTGTTTTAAATAATATTGACATGAAGTGGTCGGACGAAGAGAGTTCTTGGTACAGTGTGGGGAAAATTGGAATCTCCAATACGGGGGCACAAGATATTAATGCAAATATTGATGGATTCATTGAAATCCAGAAATTGGAAATGGGATCTGCCATTAAATTGTTCTTGCAAGTATCACCTTCATGTTGGTATTTCTTTCATTATGAAGAAGACAGATTAATATTTTTCTCTTCTAACAGTGAAGCAAATGAACTTATTGACAAGAAATCTAAAGCAGAAAAAGCTAAATTTGGCGAATTCGTTTTCTTGACTGGTGATAAATTGGAAGTTACTAATTTTGTAGAGGATTATCGTAAGAGATATTTCGATATAGATGCTCCCTATTATCTTGAAATGGCCAATGAAGCAAGTGCACAGGCCAGTCCTGTAAATACCCCTGTTCCGGCTCAGGATAATCCGGTTCAGGATGATGATGACGATGGTTTTTAAATTAATTCATACTAAATTTCATAAATATTAATAGATGATAACTAAAGAAGAAACAGGAAAATATCTAAACGAAAACAAACAAAGGTTTCTAGATGAGCTTTTCGATTTATTACGAATTCCAAGCGTAAGTGCTGATCCAAAATTTAAAGGGGATGTGAAAAAAGCGGCTGAATTTATGAAAACTAAATTTGTGGAGGCCGGAGCTGAAAACGTAGAAGTATGTGAAACTGATGGTCATCCTATTGTGTATGCTGATAAAATTATTGATCCTAATTTACCAACTGTATTGGTTTACGGTCATTATGATGTTCAGCCAGCCGATCCTTATGAACTTTGGGATTCAGAACCCTTTAATCCAGTTATAAAAAATGGTAAAATCGTAGCTAGAGGTTCTGCTGATGATAAAGGTCAAATGTATATTCATGTGAAGGCTTTTGAAATGATGCAGCAGAATGGGGGCGTTCCTTGTAATGTAAAATTTATGATTGAAGGTGAAGAAGAGGTTGGTTCTGAAAATCTAGAAATCTTCATAGCCGAGAATAAAGAAAAATTAAAAGCGGATGTCATTGTGATATCAGATACTTCAATGATTGCAAATGAACATCCTTCAATGGCAGTAAGCTTGAAGGGAATTAGTTATTTGGAAGTAGAAGTTAAAGGGCCCAATAGAGATTTACATTCCGGAGTTTATGGAGGTGCCGTGGCGAATCCAATAAACGTACTGACTCGAATGATTACTTCCCTTCAAGATGAAAATAGAAAAGTAACCGTTCCAGGTTTTTATGATAAGGTAGTAGAATTGACTCAGGAAGAGAGAGACAAAATGAATCTAGCACCTTTTAATTTAGATGATTTTAAAAAGGATTTAGATATTGATGATGTTGAAGGAGAAGCTTCTTACAATACTCTTGAACGAATGGGCATTCGCCCAACTTTAGATGTGAACGGTATTTTGGGGGGGTATATAGGCGAAGGAGCCAAAACAGTATTGCCATCAAAAGCCAGTGCAAAAATATCCATGCGATTGGTTCCGAATCAAAACCACCATGAAATTACAGCACTTTTTCAGAAGCATTTTGAGAGCATCGCTCCAAAAAGTGTAAAGGTGAAGGTTACTCCACATCATGGTGGAATGCCATATGTTACCCCAACTGATACAGACTCTTATAAAGCAGCTGAGAGAGCTTTTGAAAAAGTATGGGGCAAAAAACCTATCCCTACTCGTGAAGGAGGTAGTATTCCAATTGTTTCTTTGTTTAAAGATATTTTAGGATTGGACAGTATTTTGATGGGCTTTGGTCTTAATTCAGATGCCATTCACTCTCCCAATGAGAGTTTTGGCGTTGAAAACTATTTGAAGGGAATTGAAACAGTAGCTTTGTTCCATCAATATTTTGCCGAATTGGATAGAAAATAAAGCATAAAGATTATAAATGATAAGAAGCCTGTTTTTCGAAAGATTGACAGGCTTTTCTATTTACATGGATTCTAATAATTATTTTCACAAATATTTATTATTTGGTACTGAAATTAGATAAGCGCAAAATTTTCTCGTGTAATTGCTTAATAGGCTCTATTTAATAACTATAGAGGTGATTCCTAAAGTCTCCAAAATCATCCATGCCACAAAGAGGACATAAAGAATCAGTAATACGATGCCTTCCCATCGAACCAATGCTAAATTAGTTCTTAAGAATACAAACATTATTATAGTGATTAATGCCAAGAATAACATTAAAGGAGCTGCTACTGTAAAGTTCACAACGGCTGTTCCAGCAATTAAAACTCCAATTGGAACGGCTACTAACAAATCAAATATGTTACTACCCAATACATTCCCTAAACTTATGGAGCCTTTAAATTTTCTGGCAATTTTGATACTCACAACAGCATCGGGAATACTAGTGGCACCAGCAACAATTGTGATACCCCAAATAAAATCTGGCGTATTAAAAAATTCTCCTAAGAATATTGCGCCACTAACTAATCCTTCTACACTGGCTACAATTAAAACAAGGCTGATAATTAGCTTAATCCAATCCTTTCTAATATTGACACTTTCTTTATCAATACCTAGAACAGCCCGTTTTCCATGGTCTCTTCTGTAATCGCGGGTCTCCATACCTTGTATGAAAAGATATAACCCATAAAAAACGATTGGAATAATAGCTATCCATCTTGTCATGGTACCTTCCATATTACCAGGGTTTACAGATATTGGAAAATATACATAAGCCATGGCAAAGGAGATAAAAAGGACGAATATTGAAATAATATAATATTGGGTATCTTTATATATTAAACTTAAATCTGCAGGCATTCTTTTGACTATAACCGCAGAAATGCCTGGAATTACCAATATGTTGAATATAGCTGATCCAACAATTGCTGATACACCCAAATCAAACTTACCGTGTAGTATAGTGGATAAAATGGTTGCCGCTAATTCAGGAAAACTTGAGCCAACTGCCGTGATGATTGTACCTTGAATTAATGGGGGCAAACGATAAAAATCTGATAATTTTTCGGATGATTCTTCAAGGAGGCTTCCGCCTTTCCAAACTGCCCAGGTGGAAATTAAAATTATTCCAATATATAATAAAAGTTCTCCCATATTTCAATTTCAAATATGAGTAAAATCATAATCTAAAACAACATCACATCTGATTTTAATACAGATTTTGGGTCTAAACATCATTTAATTTAATAGTATAGCTATTTTGTAAATAATTTTTTTTGGAAAAGCTTAATTCCTTACATATGTTTCTTTATTTATTTGTCGATACTTTAGGTTTTGGAAGACTAGTTTTTCATGAATATTGGTAAAGGTGCCAGTAAAATCTAGTATTATTTCGGGTTGATTGTTCTGAATGTCATCAAAAAGAGCCATTAATTGCTCTTTCTCACTCATTTCAGTTAAAATTTTCATACTGAGTTTTGGGTCGTAATATTCTGTACCGATCTCTTTAACTGATTTGTATAAATCTGTGGAGCCCCCAAGAATCATGACAGATTTATCTTTCACCAAATCATGATATATCGACTGATTGCTTTTTAGAGCATTGAAATTTCCAAAATTATGCAAAGGCGAATTTTGATAGAATATACTGTAGTTTATGGCAATCAGTGTAATACTAAAAATCAAGGTGAATATTTCGGCTCTTAATTTATTTCTAAACTGAAAAATCAAGTGAATAATGAAAAATGAAAAGGAGGGGACAAATACTAAAAGTTCATAAGGTGCTTGCTTTTCTGAAATCCACCAGCTTCCAAAAGCGGCTAAAAACATTATAAACATAACTTGTTGAACCCGAAGTTGATAATTTGTAAAACGTTTTGCACTAAATGTTTTGTAAAGCGCCACAAAAAAAATCAAGCTAGGAATTGCTATAATTAAAAGTATTGATTGCAAATCAATTACGGGATTAACTGAATCAAATAAATTGAATTTTATCCATTGAAAAATGAAGGCATCAAGGCCATTTTGCCAATAGAAATAAATCATTGCTATGGCAATAGGAAAAATGAAGCCATAAAGAAATAACATATAACGTCTTAAAACCAGACTAGTCAATAAAGCAAAAGAAAGTATAGTGGCAATTAAAAAGAAAATAGAAGGTAAATAAAACAGAACGGCTAACCCCATGAAAATTCCTGTTTTTAATATGGTGGCATCTTGCAATTTATTTTCTATTCTTAAATAAATGTTATCCAACACTAACATTATAAAAGTAAGACTTATTAAAGCAGGGGATAACGTAAAAAAATCATAGAAAGTAAACATGAGCAAAGCATAAATCAATGCTGGGATGTATGAATTTTCATTGTAGGCTTTATTCCTCAACATAATATTGTTGAAAAGTGAAAATTGATATGTAACCAGTAGCACAGACAATATTTGCAATGCCAGAATAGATTTGCCAAAAATGAATTCTATTATCATATAAACCCAAGCCGCCAAGGGAGAAATTGGGGTCACCAAATCTTTATATAAAATTTTTCCGCTGTTTAAAGCTTCTCCAATCAAAAGCCAATCTGTTTCATAGACCAATGGTTCCGAGCCGATTAAATAGGGCAATCGGAAAATTAATACTGCCAAAAAAAGTATCAGTAAGCGATAAGGGTCGTTTATTCGGAAAAAACCTAACAATAGTCTATGGGTTTGTTGATGATTCGATTGCTAAATTAGAGGATAAAGCACAAATTGTATAAAATATCATGCATATTTGTAAAGAAATTATAGAATAGTATGGCGGCAGGATCAAGACAAAAAAAATATTCAAGTTTATTACAAAAAGATTTAAGTGAAATTTTCCAAAAACAAATGGCTAATACCTTTGGAAAAGCATTTATTACCATCACCGATGTTGAGGTATCTCCTGATTTAAGTTTTGCTAAAGTTTACCTAAGCCTTATGCTTTCGGATAAGCCAAGTGAAACATTAGAATTGATCCAAGAAAGAAAAAGCGAGATTAGAAAGCACTTGGGTAATAGAATTGGAAAACAAGTCAGGATCATTCCCGAATTGGCTTTCTTTATGGACGAAACTTTGGAGCAAGCCAATCGAATTGATGATATCCTTTCAAAATTGGACATTCCTCCTGAAGAGGATGAGGATGAGGACGAAAATAAAGATTAACTAATCCCCAATTGAATCTTGAAGAATTTATCATTTTTCATTGCCAGACGATATTTCCTTTCAAAAAAGAAAAAGGGATTCATCAATGTTCTGTCCATAATTGCCATGGTAGGTGTGGCAATTGGAACGGCCGCATTGGTTATTGTATTATCTGTTTTCAATGGTCTTGAAGATTTAATTCGTTCATTGTACAGCTCTTTCGATGCGGATTTAAAAATCAGTTTAAAGGAGGGTAAATTTTTCGAATACGATGATGAATTAAGGCAGAAAATTGAGAATAATGAGGGCATTGCTACCATTGTACAAGTGGTGGAAGATAATGTTTTGGTTCGCTATAATGATGGGGAATCAGTTGTTCGTATGAAAGGGGTGAGCCCTGAATTTGTTAAAAATAGCCAACTGAAGAATCATATTACGGAGGGGCAATTAAAACTGACTGAAAAAGAACAAAATTTTGCCGTTGTGGGTCAAGGAATACGGTACGATTTATCTATAAACGCTCGGAATGATTTTCTGGCTTTGCAATTTTATTATCCTAAAAATATCAGCCCGGGCAGGACGAACCCATCTAGTATGTATAATTCAGGCATTTTAATGCCTGCTGGGGTTTTTGCAATTGAAAAGCAATACGATGAAAAATATATATTTGTCCCTATTCGTTTTGCAAGAAAATTGATAGGTAAAGGAAATCAATGCACTTCAATAGAGATTAATTTAGCAGAGGGTATTTCCGTAAGTGAAATACAAGAATCAATTCAACAGACACTTGGCGATAAATTTGAGGTTTTGAATTCAGATGAGCAACATGCATCCTTGTTGAAAGCCATTAAAATAGAAAAACTATTCATCTATATTACTTTCACATTCATTTTAGCAGTGGCATCATTCAATATCTTTTTTGCCTTAACGATGTTGGCATTAGATAAAAAAAGGGATATAAGTATTTTGTTTGCAATGGGAACGCCCATTAAAACCATTCGAAATATCTTCTTAAAAGAAGGAGCCATTATTTCCCTTTCCGGTGCTCTTACGGGGGGCTTTATAGGCTTTGTAATTTGTTTCTTGCAACAAAAATATGGTTTGATTTCCATGAACATGGCCTCGGCAGTTCAAGAAGCTTATCCAGTAAAAATGATAGCTTCTGATTTTATTTTCACCATGCTAAGTATTGCGGTTATTACTATTCTGGCATCATTTAAACCAGCTCAGGTAGCGGCAAAATCGGTAGAAATACAGCGATTATAGCAAATTATTCAAAAAAGTATTAAGAGTTCCATCCTATTTTATTAAATTTCAATTCTGATTTTTCTAAAAAATAGACAAATACAATTTGTTTGACAAGTTTTAATCCATGAAGGTATATACCACTCAACCATTTCAATTGATATATTCATTGTTCGAACATGAATATTTGGGCTACACTTTCGAATCCTTTGTAGTACAAAAAAACAGCAAGGGAGATCTTACCTTTTCCCACCAAAACATCTCTTCCAAGAACGCAAATGAATTCGACAAGGGAATGGACGAGGTGGACTATGAGCTGATTGAGTTAATGGATGAAATGCAACAGGATGTAATTGTTCGAAAGTTTGCCAAAAAGAAAATGAAGCCTGCCGAATTTTTTGATAAATATTATAATCAAGAGGGGGGCAATGATTTGGTAAAGGATGAAATTGAGCGCTATATGGAAAAAAGGCGTTCAGAAATCCTTGCTCGAATTAAAGGTAAAATGCTTTTTGAAATGGGAAATGATGGCGAGCCGGCTTGGCGCCAGATTGAAGTGATGGAAGAAAAAGCCACTATCCTTTTCCATTTTGTTAAAAACGAAGACAATACCCACTATTTTCCTACCATAAAACACAATGGAGAAAAATTGGAGTTTCAGTATAAAGGTGCCTATCTAATCTGTAATAAGCCAGCATGGCTGGTCGTCAATCAAAAATTATATTCTTTTGAAAAAAATCCAGAAGGAAAAAAAATAAAGCCATTCCTCAATAAGAAATTTATTGCTATTCCTGAAAAAGTAGAAGAAACTTATTTTAAAAAATTTGTAGCACCACTTGTAGCATCATTTGATGTTTTTGCCAGAGGTTTTAAAATTAAAACTTTCCGTGAGGAGCCTCTGCCTAAATTGAAAATTTCAGAATTGGCTTCTGCCTCAGGCAAAAATTTAGATTTATTCAGTAAAGAAAGTAAAGAAGTAGAGGAGGAAGGCAAATTATTGTTGGAATTAAAATTTCAGTACGGTGAACATACATTTCCGCTTGGAAAGGGAGAAGGAGTTTCAGTAAAAGTGGAAAAGGAAGATGGCCAATTTGTTTTCAAAAGACTAGTCAGAAACCTTCTGAAAGAAAAGAGCCTTAGAGATGCCATGGTGGAAAGGGGCTTGGATATACTAAAAGGAAAAAATACAGCGACAAAAACCAAAACTTTCAGTTGGATTTCAAAAAATGTGGAATGGCTTGATGAAAATGAGGTCGAGATTCAACAGGATAAACATATCAGTGATAAGAATTATTTTGTTGGAAAATCAACCATTGAAATTGATATTTCAGAAGGGATTGATTGGTTTGATATCAATGCAGTGGTCATGTTTGGTGATTATGAAATTCCATTTAAAGAATTAAGAAAGCATATTCTCAATAATCAATATGAATTTCAATTGCCCAATAATCAAACAGCCGTAATACCATCTCATTGGTTTGAGGATTATTCCGAGCTTTTCAGCTTTATGGAAAATGGCGATGAGGATGCCATGAAAATGAGGAAACACCATTTGTCATTGGTGAATGAGATGGAGAATAGCAACTTGGCAAAAGTGCAAATGGACCGGAAGCTTGCAAAACTTAGAGATTTTACGCAGATAGATGACCATCCCATGCCAGCAGATTTTTCCGGGGAATTGCGTCCTTACCAAAAAGAAGGCTTTAATTGGTTGCAGTTTTTGAATCAATATAACTTTGGGGGTTGTTTGGCGGATGATATGGGTTTGGGTAAAACCGTGCAGACTTTAGCCATGTTGCAATCTGAAAATGAAAATGGTAGAACTGCCGCCAACTTACTTATTATGCCTACTTCCCTTATTTATAATTGGCAATCAGAAGCAGAAAAATTTACTCCTGAACTTAAAATATTTGTTTATACAGGAACCAATAGAATAAAAGACAGCAAACAGTTTGAGGGTTATGATTTGATTTTAACCTCTTATGGCATCACAAGATTGGATAT
This sequence comes from Marivirga sp., assembly GCF_051117495.1. NCBI lineage: Bacteria > Pseudomonadati > Bacteroidota > Cytophagia > Cytophagales > Marivirgaceae > Marivirga > Marivirga sp. The sequence continues at coordinate 6,742 of NZ_JBNPEF010000016.1, read as the reverse complement.
TGACATCCTTTCTGAATTTTTATTCAACTATATTATTTTAGATGAGTCACAAGCGATCAAAAATCCTGATTCACATATTGCCAAAGCTGTAAAAAAATTAAAATCCAGAAGAAAATTAGTGCTTACAGGTACGCCTGTGGAAAATAGTACGATGGATTTATGGTCTCAAATGTCATTTGTAAATCCGGGACTGTTAGGGAATAAAAAGTTCTTTAAAGATGAGTTTGTTACCCCAATTGAGAAGAAAAGAGATGAGCAAAAATCTCAAAAATTGGCTACCTTGATCAAGCCTTTTATTTTAAGAAGACATAAATCACAAGTGGCAACCGAACTGCCCGATAAAATAGAAAATGTACATTATTCTGGCATGACCACCATGCAGGAAGAAAAATATGAGGAAGTTAAAAACTACTTCCGAGATATGATTTTGGATGAAATTGAAAAGAATGGAGTCCGAAGTTCTCAAATGATTTTATTGCAAGGTTTGACCCAATTACGCCAAATTGCTAATCATCCTAAAATGACAGATCCAGATTATCAAGGAGACTCTGGAAAAATGGAGGATGTCACCCATATGCTCACCTCTATTATATCAGAAGGACATAAAGTATTGATCTTTAGTCAATTTGTGAAGCATTTAAGCCTATTTAAAGATTATATGGAACGTAGCCACATCAAATATGCTTATTTGGACGGAACCACAAAAGACCGCCAAAAACAGGTCAAATTATTTCAGGAAAATGAAGAGATATCAGTCTTTTTAATTTCCTTAAAAGCAGGTGGATTAGGCTTGAATTTGACGGCAGCTGATTATGTGTTTTTATTGGATCCTTGGTGGAATCCGGCTATTGAGCAACAAGCCGTTGACAGAGCCCACAGGATTGGTCAAAAGCAACAAGTTTTTACCTATAAATTCATCACCAAAAACTCAGTAGAGGAAAAAATATTGGCACTTCAAGAAAGAAAACTAACACTTGCCCGAGATTTAATCAGTACGGAAGAAAGCTTTATGAAAAGCTTGAGTAAAGAGGATATTGAGGGGATATTGGCATAAAAATAATGTTTCTTGACGTTTTATATTTGGAACTTAAAATTTGGTTATTTTTGTTCTAAAGTGATTAGATGTTCTCTACAGACATTAATACAAAAAGAATAATTTATTAAAATAATCAAAGATGATAGTTGAAAGAAATGAAAATGAGATTTTAGTGAGGTTCCCAGCTGGAACAAGTGCGTCAAAAATCCAATCTATTTTAGATTATTTAAGGTATGAAGAGCTGACGGCTAAATCAAATGCATCCATAAAAGACCTTGAAAAAATTGTTAAAGAATCAAAAATAAACAGGTGGAATAAAATTAAAAAAGAGATAGGGTATAATGACTAAAATAGTGGTTGATACCAATATTGTTTTTAGTGCTATTCTAAATATTAACAGTAAAATAGGGCAGGATTTATTAACTTCTGATAATATTTATGATTTTTATGCCCCAAAATATTTACGTGAAGAAATACTCCAACATCAAGAAAAATTAAAAGCAAGGGCTAACCTAGGCAGTCCAGAATTTATGGAGGTTTATGAAATGATTCTTAAGAAGATTACCATCTTAAACCACTCTATAATTGAGGAGAAAAATTACAAGAAAGCAATAAATTTATGTGAAGATATCGATTTGAATGATGTCCCATTCGTTGCTTTTTCAATATTTTTAAAATGTAAAATGTGGACTGGCGATAAGAAATTGATGAATGGCTTAAAATTAAAGGGTTTTAAAAATTTTACTACTACTGACGACTTATTTGAGTACCGTTTAAAAATCACAAGAAAAAATAAATAAAGAAGATTTACCCCTCTATTTAAAAAGGGATAATCAAGGGATTTAAAAGTTATATGGCTAAAGTTAAATCAGCATATTTTTGTCAGGAATGCGGGCATGAATCACCCAAATGGGTCGGAAAATGTCCATCATGTGGGCAATGGAATACTTTTGTGGAAGAAGTAATTTCAAAAGAAAAGAGTTCTAGTGGCTACCAATCCGCAAAGAAAACAGCCAATAGGCCTGTGGCCATTCAAGAAGTTGAAAGCACTCAAGAAGCTAGAATAAAAGTGCAGGATAGAGAATTAAGTAGGGTTTTAGGTGGAGGAATTGTGCCCGGTTCATTGGTTTTAATTGGGGGAGAACCTGGAATAGGAAAATCCACCCTAATGCTACAGATAGCCTTACAACTTTCCAATCTCAAAGTTTTATATGTAAGTGGGGAAGAAAGTGCCCAACAAATAAAAATGCGGGCAGACCGTATGGAGCATAATTCAAAAAACTGCTTTATCCTAACGGAAACTCATACGGCAGATATTTTCAGGGAAGTGGAAACTTTAGGGCCTGATTTGCTGGTAATTGATTCTATTCAAACTTTGCATTCCCCTAAAATTGAATCCGCTGCAGGAAGTGTTGGTCAGGTTAAGGAATGTACGGCAGAATTGATGCGCTTTGCTAAAGAAAATAAAACCCCAGTATTTTTAATTGGTCATATCACGAAAGACGGAGCTATTGCTGGGCCTAAAGTTTTAGAACATATGGTGGATGCAGTGCTTCAATTTGAAGGAGATCGCCATTTGACCTACCGAATTTTAAGAACCACTAAAAACCGATTTGGCTCCACCAACGAATTAGGGATTTATGAAATGATGCAAAACGGATTGCGTCAAGTTAGTAATCCTTCTGAAATATTAATTTCCCAGAAAGATAAAGATAGTAGTGGGACTGCTATTGGTGCTACCTTAGAAGGTAATCGTCCGCTTTTGATTGAAATCCAAGCATTGGTAAGTCCAGCGACATACGGTACGCCTCAACGCTCAGCCACAGGTTATGATAACAAAAGATTGAACATGTTGCTGGCAGTTTTAGAAAAAAGAGGAGGCTTCCGTTTGGGTATTCAAGATGTATTTTTGAATGTAGCAGGGGGGGTCCGTGTTGAGGATCCTGCGATGGATTTGGCAGTTTGTTTGGCAATTATTTCCTCTTTGGAAGAAATCCCATTATCGTCCAAAACAGCTGTTGCGGCTGAAGTAGGACTGAGTGGGGAAATTAGAGCTGTAAACAGAATTGAAAATCGAATAGCAGAAGCCGAGAAATTAGGTTTTGAAGAAATATTGGTGTCAAAATTTAGCATGAAAGGAGTCGATATTTCTCGCTATAAGATTGATATTAAAACTTTCAGTCAATTAGGTGAAGTAGTCAGCTATTTGTTTGGATAAAATTTGAGATTTAAGACTAAAGACGTTGTATTTCTGTCTGACGTTTAGAACCTTCTGACAGTTGTGCCGAACTGCAGAACAGAAATGTCGGACATTTTTCATGTCAGACATTGGGCTTCTATTTGAGATAGTGTTGCATTGGAGATTAATGTCCGACATTTTTTATGTCCGACTTAAACTCCCATATCAAAACCATCCATTTTCCCAACTGAAATAATTTTCAGATATTTAAGCTTTCTCTCCAAAACAGATTTATATGCAAGAGTTTTTTCAAGAATTGGGGTTTTCAAGTGAGCTATTTGCTTTTATTATTCTACCATTACTGATTTTTTTAGCTAGAGTAGCGGATGTTTCTATAGGTACAATTCGTGTTATATTAGTAATGCAAGGGAAAAAAGGCCTTGCTCCCCTCCTTGGATTTTTTGAGTCTTTAATTTGGTTATTGGCTATAGGTCAAATATTCCAACATATTGATAATCCTGTAAGTTATATTTCTTATGCCACTGGCTATGCTTTTGGAACCTATGTGGGTATTATTTTAGAGGAGAAAATGGCAATTGGTCGGGTAGTGGTAAGAGTCATAACTGCTTTGCCTGCGGATGATTTGATCGAATATTTGGAAAGAAAAAATCATCGCTATTCTAACATTGACGGAACCGGAAATGATGGGAAAGTGAATATTATTTTCACCGTAGTTAAAAGAAATGCTCTGAAAGAACTGATTCCTAAAGTGAAAGAATATAATCCAAAAGCCTTTTTCACTATTGAAGGGGTGAAAAAAGTTAGCGATGAGGATATGTCGTTTAAGGAAAATAAAGGGATTATTTTAGGTAAAATGCTGGATATCCGAAGTAAATGAATCACTAAATACATTGAAATTTGACGCATGCTTTTTGCATACTCAATTCCATTGTGCTATTTTGGAATAATATTAATTTTTAATAGTGTTAATTTAAATAAAATAAGTCCAGATTTGTAGATATATGGCATAATTTTGGCTTATTCACAATTTTAAATCGAACTCAAAATCCTTATGAAGGGAATTGCTGTAAAATTATTATTTTTTCTTTTGCTGTCTAGCTTCAGTTTAAGTGATGCTCATGCGCAAAGTGAGTCATTATTTGCAGATGTTCGCTCTGCCTTAAAAGCGGGTAGTTCGAAAGAATTGTCTCAGCATTTCCATGATAATATTCAGCTCAATATTAATAATGAATCTGGAGATTATAGCAATGTCCATGCAGAAATTTATTTAAAAGAGTTTTTTAAAAAACATGAACCTATCAGTTTTGAATATGCCCACCAAGGGAGTTCAAATGAAGGTCTAAAGTATGCCATCGGAAATTATGTCCACTCTGAAGGTACCTTTTTAGTTCTCATAAGAGCCAAAAAAATCGATGGCAAAGAAAAAATTTATATAATTGATTTTTCTGAAGAGTAAACCAAACTATCTCTTCCAGCTCAATTTTTCTTCTGGCATCACAAACCATAGTATAACATATACCAATATTCCAGGGAAAGCGGCACTTAATATAGATATCAGTACATAAAGCAAACGTACTTTTCCGGCATCCCAGCCAAAATATTTTGCTATCCCTCCGCAAACTCCTGCGAATACTCTTTCTCTTGTTCTTTCTAAGTTCTTTTCCATTTGTTCTAAATCAATTTTAATATTTAAATATTTAGCTCAATATAAATGCCAAAATGATAAATCAGCTTTTTTGAGCCGTATAGTAATTTTTAGTCCTAAAGGAGTGTTCGTTTTTGAACAGTTATTTTTCATATTGAACACTGTCTAAAATCATTATATTTGTGGCTTTAAGTTTTAATTTACCCTATGTATAAAGTTATTAGGTCCTCAATATATGTTATTCTCCGCATTCTTTTGAATGCAAGTATGTCTTTTAGTTATCGTAATATTATTATCACAGGTTATGATAAAATCAAAAACCGTAAACCAGTTTTGTTTGTCAGTAATCATCAAAACACCTTTATGGATGGTTTGGTATTGGTAAAGGTAGCCAAAAATATCAATCCCAATATTTTGGTTCGTGCGGATATATTTAAATCAAAATGGGCAGCTCTTGCACTTGATATCATCCATTTGATCCCTATTTATAGAAAGAAAGATAATATGGGCAGCGTGGCTCAGAATAATGAAATTTTTAAAAAATGTATTGATTTATTTAGATGCGGTAAAACCTTATTGATTTTCCCAGAGGGAAACCATGCTATTAAAAGATTTTTGAGACCCATGCAAAAAGGCCCAGCTAGAATTTCTTTTCAGGCAGAGGAAGAAAATAATTTCCAATTAGGATTGAAGGTTGCTCCTTTTGGTTTGCATTATGAAAGTCACCCCAAAAGGTGGCATGATTTGCATGTGCATTTCGGAGAGGTATTTCAGGTCAATGATTTCAAGAATATATATAAGGAAAACCCGATAAAAGCTCAAAAGCAATTTTCCGATAAAATTAAAGAAGGAATTTCAGCAGAAATGCTGGATATCAAATGGCATTCAGAATATGATTTCATGGAGGAGGTAAGGCGCTTGATTAAACCTTATGCCCTAGATTGGGCGGATAATAAAAAATCTATTGTCCATGCAGAAAATGAGGTGCTAAATAAAATAAGTAATATTTTGAAAGAGGATGAAACTAAAACAGAGGCTTTAAAAAAAGAAACTCATACTTATTTTAAAGTAGTTAAAAAACATCAATTAAGTCCTGATTTTGAAGCAAAGATTTATAACCCTTTTTATTTAATACTAAAATCCTTGGGGTTGTTGATTGGTTTTCCTTTCTGGTTGATAGCAAAATTGCTCAATTTTATTCCTGAGTATATCATTGAAAAGAAAGTGATTGCAGGAGTCAAAGATATCACCTGGCATATTTCTTTAAGAACAGGTATATCATTATTCCTCTATCCTATTTTTTATTTCATCATCTTACTAATTCTTGGTTTTAGTTTGGGCTGGATTTTGGCAGGTATCCTTGTTTTTACCTTCCCAGTAATATCGGTAATAATGTATGAAACAGAATATCACTTAAAAGAATTGAAAAATGCTTTTATTCTGTTTAGAAAACCCCAAATCTTAAAACAAGAACAAGAATTGGTTAATGAATTTAAAACTTTGATCGTAAAGTAAAACCACTATGACTTGTATAAAGCTTGACACTGAGCTACAAGAAGAATATGGACTTTTTGTAAACCATTGTGTAATCTCTCTGTGTCTTTCGTGCAAATCTTGATGAGGGACTTCTTGAAAAATACCACAAATCCCTCTAGCCAAATAAAATTTTGATCTGAGAGTTTGGGTAGGAGGACAAAAATGCGAGCCAGACGAGGATGTGGGTTGTCCGCTGGTTAGCCATAGCCGTCAGCCTAACACCGTAATGGATTGATTTAAAGATAGTTTGCCTTTCTTTTTCTCTAATATTAGTATTTTTGGAGCTATTTCTATTAATTCATCCATCAGAGTGATAAATTTTCTC
>NZ_JBNPEF010000019.1:68186-146850 GCF_051117495.1 Marivirga sp. | reverse complement strand
AGCGCCTGCCGCGGGCTCCTCGAAATTTAAGTAGCGATTTTTACAAAATCACTCCCTAAATTTCCGAGGTCATAAAACTGTTTCGTAAGCTCTATTTTAGAACTTACACAGTTTATGAGATACTCCCGCTAAAAAAGGCGAACTATTGAGTGCTTATCCACCAAGCCTCGGGCTTCACCAAAATAGTATCCTCTTTATCTACATGCACCATACCTGGTGGTAGGCCTTTTGGTTTCCTTACATATTTTTTGGGCGTGACAATTACCGGACTTAAACTGTCCGATTTTCTTTTGGAGTAAAAGGCGGCTGCTTGTGCTGCTTTTTCTACTACCTCCTGCGGAAATGGTTTACTGCTTTGTTGTTTGATTACTACATGAGAACCGGTAACATCTTTTGCGTGTAGCCATAAATCATTTTTCTTGGCATATTTTAATGTCAATTCATCATTTTCTCTTGCACCTTTTCCCACTAAAATAGTAAATCCAGCAAATTCAAACTTTTTGTAGGGCACCTTCAATTCAACTTGAGCTCGTTCCTTTTGCGGATTTTGCTTGATTAGTTTCTTAATGGCTTTTATGTCTTCAGCATCATTAACTTCAGCTAATTTGCTTTCTACTTCTTTTAATTCTAACTCCTTTTGTTTTATAGAAGCTTCCAACTGCTCAAGTTCAATTTTTTGGTTTTTTGATTTTCTGTAAAGGTTTTCCGCATTTTTTTGTGGGCTCAAATGAGATTTTAGAGGAATTACAATATTTTCATTGGTATAAAAATTGAAAAGCTCTACTTCTTTTGCATGTGGAGGAATATGATGCATGTTCGCCATTAATATATCAGCTAACTGATTATATCCTGGCTTTTCGAGCACTTCTTCCAATTTTTGATTGGATTTTTTAATATAATTGAGACTTTGGTTTCTTTGTTTTTCCAGTTGTTTGGTAAGCCGTTTTTTTTCTTTTCGTATGAAGTTTTCTTTGGAGTAGGTATAATAGAATTGTGTGATACCTTCCAGACAACTATCCTCTTCTTTAATGATTTCACCAATTTTCAGCAAAGAAAAATGAATTTCATTATTCCATAATATGGTGTAGAACTTCTCAGCGTTCTTGATATCCGATTCCAACAAAGAAATGATTTCCCATTGTTCTTCTAAATCTTTTTCTTGGAGTTTTATACTTTGGAAGTATTGCTTGATGAGTTTCCCGAAAGTAGGAAATAGCTTTTGGTAGTTCCCATCGTATTGAAAGAAAGCCTCTTTACTTTGATCAATAGGTCTGTCCAATTCATTTAAACTAAGTTCCAAATCTTGTGGAAAGCTGTTTCTAAATAGTTCAGTGGCTTTTTGAGATTCAAAACTAATTATATTCGATCTATTTCCATGCATTTTAAAAAGCAAAGCACAATCTTCCTCAAAATGAATGGAAAAACATCTTTCATTATCAAATTGCTGTACACTTTTCACTTTTTTACCTACAAAGTCAGTGAATAAATCAACGCTGTTGCTTTTTGTTCTAGCAAATTGATTGGGAAAGCTTAAACAAGAAAATTCTGGTAGTAAGGATGCTTTAATGTAAAAATCTTCCTTTGCTTGATTAAAACCTAATATCAATTCATCACGGCTCTGACTAAAACAAGCCAATAGTTTGCTTCCGCTTATTTTAGCTTCTAATTCCTTTGATAATTGTCGGAATACATAATAGTTATTATGCATTTTAAAGCGTTATTTGGAGTCCATCGTAAGCCAATTCCATACCTTCAGGCAATTCTTCTTCTATGTCTCTGTGCAATCCCATTCTATGGCCCATATGGATAAAATATGCCTGCGGGATTTCCAATTCTTTGACCATATCAATGGCCTGTTCCAGGTTGAAATGGGAAAGATGAGATTTCTTTTGCAATGCACTTAATACCACCACTTTACTTCCCCGTATTTTATATTTTTCTTCATCGGGTATGTGATTTACATCCGTGATATAAGTAAAATCATTAATTCTATAACCAAAAACAGGGAGCTTATAATGCAAGACGTTAATTGGTTGAATGTCAATTCCTTCAACTTGAAAAGGATGGTTGTCGATTTCGAATAATTGTACTTTTGGTATTCCTGGATACTTATTTTTGGCAAAAATATAGGCGAATTCTTTTTGGATTTGTTCAAGCACCTGTTTTCTACCATAAATCGGCATATCCATATTTTGCTTGAAATTATAAGATCGAACATCATCCAAGCCTGCCGTATGGTCTTTATGTTCATGGGTATAGATAACAGCATCTAGATGATTGATTCTCTCCCTTAACATTTGAGTTCTAAAATCAGGGCCTGTATCAAAAACTAAGCTTTTACCCCCTATTTCTACATGAATACTAGTTCTTAATCTTTTGTCCCTGTAATCAAGTGAGCGACATACTTCACAATCACATCCGATTACGGGAACTCCCTGCGATGTTCCTGTTCCTAGAAATGTTACCTTCAAAGTGCGAGTTCTGTTTGTTGCAGTTCTAAATAGAAATTTTTGTTTTTATCGCTAAGTGTTTTGGTATCTAATTCTATATTTTTTAAAATATCCACTAAGCAATTGATTTTTCCTTCAGTGTCAAAAAATTTATTGATAATGACAATTTTTTGATCTTTCAATACACAATAACCTGATTTAAAATTTCCTTTCTCATATCTAAGAATGTAATCTGATTCCGAGAAAACATCTTCTAATTTATTAAGGAATGATTTCGTGTATTTTATCTGCATATTTAATATTTAAAATTAATTACACAATTCTGATTATTGTATCAAATACTATATTATTGATACTTTGTTTATTGATTAAGTGATTAATTAGTTAATTTTTTCACTGTTTCAACCAATTGATCAAAATTGAGTGGTTTTTGTAAATATTCGTTGATGCCGGCTTCCTTAAAATCTTCTATACTGTAATTCTTGGCGTTACCGGTTATAGCTATGATAGGGATAGAGGATTTTGCTTTGTCATCCAATGCCCTTATAGCTCTTGTGCATTCCATTCCGTCCATTTTAGGCATATTGATGTCCATTAGAATGATATCATAAGTATCTGATTCCAATGCCTTCAATACCTGCTCTCCATTTTTAGCGGAGTGGATGCTGTAATTTTGCATCATGAGAATTTTTTTGGTAAGGTTTTGGATTACCGAGCTATCTTCTGCAATAAGTACTTTCTTAGTTTCTGCCATCTTATTTTAATATTGACTGATAATTATTGGTAAATTTATTAAAATTATCTAATAAATGATTTAAGTCCTTTATTAGCTTTTCGGTTTTTTCTTTTTTTAAATCGGATTCTATTTTTTTTGCCTGTTTTTCCAAGGAGCGAATACCAAGTGTTCCTGCATTTCCTTTAAGTGTATGCAAATTACTCAATATTTTATCGATGTCCGAAGTCTTCTCAGCATTTATACTCTCCAATATCAAACTTTTTGCTTCAATTTCAAACTCTTCAAAGAAGGATTTGATAGTTGGTTTATCAGCATATTTACTAAGTTGTTCAAGCGTTGTTTTATCAATTAATTCAAGGTCATTTCCATTTTTGTTTGTTTGGGGTTTTTCTTCTGGTATAAAATTTTTAGGCTTGAAATCAGGTAAATTTTGTTGTATGACCTCTAACAATATACTGGAAACGATAGGCTTTGCTAAATAGTCGTCCATGCCCATATCTAAAAATTTCTGCCGATCTTCCTTCATGGAATAAGCCGTCATGGCAACAATCGGAGGAATGGTTTTGGGTAATTTCTTAATTTCTTTGGTAGCAGTAACGCCATCCATAATGGGCATTTGAATATCCATTAAAATTAAATCATAATCATGGTTTTTTACTTTTTCTATGGCGGCAGGGCCACTGAATGCCAAATCTGTTTTAAAGCCCGATTTCATCAATATTTGGCTGGCAACTTGTCTGTTAATTGTATTGTCATCAACAATTAATATATAAGGCGCATTATCTCTTTCAAAATTCAGTTTAGGACTTTTTGCGACTTTTTGGCGATTATTTTCAAACACTTCAATTTCTGCTTTAGTTGGTTCTTCACCTACTAATGTAAACCAAAAAACACTGCCTTCATCCGGTTCGGAACTGACTCCAATTTGGCCGCCCATCAGACTGCTCAATTGTTTGGAGATAGCAAGCCCTAGTCCTGTACCACTAAATGCTTTTGTGCTAGAATTATCTACTTGGGTAAATAGTTTAAATAATTGCTGTTGGTCATTTTCAGATATGCCTATACCCGTATCCTCAACAGCAATTCTATATAAGTTATCTTTTATTTCCTTCGAAATATGCAATAATACTTTTCCGTTTTTCTCGGTGAATTTTAAAGCGTTTGAAGTCAGGTTTGAAACAATTTGAATAATTCTTGTTTCATCTAATTTTAAATATTTTGGAATTTCATTATCTATTTTAAAGCTTAAATCGATTGACTTTTGCTTGGCTTGCTGGCTAAATAGGTTTAATACTTTTTCGAATATTGATTTTACCTCAGTTATGTGAGGTTGTATTTTCATCTTACCTGCTTCAATTTTGCTTAAATCCAATATGTCATTCAAAATAGTCAACAAAGTTTCTGATGACTTTTTGATGGTATATACAAAATTCATTTGTTCAGGATTAAGCTTAGTCTGAGAAAGCAGATCGACCATGCCAATTACACCGTTCATAGGAGTTCTTATCTCATGGCTCATATTGGCAAGGAATTGCTCTTTCACTTTTAATGAGTTTTCTGCCACATTTTTAGCATGCAATAATTCCCTGTTGGCTTGCTTTAATTTAGTGATATCTCGGGCAACCCCCTCAATAGTCACTTCTCTGCTATCTTTGTCCCTTACAAGTCGGACGTTACAAATGCAATTTACAAGTCTTCCATCTCTAGTAATAAGGGTTGCTTCAAAGTTTTGAACTTTTCTTCTGGATACTAATTTCTTTAATAAATCTTTCGTTTTTTTAGTATATAGGTAATAATTGGTGATGTTGTTTCCTGTTACTTCATCCTGTTCATATCCGATGTTGTCTTTTACCGATGGACTTATTAATATGATTTCCCCATTAAACCGGCAATTGAAATAAATATCCTGAAAGGATTCAAATATATTTCTGAATTTCAATTCGCTTTTCTGAATATTTAGTGCGTTGATTTTCTTTTCAGTTATATCATGGGCTATGCCTGAAAGACCGGTTATTTCACCGCTTTCTGTATATATCGGATTGAGAAAGATTTCTTTCCAAATCGTATCTGTTCCTTGAGGATTTTGTAATTCAATTTCAAAATTTAAAGTCTCCCCGTTTATACAACGAGTAAATTTCTCTTTCCAGAAACCTAAAGATTCCATAGGTAATACAGAATTAATAAACCTACCCTTTAAATCAGTATTGATTTTAGGTTTGAAACTAAAATATTGTAAAAATTCATACTCAAAATTTTCATTAAATGAGGTGAGTCTAAAATCTTTATTGATTGACCATATAATATGATTACTACTATTAAAAATTGATTGAAGTCTAGCAGCTTGTGTGCTGATTTTTTCTTCAATAAATTTTCTTTCTACTGAAAGTAAAACCTGATTTGAGATGAAGTTAAGTAATTTTAAATCTCGGTTCTGAAATGCATTTTCATCTTTATAACTTTGAACCCCGATGACCCCGGGCGTGCCTTTTTCTGTTTGAAATGGAACCCCTAAAAATGCTTTTGGAATGGTGCCATATTGATTGATTTTACCTTCCAGAATCAAATCCATTATTTCTGATTCCTTTAATAGTACTGATTTTTTTTGATGGTAGATATATTCGCATAGTCCTTTTTTGTATTCAAAGGACATAGATTTGGGTGAATCTTCTATAAATTCATCATGTATATATGGGAAGAATAATTCTTGTCTTTCAAATCTAAATTGCGCAATGAAAAAGTTATCCGCATCCATGGCTTCTTTTAATTTTTCATGGATACCTTTGAAGAGTCCATCTAAATCATTGCTCTTTAAAGTAAGAGTTGTGATTTCATAAAATAGATTCTGAGCTTTTTGGGCATGAATTTGGTTTGTAATGTCCTGAAAATTTGCAATTATATTTCTGTTATTCACATTGCTTAATAAAATACCAGTCACATGTATTTTATCATTATTTCTAGAGCTTAATCGAACTTCTAATAATTCTTGGCTCTTATTCTGATTTACTTTTTCAGTAACATTTTGAAATTTATGCCAATCATCAGGGAAAATAATATCTCTTATGAATATATGTTTTAAATCCTGATTAGAGTAATCCAGACTCTTTCGCCAGTTTTTATTGGTTTTTATAATACGCCCATCTATTGTGAACTCCATACTTAAATCAATTCCCTCTTCCGGGAACATGCTGTTTTCCAGATGTCTGGAATTTTTCAATAAATATTTATTCTGGTAGAGTGCTAAGCGTAATTTCTCTACTTCTTTTATAAGTTGTTCTTTATCGTATTTTTGTAAATCCAAAATTCCTAAATTTATAGCTCAATTTACGCTTTTAAGATTAATTTAAATATCAAATTTGACTAAAAAATCAAAAACCATAGTGATATTGGCAGGTCCAACAGCCGTAGGTAAAACTTCATTGTCTATTCATTTTGCAAAACGTTTCAAGACTGAAATAATTTCAGCTGATTCTCGTCAATTTTATAGAGAAATGGAAATTGGAACGGCTAAACCCACTACAGAAGAAATGGATGGAGTTCCGCACCATTTTATTAATTCACTAAGTATTCATGATGATTATAATGTGGGAAAGTTTGAAAAAGATGCGCTCAATTTGCTCGATAACTTATTTAAAATTCATGATGTGGTTTTGGTGGTGGGAGGATCCGGGCTTTACGTAAAGGCACTTTGTGAAGGAATTGATGATATGCCGGAAATTCCTGCTGAAATAAGAGAAAAACTTAATTTAGAATATGAAAAAAATGGAATCGAGTATTTACAAAAGGAATTAGCCCAATCAGATCCTAAATATTTTGAGATTGTAGATCAACAAAATCCACAGCGCTTAATTCGGGCTTTGGAATTATTCCGTTCCACAGGTAAGAATATGAGTTTTTACCGTGCCCAAGAAAAACAGATTGAAAGACCATTTAATATTATAAAAATTGGATTGGAAAGACCAAGGGAAGAATTATATGAGCGAATCAATTTGAGAATGGATCAGATGATCCAAGAGGGTCTATTTGAAGAAGCGGAAAAGTTGTATCCGTTTAAGCATCTCAATGCATTGCAAACAGTTGGCTATACAGAAATTTTTGACTATTTGGCTAGTAAATATGATAAGGAAGAGGCCATCAGATTACTAAAGAGAAATAGCCGAAGATATGCCAAAAGACAAATGACCTGGTTTAAAAGGGATGAGGGATTTGTTTGGTTTTCAGCTGAAAATAAAGATGAGGTTGTTGATTATTTAGAAAGTAAGATTAGCTGAGTGGACAGATAGTAAAACTTACGAGTTTTCATGCTTTTCAGGTGCGGATATTTCACTCGGTAATTTAATTCCATTTATTTTCAACCTTATTTCTTTATTAAATTTCCAGCTTCATGCTTCCAACTTCCAATGCTTCAATGTCCGACCTTCAGTACTGACATTGCCTAAGGCACAAGGCCAAAATCTTCCTTAGGGGAATTTAGGAGGCTTCTTGTGGATGAGTTTTTCTAAAATGCCCCCAAGCAATCTTGATTTCTCCATAAGTAAATTCATCACCTAATCTGGCTTTCACGTCTCCACTACCTTTAACTTCATCCAAAGCCATTACCTGACATATTTGTTCTAATTTAATAGCATCCATTAATTGCGAAGCTTCAATTTCACCCGTCTCTATATATTTAGAAAGATGTCCTAAAATAGTGCCTGGCACCAATTCTCTTTTAGCAGCAATTTCATCTACATTTAAGCCTTCTTTGAATAGATTATAAGAGATTTCTGCAGTAGGTGTTTTATCTTTTTTAGCTTTCTTTTTCTTTCCCTTTGCATCTTTTTTAGCCTCTTCAAAAGTGGAAGATTGATGAAGGTCTTTTTTTGATAGAATGCGATTTTCAGAGGCCGCTGTAACCAACATGGCAGTTTTACTTATTTCCAAAAGTTTGGATTTCAGTTGCTCCGTTATGTTTTCGAGTTCCTTTAGATATGCTTTTACTTTGTTTTGTTTGGAAGTTTCGATCAAATGCGCCTTAAAGGCATCATATAAATCTTTAACCTTAGGTTTAAAGTAGTCTTCAGCGCTATCTACTCTTTCCGCTAGCTCTTTTAGATATTCTTCTTTTGCTTCATAATGAGCCAAAGAACTTTGAAATTTCAGTCCGATTTTATTGATTTCCTCAAACTGCTCTTTTTTTGCTCTAGTCCAATCGGCATATTGTTGTTTGAGAGAGCGGTTTTCACTTTTATTGAAACTTCCCAAATGGAAATTTAAATCTTTCATCAAATCTTGAAAATCAAAAGTGTTTCGTACGGTATTGAAGATAAAAGATTTTCTATCTGAAGCTAATTTTTGATTGAGCGTTTCATTGTCTTTTTTATTATGCTCAAACTGCTTTAGACTTGTGTCCAATTCAAATGGAATATTGCTAATGGGTTTTGATAATATTAAACCATCCAATCCCGTAAGTCTCGAAAGTGCCACATACATTTGCCCTGGAGCAAAGCTATCTGACAGATCCAAAATGGCTTTTTCAAAAGTTAAGCCTTGAGATTTGTGAACGGTTATTGCCCAAGCCAGCTTTAAAGGGAATTGCTTGAAAGTTCCCAGCCATTTTTCTTGCAATTCATTTGTGGATTTATCTAAACTGTATCGCTGGTTCATCCATTCATATCGCTCGACAGTTACCTCATCCTTAGGATTTTTCAGTTTAACTTTGATGGTGTCTTCATTCATTTCGGATATTTCCCCTATTTTCCCGTTGAAATAGCGTGCTTCACCGCTGCTGTCATTTTTAATGAACATCACCTGAGCACCAATTTTAAAGTTCAGTTTTTCAGGCAGAGGGAACATATTTTCAGGAAAATCACCTTCAATTTCTGCTTTGTAGGTTTTTTCTTCTGTATTGAGTGACTTTAATGCTTTTTCATTAATTAAATCGGCTTTTCGATTATGGGTTGTAATATTGATATAGCCCTCTTTTTGAGATTCTTCAATATCTTCCTCATAATGTTCGTTCAGTTTTTCAATATCTTTTTCTGAAAGATGATTGTCCCTTAATCTATTCAGAATAGCCATAAACTCAGGGTCTGATTGACGGAAGATTTTATCCAATTCAATATAAATCATCTCAGTTTTTTGTAAAGCCAAAGCTTCAAAGAAATAACCAGTTTTATAATATCGGTTTAAATACTGCCACTCATGCTGACGAATAACCGGAGGTAACTGGTTTAAATCACCAATAAACATGATTTGTAAGCCCCCAAATGGCTCTGGATTTTTTCTGACCATTCTTAAAATTAGGTCCATGCAATCTAGAATATCAGCACGTAACATACTGACCTCATCAATGATCAATAACTCAAGATTTCGGATAATCTGGCGCTTATTGCCATACATTTTAAACTGTTGTAAAAATGTTTTAGGGGTATTGATTTGCTCGCTGGTTCTGGAGAAATCAACTGTATTGTCCTCGGGAATAAAAGTTCCAAATGGTAGCTGGAGTAAGGAGTGCAAAGTAACACCTTTGGCATTGATAGCGGCAATTCCAGTGGGCGCAGCAACCGCTACATTCTTATATGTATTATTGATGATATAGCGAAGAAGAGTAGTTTTTCCACTTCCTGCTTTCCCTGTAAGAAAAATTAATCGGTTGGTGGTGTTCACATATCGTACGGCAATTTTGGCGACTTCGGTCAGTTTGTGCTGTGACATAATCTTGTGTTCAAAAGGTTTTAGTTTAATTGTAAAAGTAGGTAAAATGTGTTTTTTAGAAAAATAGGAGGGATGGAAATTTTAGGAGAGCATAGTTTTTGTAAGGAATTTTCCGATCCTTTTAATCCGAGTGGATATATAAGGTCGCCCCTATGGGGCTTAGATACGCTGGTAAGGACTAAGTTACCATAAGCTCGTCCCTTTGGGACTTAAAAGAGTAGCTGCTACAAAGTCGTTTTTAGCGAGCAAAAGCCTTTTGTAATTATCACCGAAGTGAATTTACTGCAAACTATAGCCCCATCGGGGCTAAATTTCGGTAACTAAACAACAAAAACAGAACCCCTAAGCCCCGTAGGGACGACCTTATCTCAATCCAAGCACAAAACAAAAAACTACAATCTGACCCAAACCACCACAAAACTACAACCAAAACTGTACATCATAAAATATAATTTTTACTATATCCCTTCCTAACGAATGTTCGGCATTGGCTTTATTCTTTAGCTTTATTGTTGTAATTTCGTAATTGGAATTAAACGACTAAAAAATATGTCTGCACATCAAACTGTAGCTCCTTATAAGCCTAAAAATAACGTTCGAATAGTAACCGCAGCCTCCCTTTTTGATGGGCATGATGCGGCTATTAATGTAATGCGAAGAATCATTCAATCCACTGGATGTGAAGTGATTCATTTAGGCCACGACCGTGCCGTTGAAGAAGTGGTGAATACTGCCATTCAAGAAGATGCACAAGCCATTGCCATGACTTCCTATCAGGGCGGTCATACTGAATACTTCAAATACATGCATGATTTGCTGAAAGAAAAAGGCGCAGGTCATATCAAAATATTTGGCGGTGGGGGAGGAGTAATTCTTCCTGAAGAAATCAAAGAATTGCATGATTACGGCATTTCTAGAATTTATTCACCAGATGACGGCAGAGAAATGGGCTTGCAAGGCATGATCAATGATTTAGTTCAGCAAAGTGATTATCCAACCGGTCAGAATCTGAACGGAGAAGTAGGGCGTATTGACAAGAAAGACGTAAAGGCTATTGCTAGATTAATTTCCGCAGCAGAAAACTTTCCGGATGAAAGCAATGCCGAATTGGAAAAAATCAGGGAAAAAGCGAAAGATTTGGCAGTTCCGGTTTTAGGAATTACCGGTACTGGTGGAGCAGGAAAATCTTCTTTAGTGGATGAATTAGTTCGCAGATTTTTGCTCGACTTCAAAGATAAAAACATTGGTATCATCTCAGTCGATCCATCTAAAAGAAAAACGGGTGGAGCACTTTTAGGAGATAGAATCCGAATGAATGCGATAAATCACGAACGTGTTTATATGCGCTCATTGGCTACTCGTCAAAGTAATTTATCCATTTCCAAATATGTTAAAGATGCTGTCTCGATTTTAAAAGCAGCAAAATTTGATCTCATCATATTAGAAACCTCTGGTATTGGGCAGTCTGATACACAGATATTAGATTATTCTGATGCTTCACTTTATGTGATGACGCCAGAATATGGTGCGGCAACTCAGTTGGAGAAAATCGATATGTTGGATTTTGCCGACATCATTGCCCTTAATAAATTCGATAAGCGTGGTGCATTGGATGCTTTGCGTGATGTGAAAAAACAATATCAGCGAAACCATGGATTATGGGAAGCTAAAGTGGACGATATGCCAGTGTATGGTACGATTGCTTCTCAGTTTAATGATCCAGGAACTAACGCATTATATAAAACTTTGATGGATAAAGTAGTAGAAAAATCAGGTGCTGATTTGAAATCTACTTTTGAAATTACCGATGAAATGTCGGAGAAAGTCTTTATTATCCCACCAAACAGAACCCGTTATTTATCAGAAATCTCTGAAAACAACAGAGGCTATGATGAATGGGTAGAGCAACAAGCGGAAGTGGCCGATAAGCTTTATGGCTACAGAAAATCAATTGAAACGCTACAGGCTTCGGATTTAGATGATAAAGATCGCTTAATCAAAGGATTGGAAGAAGCCTATGCTAAAGAAGAGCTGAATTTTGATCCTAAGAATAAATTATTGATTGAAGAGTGGGGCGATAAAGTCCAAAAATATAAAGATCCTATTTATTCATTTAAGGTTAGGGATAAAGAAATTAAGATTAAGACACATACAGAGTCATTATCCCATAGTCAGATTCCAAAAGTTTCTTTACCGAAATATAAAAGTTGGGGAGATTTATTAAGATGGAATTTGCAAGAGAATGTTCCGGGTGAATTTCCTTATACAGCCGGAATTTATCCTTTCAAGAGAGAAGGAGAGGATCCAACCCGTATGTTTGCCGGAGAAGGAGGACCAGAAAGAACGAATAAGCGTTTCCATTATGTGAGTATGGATATGCCAGCTAAGCGTTTGTCCACTGCATTTGATTCAGTAACGCTTTACGGAAATGATCCGGATTACAGACCTGATATTTATGGTAAAATTGGTAATTCAGGAGTAAGTATCTGCTGTTTGGATGATGCTAAGAAGTTATATTCTGGTTTCGATTTGGCAGATGCCATGACTTCGGTTTCCATGACGATTAATGGTCCAGCACCTATGCTTTTAGGCTTTTTCATGAATGCGGCCATTGATCAGCAGTGTGAAAAATATATCAAAGATAACGGACTGGAAAAGGAAGTAGAAAAGAAAATAGATAAGATTTTCAAAGAAAAAGGGGCTGACAGACCTCAATATAGAGGTGATTTACCAGAAGGACATGATGGCCTAGGTTTGATGCTTTTAGGTGTTACGGGTGATCAAGTTTTGCCAAAGGAAACCTATGAAAAGATAAAAGCAGACACCATGTCGGTTGTCCGTGGTACGGTTCAAGCTGATATCTTAAAAGAAGATCAAGCGCAGAATACTTGTATTTTCTCTACTGAATTTGCTTTGCGATTGATGGGAGATGTACAGCAGTATTTCATTGAGCAGAATGTCCGTAATTTTTATTCCGTATCCATTTCAGGATATCACATAGCAGAAGCAGGAGCTAACCCGATTACGCAATTGGCATTTACTTTAGCCAATGGTTTCACTTATGTGGAATATTATTTGAGCAGAGGAATGGATATCAATAAGTTCGGGCCGAACTTATCCTTCTTTTTCTCTAATGGAGTTGATCCGGAATATGCGGTAATTGGAAGAGTGGCAAGAAGAATTTGGTCAAAAGCATTGAAGCAGAAGTATGGAGCCAATCCTAGAGCTCAAATGTTGAAATATCACATCCAAACTTCAGGGCGTTCATTGCACGCTCAGGAAATTGATTTTAATGATATCAGAACTACATTGCAGGCTTTGTATGCGATTTACGATAACTGCAACTCATTGCATACCAATGCTTATGATGAGGCTATAACGACTCCAACTGAGAATTCTGTGCGTAGAGCCATGGCCATTCAGTTGATTATCAACAAAGAATTGGGCTTGACAAAAAATGAAAACCCAATCCAGGGTTCTTTCATTATTGAAGAATTAACTGATTTAGTGGAAGAAGCAGTATTAACTGAATTTGATAGAATTACCGAACGTGGTGGTGTTTTAGGTGCCATGGAAACCATGTATCAGCGTGGAAAAATACAGGAAGAAAGCTTGTATTATGAAACTTTAAAACATACTGGTGATTATCCAATTATTGGGGTAAATACCTTCTTGAATTCAAAAGGTTCACCAACCGTAACACCAGGTGAAGTTATCAGAGCGACTAAGGAAGAGAAAGAATATCAAATTGAAACTTTGGAGCTATTAAATGCACGATTTGAAAAAGAGGCAAAAGAAAGTTTAGATAAATTACAGAAAGCTGCCATCAAAAATCAAAACCTTTTTGCTGAATTGATGGAAGCTACTAAGTTCTGTTCTTTGGGTCAGATTACAAATGCGATGTTTGAGGTCGGAGGCCAATACCGTAGAAATATGTAATATAATTGGCCGAAGATCCGCTAACCAGCGGATAGGGGGGCAATACATAAGAAATATGTAATGAAGAAGCCAGATTTAAGATAATAGAAAGCACGGTGGAAACCGTGCTTTTTTATTCTAACTAATGACGATATGAGAAACATTAGTAATTTTAATTTTGCAAGCTTGAATTTAATAGGATAGGGTTCATTTTAAAATGCAAAATTACATCGAAGCGTCATTCCCTTGAAGAAGGGAATCTTGTTTTATTGAAACTCCGTTTCAATAAACTTTTTTTAACCAGAGAATCAATTAAATAGCAAGTTTTCAATATTGTCATAGATGATATTTTAATCAGAGATTAAAATCAATAGATCCCCACCTTCGTGAGGATGACGTTCTAATTACTCTTAGTGCCATATTGATAGTAAAGGAAGCCTTTATTTAATTTGTAATACTTTACTAGCGCTCGCGTCTCGCGAGTGCTGAATACTCCATGCATTTGGCATGTCTTAATCAGAATTAAAGACTTAGCAGTTCTCAATCTAAAAGTTTTATATCTTCAATCTCCCCACAATTAACCCTATCTTTGTCTCTAATTCATTAAAAATTAAAAATGCCCACTCCACAAAAGTCTAGCCTGCATCCCAATAATCCTTTTAATAAACGCTATGATCTGGAAAGTTTAGCCAATACGCTTCCGGAATTAGAAGCTCATATTTTTACCAATCAATATGATAGTCAAACCATTGATTTTGCTGATCCAAAAGCAGTTAAAGCTCTTAACAAAGCTCTTTTATTGCAGCATTATGATTTAAAATATTGGGATATACCGGATGGCTATTTATGCCCACCTATTCCGGGAAGAGCAGATTATTTATTTCATATAGATGAATTTCTGACCAAAAAGCGAAAAGGAGTGGAGGTAAAAGGCGACTTGATAAGATGTCTTGATATTGGAACTGGAGCCAGTTGTATTTATCCGATTTTGGGTTCACAGCAATTCGGATGGAATTTTGTGGGTTCAGAAATAGATCCAAAGGCTTTTGCCTCTGCTGAGAAGATTATTGCTGAAAATCCTTCTTTAACAGAAAAGATAGAACTTAGAAAGCAGTATAAAGCAAAAGATATCTTTAAAGGTATAGTGATGAAACATGAATATTTTGATGTCAGTATTTGTAATCCACCTTTTCATGCCTCAGCTGAAGAAGCCGAAAAAGGAACTACTAGAAAACTAAAAAACCTTAAAAAATTTAGAAAAGGGGAGAAGCCAAACTTAAATTTTGGAGGCAAGAGTAATGAATTATGGACTGAAGGAGGGGAGTTAAAATTCATCACCAAAATGTCAGTCCAAAGTAAATATTTTTCTCATTCTGTTCGTTGGTTTACTTCTTTGGTTTCCAAATCCTCAAACCTAAAACGCATTTATGAAGCCATCAAACAAGCGGGAGCAAAAGAGATTGAAACCATAGAGATGAGTCATGGAAATAAAACCAGTAGGATTGTGGCTTGGACATTATTGCATCCTATGAAATAATCATCAGTTCCTCATCAATTAGAGCGAACTCCTTTTCATTTCTTTAACAGGATTTTTAAGATTTTTATCTGATTTGCTTTCCTTATTTTAATGATGTACAAGTCATTATTTAAGCCAGTGATGTCCAATTCAGTGAGATTGTCTGTGTTATAAGATTTGATTTGCAACTTTCCTTGCAGATCATAGATTCTGATTTCATCCCAGCTCTCAGTGAATTTTAATTTACCTCTGCTAGGGTTTGGGTAAGCTTGAATATTCCATTTTTCATCGATTTGTTTTTTATTAGATACCGTTATTCTAGATTTATTAAATACCGGCCTGATCATGACGCTTCCCTCCAAAACAGTATTGGGCTCCCAGGTCCCACTGGTATTATAGAATAACTTCTCAGCACTATTGGTATTTTTATCAAAACCGATGGAAACAGGATCGTCATTTTCTTCTCTATACCCAATATAAAAATCTCCACTTAATAAAACGGGCCTATCAAATTCAAAGCGCTGAAATCCGTTGATTTCTGAGCTCTCATTCAATAGGACATTTTGAGCCCTTAAAATATCATCTGTATTTGAACTAAGATTATTCCAAACCAAAAGTGTAATGTTTTGTGTGGAGGAATTTTGGGCAATATTAGGCGCATAAATTTCAATTCCTGTCAATAATTGCTCTCCAATCATTTCATAGCCTTGCGCTAGTAGATAATTCCTAGAATTTAATTGAATTCTTGATTCGGCAGTTCCGTCATCATAAGCATAAAAATCATGAAGCGGGATAATAGTTGAGATGGTATCATTTTGCCTAAAACTAAGGTCTGGGTAATATTGCGCAACGCCATCTATGGTTTCAAAAAAGAGACTATCATTTGTCCCGAGATTAAATTGAAAATTTAAATAAACGGAATCTTCAATTGCTTTTTCTGATATTAAATGATTGATAAAGTCTGGTTTGTTTCTTACCTGAAAAGTAAATCTTGCAGTATCTTGTAAATCAGTTAAAAATATTCCATCTACATCTAAGGAATCAATTATTGAGTTAGGCTTTAAAGTATCCGTTACTACGCTAAAAAATTCTGTCCCAAAAGAAAAATTATTTGCATTTCCTGCCCATAAATTATTGTAAATAAAATCTGAAGTCTGTAGGTTTTCCTGCAGCCATCCATTCTCTAAATGATGAAGAGGAATAGCGTAATAATCTTTAAAAGGAGTGCGGGCTTTTCTTGAGAATGTTCGATCTTCATAAGAGTCGTAGGCATTGTCCTGAGTGTTAACCGGTGTGTTTCCTTCATTAAGATAAATATAATCTATATTCCAAACATCGAAATCACCGGCCAAATTGCCCGAGACTTCAAACTTGAATTGAAATCCGGCATGAAAAAAACTACTGTCAATTACTCTTTCGAAATGTTGAGAGAATAAAGAGGGTTCAATACTTGCAGACCCACTAAAGCCCTGGACTTGAACCCAATTTCCTGCTGCATTCTTGAAGCTTAATTTAAGTGAGTCCTGATTGTCCGGAGCAAATCCCCCAAAACCTTCTTGCCAAAAAAAGCTCAAATTTACATTTGAATTTACATTGAAATTTGAGAGGTCTATTGGTTGAGAGACTAGACTGTCACCAATTCCATTATTTCCGGCATCAGTATCATAGGGCATTCCATTACCATCAAATCCATCCAAACTGGCTACATTTACCGAGGGGGGTAGGTAAGTATATCCATTATTTACGAATATATTTTGACCGTGCAACCATTTGCTGCTATCTGGAGAACTATGATTGTATGAAAAATCATCCCAAAAAGGTAGTGATAAAGTATCAGATTTAATTACTGTTCTCGAAAATGCTGACGAACTATTTTTTTGAAGATGGGGAATAGCTTTTTCACTTATTTGAGCTTTTAAACTCAAAAAAGGCATAAAAATAATAAAAATGATATAGAGATTTAGAGGCCAGTTGAGTTTCATATCTCATCAGGAGTCAGTATTTCATCTTTATTTTTTGGTGCTACTACCCAGATATCTACCTTATTGCCAGTTCTTACGGAAGTTCCCGATTCAGGATATTGCTGCAATACAATGCCTGCAGCTTTTTCATCATCTTCCATAGTCCTTACTTTTCCAATCTGTAATCCACTACCAATAATAATAAATTCTGCATCCTCTTTATTGTTACCAACTAAATCTGGCATGGAGAATGGCCTTCCCAGACCGTTGCCAATTACCAAATCAATGGTTGAGCCCTTCGGAATGTCTTCACCTGCCTCAATTTCTTTCCCATCTACCTTTTGCTTCAAAACTGCATTTTGAAACTCATGGGGCTCATAACTGATTTTACCCAATAAAAGGCCATAGCTTTCCAACACCATTTGAGCATTTTTTAATGAGCCGTCCACTAATTTCGGCATTTTTACATTGGGAGGGCTGGTAGCATTTAGCGATACATAAATTTTTCTGTTTTCTTTTACTTTTTTCCCCTCTTTAGGATTTTGGCTTAATACCGTTAAAGGTGGGTATTCTGCCGAAAAGCCTGAGTCTGCCGTAACTTCATACCTTAGATCCCTTTCCAATAAAAATTCATCTAACTCATCCAAATGAACGCCTTCCAATTGAGGGACGGTTATGCTTTCTCCATGGTGAGTGGTTACCGGTAAATAGATATAAAAAAAAGTTAGAATGATAATAATACCCAAGCCGATAATGATTCCTAGGTGTATAAATAAATCTTTTAAAGAATTAGCTTTTAGCTTCATTTTGCTATGGTTTGTTTTTTCATTTTTTCAGTTCCGAAAGAAAGTATTTTGTCAATAAAATCATATGGCTTATAACCATTGATAGCGGTTTGATGAAAAATACAAGTTGCCGGAGTCATACCAGGCAATGAGTTAACTTCAATAATAATAGTTTCTGCACTTAAATCCTCATAAACTCTGACAAAAGCATCAATCCTTGCATATCCTGTTATGTTCAATACTTCTGCTGTTTTTTTCAATGTTGCTTTAACTTGCTCGGCTACTATTTTATAATTTTCTGTTTCCGGTGTATATCTGGCGGGTGTTATGTTTTGACCTTCACCTGCTAAGAATTTTTCTTCCAAACTTAAAACTTCACCTCCTGCTAACGCTTCAGACGGCTCAAATATTTCATATTCGATGCTGCCATCTTGTTGGAAATGCGTTAAAAGTCCACCTGTAATTTCCAAAAAATGTTTTGCACCCTTCTTTTCTATTAATTCTTCAAGCAAAAAGAAGTTCTTTTGTGGAAACTCTTCGTTCTTTTTGAGTTTTAAAATATTGGCTAGGTTTTCAACAAATTCAGCTTGTGGTCTGAACATCATACCCGCAAATGCCTCTAATTCAGTACTGTTTTTTATTTTTTTTACGGCTGAGCTACAGCCGTCATCCGCAGGCTTAGCTATCAATGGATAACTCAACTGTTTTTCAATAGCTTCTATTTCTGCCTTTTTATTGCTTTGCCATTTATCCTCATAGACCAATCGATGATCTGCCACGGAAATACCTGCATTTCTTAAAATTTCATTGGTATCATATTTATTGATAGTAATTTTGGAGCTTTCTACATCCGATCCGTTATATGGGATGTTTAATTTCTCCAATTCTGTTTGTACGGCACCATCTTCTCCAGGTCTTCCATGTAAGGCTATAAAAGCCACATCGATAAGTTCTGGCAATTCTTGATATGAGATTTTTTGTAATTCCGTTACACTTGATGCAACATACTTTTCCGTGATCTCATTACTTTCAAACTTGATTTGGGCAATAATGGGGTGAATATGATAATCTTTGATTTTATCTTTTATATCATCTGCATTGTCTTTCAACATAATGTTGATTGGTAATACATAGAGTTCGTGCTTTTCTTCATTTCCACTTAGGAATATAGGAATAGGTAAATATTTTTCTGAGGAAGAAAGCTTTTCATAAATATTTCGACCACTTTCTACCGATATATGTCTTTCAGTAGAAAAGCCACCCATGATAACCCCTACATTGATTTTCTTTTGTGCTTCATTTTTTAATCCCTCCAAAGCAAGATCAAGATTTTTGATCATTTTTTGAAGTTCGAAATGATGCTTTCCTGTTTTCAATCTTGCTTTTAGAGAAGTTCTGATGATATAACTCAAAAATTGAGAAGGATTAAGCCCGATTTCGGCCGCCTGATGAAAGAAAAATGAGGAGGGCAACATGCCTGAGGTGGTATTAGGATCATTCAAAAACACTTTTCCTTCATCGGTAATAAAACCATCTATTCTGGCATATACATCTATTTGTAGTGCCTTGAAGAGCTCGGAACATTTTGTTCTGATTTTTTCAATAATATCTTGTGCAGCATTGATAGGGGTGATTTTTCTACTGATTCCTGGTAAATATTTAGATCGGTAATCGAAAACATCTTTTCCTTTCCTGATTTCCGTAGGGGGTAATGCAATAGGATTACCATTTTCATCTTGAATAACAATACATGAAAATTCCTTTCCTTCAATAAAAGATTCTATCAACAATGCATTTTCCGAATCAATAGCTTTAAGGTTTATCTGGTCATTTTTTGCTGATAAGCTTGTGTTCAGATATTGAAGTAATTCATCTGGAGTGTGAAGTACTTTGTCTTCAACAATTACCGGAAGGCCAATTCCTTCCCTGATATCCACTAATTTGGCTATAAAACTTATTTTTTCTTCATGACTGTATTGATTCCAAACTGATTTATGGATTTCTAATTCAAAGAAGCTTTTTTGGACTAATTTTTCAAAGGTGTATAAATCATCTTCACTGTGAATACTGACTCCTATTGAGGATCCCTGGTGAGGAGCTTTAATTACTAATGGCAGCCCGATATCATTTTTTAGCTTTTGATAAATGTTTTCATGTGGTTGAGTGTCCCAATCTGCTTTATTTAAAATTAGACTTTTAGGGCCATCGAATCCAGCTTGCTGAAGAAATTGTCTTTGTGCAATTTTGCTTATCCCAATGGATGAAGGTAAGATTCCGGCACCACTAAAAGGGATTCCATACCATTCTAAAATTCCTTGAATATTACCATCTTCACCATAAGGACCATGAAGCGAAAGAAAGGCAAAGTCTATATACTTGTAGAAATCAGATGGATTTATTTTTTTTCCCACCTCAGAAATTAATTGGTCCCATTCTTCATCTGATAAATTTTTTAATGATTCGGCATATATCTGAACTGGGAGTTCGGATTTTGGCAAGAATTTTACCGGTGGATAAAAATCACGGATAGTACCTTTATATATAAATTGCCAATCCAATAAAATGAAATGGCCTTTACTATCTATAAAAATGGGAATAGCTTCAAATATAGATTTGTTAAGATTATCATAGACTGTCCTACCACCTGCAAAAGAGATTTCTCTTTCTCTTGATTGACCTCCAAAAAATATTCCAATTCTCATTTAATGTAGTTTTACTGAAATGTAAAAATAACATATCATTTTACATTTTACCTCATTAAAACCAATTTGTAATCATAAGGGATATCAACTTTATAAATCTATTCGCTTTTATTTAATTTAGAGTTTTTCTAACCTCTTCAAGCTTAGTAGCTTAATTTTCTATGTTAACTCTATGTCGGTATTTAAATTATGGAGGAACTTATGTTGGTCTTATAACTAAATATGACTGATTCAATTTCACAAAAAACAATTTATGCTTATTGATAATAAGTTTCCCTTTGAAAGTATGTGCTAAAAAATTGTGATTATTGAATAAGCCTATTTTTGAATAATAAATCTTTCACTCGCAGTGATTCTTTTTGTATTGAGCCTTAGTATGTACATACCATCCGCCAATTGAGATACATTAAAGCTGATAAACTGATTTAGAATTTTTGGTTCTGTAAATTCCAGCATTACTTTTCCTCTCATATCCAGGATCTGAAAGAAACCTTCTTCTGCAATATCCAAATTCAAATGTAAATTCAGATCATTTTTAGCAGGATTAGGATAAATCACAAAAGGTCTGGCCGTGTTTGGATAGGGAGGTGGAGGCGACTGACCTACGAAAAATGTAATATTTTTTAAATATAAGTTATGGCCATTGTCGTGAGTAACCTTAAATGCTAACCTAATTTTTTCTTTAAACACATAAGGTGAAAGGTCAATAAATTCATTTCTCCATATTAATTGGTTCGAAACATCATTGCCAAAAGAGGTGGCTAGGGAATCTCCTGATTTACTATAGATTAGGGTGTTAAAATTTCGCCCATTGTTGTTTGAAATGAAAATCTCAAACTTTTCTGCTTGCCTAAATGCCTTTCTATATGATATATCGAATATTAGTCCTAAATAATTGGTATTGCTAACATCCATTAATGGACTTACTAACCAATCTTCGGAGGACTCTTTTGTTATTTCTGATGAATTACTATTAACAGCCATATTGTTACTACTGTAAGTCCATCCGGCATCTTTGTCCGGATTGAATTCAAACCAGTTGTCATTATTATTATCTCTTAAACTTAATCTTAATGGTGGTAATTCTTCGAAACAATTATTTTCAAAAGGAAGATAAAATGTATTGATGATTTCATCCTCTAATGAGCTAGTAATTGACCGAATTTCATATTCTCCAATATTTTGCTCTGGTTGAGGTATTAAAATGTCTATTTTAGATTCTTGACCTGCAACCAGCACCCCCTCATTTAAATTATATTCTTTTATGATTTCATCTTGCTTGCGTATTTCAATTTTGAAATTATTAATATTTTCCCGCCCCACATTTTTGACTGTTAATTTTCCCTCCAAAATCTCATCACAGAAAAGCGGATTGATATCATCCCATCTTATAATTTCAATCTCTCTATTTTTTTTGGTTGATTCTTCAACTTTGAATTCATTTATGTAGAAATTATTGGATAATCTATTTTCAGCCACTATGCTAAAACAGACCGATTCTTCATTTTTAAGTCTATTGAGGTCAATATTTAATGTGTCCCAATCAAGACGGTGTTTTGGAGTGAAAACAGAGTCAATTTCATAGGCTGTAGATATGTCCGTAATCGTATTGGTAAAAATAAGGTCATTAAAAGTCCTTCCACAGTCATAGGAGGCATAAATACTAATCTTATTTGGAATGGAATCGCCAACTTGTGCAAAAATAAAACTGAGTTCAGGCACATCTATACTTGTGAAATCAAAAATAGGGGAGACGATTTGTTCTATTTCGCCAAAGTTTTGACGGTTATCAAAGAAGGGCACACCCAAGCCTACATCAAACATTTTCCAAGTTTCCTCTCCATCCGGATTTCTTATAAACCACGGATTAATATTATTCTGGAATTTCTTTTCATAAGGAAGGCTTGCTTCTTCAAGTTTTTGATAATACTCTAATTTTTGGTTGTTTTCAAGCCGTTCATCTTCAAAACTTCCCTCTAAATTGACCCTATAGAAAAGGGAATACTGGCCAGTTTCATCAAAATTAAGCAAGGAAAAATATGCGATTTTTTCTTCACCGCTTTCTAATGTCTCATTGGATTCCAAGGTTTCTTCTAAAATACCATCAATAAATAATTGAACACTGAATTCCTCAATAGGAAATAACCCCTGATTCTTAATGATAATCTGAGGGTTGAAGTTTCCACTGCAACTACCATTAAACTGGGAATTTATTTCAGCCAAGCCCAAATCGCGATTGAAGATAGGGGGGGCTTCCAATCCCTTTGATTCGGTTAGACTTTTTCTTCTTGGGCTGTTTTCAACCACTGTTCTTACTCTCGATTTTTGATCAAAAGTGAAAATATTCATGCATGCATCATTTGTGTAGTCCATGAAATTTTGAACCATATCTAAACTTCCACATGTGGTTTTGCTGAGATTACAACCTGAACTGGAGCTGCTTGCAGATGGGGTATCTTCGCAAAAATCATCAATAGAACAGCCTCCATCTCCCCAAATATGGCGCAAACCAAAAAAATGACCCATTTCATGAGTTGCTGTTCTTCCTTTGCTTTCAAAGCTTGGGCTATCAGGATTTTCACCAAAATAGACATAATCAATGGTTACACCATCAATCAATCTGTTATTACTTGCCGCATCTAATCCTGCAAGATTCGAAACGGGAAATTCCGCCCAGCCTAAACTTCCTCCTGCCAAATCAGCCACCCATACATTGAGATAATCCTCTGCGGGCCAATAACTTTCAGAACTTAGTACAGCTCTTTCTTGATAGCTATAATTTGCTTGACTGCCCGGTACTCTAACAATTCCGTTTGTTTCAAATCCGTCCGGGCTTTGTTTGGCATAAATAAATTCGATTTCAAAGGAAGTAGCCAATTCTTGGAATTCCTCCAAAGTCTCACTTGCATCTATATTCAATCTATTAAAATCTTCATTTAGAATTTCCAGTTGTCGATCTATCCTACTTTTGAGCAGGTTTCCGCCAACACCAACAGGTTCTCCATTATGAATAATGTGGAATACAACTGGAATTTGAACTGTGGCTTGTTGTCTTTGAGAAAAATCACTGATTATTTTTTTATTATGAGCCAACCATTTTTCAAAATTTTCGGTATTGAGTTCCGGATATTTTTTTTCTCTTTCCTCTAAAATTTTTGGAACTGCACACCTTTCTTGCGCAAGAAGAAGTGGGGAATTGATTAATTGAAAAAGAATAAAAATACCACTCCCAACGATTATTTTGAAATAAGAGTGGTATAGTTTTTTCATTGGGTCTAAATAGTTTTCTCTAAATTTAAATAGACTCTAAATTAAAACCAAGTATTGCGTTGTAACTTAATTGAATGCATAATTTTCTATTGAAAATAATGTGAATTCAAAATATTATTAACGCATTGTTTCTGGTAATTCAGCATTTGGATCATCTGCGGAAGTAATGTTAATGGCTTCTACTGCAGTTACTTCCGGCACTGCCTTTTTAACAGCTTCTTCCACTCCAGCTTTTAAGGTCATAGTGGACATTGGACAATTTCCACATGCACCTAATAGTTCCAGGCGTAATAGCCCATCTTTTAAGTCCAAAACTTTTACATTTCCACCATCAGCTTCCAAATATGGCCTAATGGAATCTAAAGCTTTTTCTATTCTATCTAAAACATCCATAATTTTATTAATTTCAACTCGTCATTTCTACTGTTTTGGTTCCCGCCATGCTTGCATTTCTAATGGCAACTTGTCGGGCTAATTTTTGGGCTAAATCCTTAAATGCATCAGCAGACGGCCCGTCCTTCATTGCAGTTGGATAGCCCGAATCCCCACTTTCACGTATTGATTGTACCAATGGTATCTGACCTAAGAATGGAATTTCGTATTCTTCACTCATTTTGTAGCCTCCGCCTTCACCAAATATAAAGTACTTGTTATCAGGTAATTCGGCAGGGGTAAAGTAAGCCATATTTTCAACCAATCCTAAAATAGGGACATTGATTTGGGGCTGCTTGAACATTCCAATAGCTTTTTTGGCATCTGCTAAAGCAACTTTTTGTGGTGTGGTCACCACTACAGCACCTGTTACCGGAATGGTTTGTACCAAGGTTAAATGTATATCACTAGTGCCTGGAGGCAAGTCAATTAGCAAATAATCTAAATCTCCCCAATCTGTATCTCCAATAAATTGTTTTAAGGCTGAGCTTGCCATAGGTCCTCTCCAAACCACCGCATTATCCGGTGGAGTTAAAAACCCTATGGAAATAAGTTTTATCCCATATTGCTCAATTGGAACAATGATGTTTTTACCGTCAACTTGCTTAACTTCCGGCTGTTCTGCCTCACAATTGAACATGGTAGGTATTGAAGGGCCAAAAATATCAGCGTCAATCAATCCAACCTTAGCACCTTCTTGAGCTAGAGAAACTGCCAAATTTGCGGTAACGGTAGATTTTCCTACCCCACCTTTTCCTGATCCAATTGCTATAATGTTTTTTACATTAGGTAATAAAGGAGCAGTGCTTCTGGTGGAAGTAACATCAGAAGTCATATTAGGGAATACTTGTAAATCAGCATCAACATGTTTGTGAATTGCATTTATGCAATCATTTTTGATGATTTCTTTTAATGGGCAAGCAGGTGTGGTTAATACTACCGTAAAATAAACTGCATTTCCATCAATACTAACATCTTTTATCATATTGAGGGTCACCAAATCTTTTTTGAAATCCGGATCTTCTACTGTGCTTAATGCTTTTATTATGCTATCTTTAGTAACAGCCATATATGTTTTTTGTAATTAAAAAATCTTACTTTTACTTTTAATTTGTTGCAAGTTAATCTTTATCAATTTAGCTAACAATTCATACGGGAAATTAGTTGGAATTAGTTTAAATAAACACTAAAAAATTTAATAAATCAGTGGGTTTAAGTCCAAAAACGATACAAGATGTTCAAGATAGAGCTGAAATAGAGGAGGTAGTAGGCGACTATGTGCCGCTGAAAAAGAAAGGGCAAAATCTTTGGGCATGCTGTCCCTTTCATGATGAAAAAACACCTTCTTTTTCTGTGGCGCCTAATAAAGGGATTTATAAATGCTTCGGTTGCGGAAAGGCTGGTGATTCCATACAGTTTATCATGGATCTGGAAGGGTTGAATTTCCCCGAAGCTATACGGCAATTGGCGGATAAGTATGGGATAGAGATTGAAGAAACAGAATCTTCCCCCGAACAACAGGAAGCTTATAATGAAAGGGAGAGCTTATACATCGTTCTCAATTTTGCGGCTGAATATTTTAAAGATTTATTGCATAATCATCCTGAAGGCAAATCAATAGGTTTAAGCTATTTCAAGGAACGTGGATTTTCCAATGCTACAATTGAAAATTTTGACCTCGGATTTACACTTGATCAATGGGATGGCTTGATCAAAGCGGCTAAAAAGGCTGGGCATACAGAAGAAATATTAGAAAAAGCAGGTTTAATTATTAAAAAGGAAGATAAAACCTATGATAGATTTCGTAATCGAGTAATATTCCCCATTCATTCTATTTCAGGTAAACCTATTGCCTTTGGCGCCAGGATATTAATAAATGATAAAAAGCAACCAAAATACATCAATTCACCCGAAACAGATGTTTATCATAAAAGTGAAGTTCTCTATGGAATTGCTCAAGCCAAGAAAAGCATACGGGATGAGGAAAACTGCTATTTGGTAGAAGGTTATACGGATGTAATTTCCCTACATCAATCAGGGGTGGAAAATGTGGTAGCTTCATCAGGAACCTCATTAACAACGCAACAAATTAAGCTAATAGGAAGATATGCCCAAAATGTTACGGTATTATTTGATGGTGATGCAGCAGGCTTAAAAGCGGCCATGCGAGGGATAGATTTGATTTTAGAGGGTGGCTTAAATGTAAAGGTTGTCATCTTTCCTGACGGTGAAGATCCTGACAGTTATTCCCAAAAAATGGGGGATGAGGCTTTCAAAAGCTTTTTGAAAGAAAATGCCAATGATTTCATACGCTTTAAATCTGATCTTTTATTGGAAGAAACCAAAAAAGACCCTATAAGAAAAGCAGAAACCATACAGGATATTGTACGCTCCATTTCCAAGATTCCCGATCCCGTAAAAAGGGCTATTTACATTAAAGAATGCAGTGATATACTAGAAATTGATGAAGCACTATTAATTGCAGAACAGAACAAAGTAATTCTTAGAGAAAAGCAGAGTAAAGGAGATATTAGCAAGCGCCAAGCAAACTATCTAAGCGAAAGTTTTAACCAGGCACCAGAGCAAATTCAAAAGCAATATACTCCTTTTGAAGTGGCCGTCCTCCAAGAAAAAGAAAGTATCCGTTTATTGTTAACCTATGCTGAGTTACCCTTGGCAGATGATAAGTTGGTAATAGATTATTTATTGCAGGAATTAGCCGATACTGAATTTATCCATCCTGTATATGCTGAAATACTTCATGATTTTGTATCTCATTTGAAAGATGGGTCTATTTTAAATGAATCTTATTTTATTAAAAATGGATCAGAAGAAGTTAGGAAAGTAATATTCTCACTTTATACTGACCGTTATGAATTAAGTGAAAATTGGGAGAAAAAGTTCGAGATTTACACTCCGCATGAACGGCAAATTCTCAATGATTCGGTCTATACTCATGTGTTGAGATTAAAGCATCGATCCATCTTACATTTAATGGAGAAAA
Organism: Marivirga sp.; assembly: GCF_051117495.1. Classification (NCBI taxonomy): domain Bacteria; kingdom Pseudomonadati; phylum Bacteroidota; class Cytophagia; order Cytophagales; family Marivirgaceae; genus Marivirga; species Marivirga sp. Next base: position 119,383 of record NZ_JBNPEF010000019.1, on the reverse strand, counting down.
ATACAGAAAAATTGAAGGACACCAATTCTAATGAGGACGAACAAATAATTTTGCAATATCTAATGCAACTCAATCAGGCCAAAATGGAAATTGGAAATTTATTGGGAATGGTAGTGGTGAAATAATACAATATTCAAACACTTAAAGCATGCATTCGTTTTAGTTTTTGTCGGGTAATCATGAAATAATGGCTACCTTTGTGATTTATTATTTTTCAAAGATTTATGTCATCAGAAAGAATCCAGTTAGACACTATAGAATCTGCTATTGAAGCGATTAAAAACGGGGAAATCATCATTGTTGTAGATGATGAAGACAGAGAAAATGAAGGTGATTTCATTTGCGCTGCCGAAAAGGTAACTCCTGAAATTATAAATTTTATGTCCAAACACGGAAGAGGATTAATTTGTGCCTCACTTCCGGAAGATAGATGCAATGAGCTAGGACTTGAATTGATGGTGGGTAAAAATACTGCCCAATTCGAAACTCCTTTTACGGTTTCAGTTGATTTAATTGGACAAGGCACTACCACAGGTATTTCAGCCAGTGATCGTTCCAAGACCATCCAGGCATTGGTAAATCCTAATACAAAACCTGAAGTTTTAGGTAAACCTGGCCATATTTTCCCCTTAAAAGCCAGGCAAGGTGGAGTTTTAAGAAGAACAGGTCATACCGAAGCGGCAGTTGACTTTTCAAGATTAGCAGGCTTAACACCAGGAGGTGTTTTGGTTGAAATCATGAATGAGGACGGTACTATGGCTCGACTTCCTGATCTGAGGAAAGTAGCAGATAAGTTCAATTTGAAATTAGTGGCGATTAAAGATTTAATCGAATACAGGTTAGATAATGAATCATTAGTAGAAGAAAAGGTAGATGTTGAAATGCCAACTGATTATGGTGATTTTAAACTTGTAGCTTTCGAACAAACTACTACTAAAGATAACCATTTAGCTCTGGTAAAAGGAGAATGGAAGGAAGATGAGCCGGTTTTGGTTCGTGTGCATTCTTCTTGTTTAACCGGTGATATTTTTGGTTCATGCCGATGTGATTGTGGTCCTCAGCTTCATCAAGCTATGGAAATGATAGAAAAAGAGGGGAAAGGTGTTATTGTCTATATGAATCAAGAAGGAAGAGGGATAGGTTTGATGAACAAGTTAAAAGCCTACAAACTGCAAGAACAGGGAATGGATACTGTGGAAGCAAACGTAGCGCTAGGCTTTAAAATGGATCAACGTGATTATGGCGTTGGAGCTCAAATTTTAAGAAAGCTGGGTGTTAGGAAAATAAGATTAGTTTCAAATAATCCAACAAAAAGAGCTGGTTTGCTTGGATATGGCTTGGAAATTGTGGAGAATGTTGCATTAGAAATTCCACCAAATAAGCACAATGAAAACTATTTGCGAACCAAACGAGATAAAATGGGACATAGCATTCTTAAAAACAGTTAATGTGAAATTTTTTATTCTCTGTACCATATCATTTTTTATTTTCATTTCGACTTCATTAAGTCAAAATTTGCCTCAAGAAATGTGGCATCCTGGCTATATTGTTTTAGATTCGGAAGATACCCTACAGGGAAAAGTACAATATGATTTTGAATCTAATTTAGTACAGTTTACTGTGGACAAAACAGTTAAGACTTTCACCTCTCAAAATATTCTTTTTTTTAGTTTTCATTGCCAATACTTTAAAAGGGTACGGTCAGTATATTCAATACCTTATGAACTAAAAGGGAGGGTTAAGACACCTGTTTTTTTTGAGATATTGGAAGAGGGGAAAATTACATTGATGACAAGGGAATACGTAACTATAGAAAATAATAATAGGTTTGGAAACCCTATGTATAGGACAAGAGGAGGGTTTGGAAGTAGAGAAATATTAACTTATGATTATTTTTTACTGACTGATGATGGTAAAATCCATAAGTTTAGTGAAAAGAAAAAGGACTTATTACTGTTTTTTGGAAGGTTTGAGTCAGATATGAAGGATTACATAAAAGACAGAAGATTAAAGGTGGACAGACAAGGCGACTTGGTTACCATCATGAAATATTATAACGGATTAGTTTCATCGAGATAATCGATATTGAAATATGGAAAAACCATTGATTTTAGTAAGCAATGATGACGGGGTAACCAGTAAAGGTATTCGTCATTTGGTCGAGTGTATGAAGGAATTCGGCGAAGTGGTAGTGGTGGCACCTAATAGCCCTCAATCCGGAATGGGGCATGCAATCACGATTGGTAACACCTTAAGATTGGATAGGACTGATATTTTTGGAGATGATATTTTGGCGTATGAATCTTCAGGAACTCCTGCTGACTGCGTAAAGTTGGCAAAACATCATGTTTTAAAAGATAGAACCCCTGATTTAATTGTGAGTGGAATTAATCACGGAAGCAATACATCGATCAGTGTACTTTATTCGGGTACAATGTCTGCCGCAATAGAGGGGGCTATCGAAGGCTGTCCCTCCATTGGTTTTTCATTGTGCGATTATGCCCAGGATGCAGAATTTGAACATGCTTTGGAATATGTAAAGGCTATTGCTAAACAAGTGCTTGACACTGGTCTGCCAAGGTACACCACCTTAAATGTGAATTTCCCACCTAAAAGGAATGAAAAGATTAAGGGAATTAAAATTTGTCGCCAAGCCAGAGCCAAATGGGAAGAGGAATTTGATCAAAGATATGACCCTAATGGCAGAAGATATTTCTGGATGGCTGGAAATTTTGTAAACTTTGATAAAGGAGAGGATAATGACGAATGGGCTATTGCCAATAATTTTGTTTCGGTAGTCCCTTGTCAATTTGATTTGACAGCACATCATACCATCAGCATGTTGAATGATGAATGGGATATCAAAATTGATTAGTAATGTTGATTAGATAGTTTTAAAGATTACAATGATATCATTTAATACTCAATTATAAATATTTATCATTTATTAATTTAATTTTAGATTTTACACTATAATGGCGAAAAGTAAAAAATTGGGATATGAAGAGTCTCTTCAAAAACTGGAAGGGATTTTACAAAAGGTAGAAAATGAAGAAATCCCTATTGATCAATTGACAGAATTAGTCAATGAGTCAATGGATTTGCTTAAAAATTGTAAATCCATGCTAAAGGGAGCAGAAAAACGAGTTGAAGATGCCTTTAATGATATGGAGGAATAGCACTAATCCTATAAGTTAGCCACATTGCAATATTTTATTAAATATTCTCTTGCTTTCTCTTCATTATACTTCGCCAATTCTTGATAATCTTTGCAGGCATTTCGATTTTGTTGGATATTTGAATAGCATTTTCCTCTTTTTAAATAAATATTTTCGTTTTCTAAGCCCAGTTCAATAGCCTTAGAATAATCATGTATTGCCCAATTAAAATTGTTCATGTGTTGATATATAATTCCTCTATTGTAGTAAGCATTTTTAAGAAGTTTTTTATTTCTTATCAGATTGTTGAAGTCAGACAAAGCAAATAAGGTATTGGCTTGGATAGCATAAAGGATTCCTCTGTTGTATCTGGCCTTGTAGTGATCTGGATTCATTTCCAATAATTCAGTAAATGCCTTTTGAGCCTTGCCGTAGATTGAATCCTTCATAAAACTTAATGCACCATAATAAAGGGCGTCCTCATTTTGATCATCATAGTAAAGGGTATTTCCAAAATCTATTACAGCACTTTTATAATTTTCACTTTTGAAATATGATCTTCCTCTCCCTAAGTATGCAATGGTCAGATCTCTTTTATAATAGATGCTTTTGTCATATTTTTTAATTGCTTTTTCATATTGTCCTAATTCCTCATAGCATCTCCCTGCATTATAAAGCATCATTTCATTTCTAGGATCAAGTTCCAGTACTTCCTCAAAATGTGTTATTGCAAGTTCATATTCACCTTTTTCAAATAGCTGGCTACCTAATTCTTTATGATTGGTGCATGCCGTAAAAATGAATATAACTATACTTATGATGAATAAATTTTTCATTGTAATTTTATGAGTTGGATCACTAAACTAATGAAATAGTATTTATTTTAAAAATTGGACACTCAATTTATATTAATTAATACGTTTCATATATTACTTTCTATAAAAACGAGTATGTTGGAATTCTCAAAGGCACAATCATTAAGGGATTATAATACTTTTGGATTTGATGTAAAGGCAGATTTATTTATTAAAATAAATACTTCTGATGAATTCCAGGATTTGCTGAAAACGAAAGAATGGAAAGAAAATAAGCATTTAATTTTAGGGGGTGGTAGTAATGTTTTGTTGACTGATCATTTTAATGGCTTGGTAATTTTAGATTGTATTTCTGGAATTGAAATTATAGAGGAGAATGATCAATCAATTGTTGTAAAATGTGGTGGAGGTGAGAATTGGCATCAATTTGTACTTTATACGCTCCAACAAAATTGGGGTGGATTAGAAAATTTATCATTAATCCCCGGAACAGTAGGAGCGGCCCCTATGCAAAATATTGGCGCTTACGGTGTAGAAATTAAGGATACATTCCACTCGTTGGAAGCAATAAATTTACAAACAGCTGAAATTGAAGTTTTTAATGCAAATGATTGTCAGTTTGGATATAGAGAAAGTGTTTTTAAGCATCATTACAAAGGAGAATATTTTATCTCTTCAGTTACTTTTAAATTAAGTAAAGTTGGTTATCATCATCTACATCTTGATTATGGTGCTATACAAAATGTATTAAAGGATAAGCATATCAAAAATCCTACTATTCAGGATGTGAGTGATGCAGTTATACAGATTAGACAATCAAAACTTCCTGACCCGGCTAAAATTGGCAATTCAGGCAGTTTTTTTAAAAATCCTATCATAGATTCCGCTCAATTTAATAAGCTAAAAGAGGAATTCCCGGACATGCCATTTTATGAATTGGAAAATGAGCAAATAAAATTAGCAGCTGGATGGCTAATAGAAAAAGCGGGTTGGAAGGGCCACAGTGAAAATGGAGTAGGGGTGCACCAAAAACAAGCATTGGTATTGGTGAATTATGGAGAAGGGAAAGGGAAATATATATTGAATTTGGCCAAAAAAATTCAGGACTCAGTTCAAAGCAAATTTGGAGTAGAATTGAGTCCTGAGGTTAATTTTATTTAGTTAATGTTAGATCCATTGACACAGTAAATTCATCTGGATTCCCATCAAAATCAATGTCAGAATCATCTGTTTCACTGTAATTTAATACCAAAGTATTTTTTGTAGAAGAGACAATATTAAAAGTAAATTCATCTGCTGTGCCATCATCTAAAATAAGAACATTTCCATCAGAATTTAATGACCAAGTTCCAGTATCAGTAGAACCATCACTGTCTTCTGATAAATAAGTTCCGTCACTATTAAATTCAATTGATACATCTTCAAACTCATCTTCAAATGCTTCTGTAAAGAAGGGTTCAAAAAGATCGGCTTCGTCCTCTCCAAAGTATTCACTTAAGCTTTCTCCATTAATAGTAATATCAAAAACTAATTCAGAAACTGCCCATACGCCCACTATATCGGCTTCCTTAGCTTCATCATCATTGTTACATGCTTGGAAAGCAAACAATACTACAAATAGAACTAATAATAATTTTACATTTTTCATGGTATTAAATTAGGTTTAAAAAACGAAATTAAATAAATAATTAGTTTTTTAGATCCTTTTGAGTATTTAAGTAATAAATAATATGATTTTAAATAATTCTAAATCATATGCGTAACATTCTCCAAACTCCCATGATATTTTTCTACTTCTACTCCGAATTTTTCCAAAAAATCTAATCCTTCATCTCTTTCTAAACCTTTATATTCAGCATAGGAGTTGAGGTAAATTACCTTTTTAATCCCCATGCTAAATATGATTCTGGCACAAGAAAGGCAAGGAGAGAGCGTCACATAAAGTGTGGAATTTTCAACCGAGGCATTATTTTTCACGGCATACATAATGGCATTTTGCTCAGCATGAATGGCCAGCATACAACTGCCTTTAGAGTCCAAGCCACATCCTTTGCCCGGAAATTCTTCATCGCAATTATGGGTGCCTGCTGGTGGTCCATTATAACCTATAGAAATAATCCTAGTCTCTTTTGTTAAAACAGCTCCCACATGTCTCTTGATACAATGAGAGCGTTTGGCCAAGTTAACGGCTAGTTCCATGAAAATATCATCGAATTGTGGTTTTTCCATGAAACAAATATAATGGATTATAGTGCGATGATTAATAAAATTGTAAATTGCTTTTAAAATAAAAACAGGATATTATGAAAAAATTAATCACATCGATTTTTGCTTGCTTTGCATTAATAGCTTTAATAAGTTTTGATTCACAGGCTCAGGAAGCCTTAAAACAGAAACCCAGTCCTTTGGGAATGGTGACCTACACTTTTGAAGATATTTATATGAAAGTAACTTATGGAAGACCCCATCTTCGAGGTAGGGAAGCTTTTACTTCTGGAGCTGAATTGGCTCCTTTAGGTAAAATCTGGAGAACTGGTGCGAATGAGGCTACTGAAATCACCGTAACGGATACGGTGAAAATGGCCGGAGAAACAGTGCCAAGCGGGACTTATTCGGTATTTACCATTCCGGGGGCGAAAAGCTGGACTATTATTTTAAACAAAGACGTAGGTCAATGGGGTGCTTATAAGTATGATGAGGAGAAGGACTTGGTTAGATTTGAAGTACCAGTTAATAAGGCAGATCAAATGTACGAGCCTTTTACCATTAGATTTGATCAAGTGGAAGGTGAAGTAAGTTTGCAAATGATTTGGGCTAATACTATGGTAAGTATTCCGATAGAATTTTAAAAATATTAAGACTTGATGGGGATTTTCCATTTAATGTAATTCATTTATTTCCCACATTTAGATGTTTTTATCTAAATGACTTGAAAACTCCTCCAAGAAGAACTTAAAAGATTTGAATACTCTAAAAATGATGAAAGGCTATAAGGAAAATAATCCTTGTAGCTTTTTTGCTTTTATAGTAATTTAAAAAAATCAATAATCTTATATTATTTTATTATGACTTTCTTCAAAGAATTTAAGGAATTTGCTATAAAAGGAAATGTTTTTGACATGGCGGTTGGTATTATCATTGGAACTGCCTTTACCAAGGTTGTCAATTCCATTGTGGCCGATTTGATTATGCCTGTTTTGAGTATATTCATTGGGAAAATTAATTTTCAAGATTTGGCCTATGTGTTTAAAGAAGCTGAATTAGATGCACAGGGAAATTTGATAAGTGCCGCGATCACCATTGAATATGGTAATTTGATTCAAGTTACTATAGACTTTCTCATCATTGCTTTTTGTATTTATTTAGTGGTCAGGATGTTTAATAAACTGAGGAAAAAATCGGAAAATGAACAAGATGGGACTGTGTCCACACCTCGCAATATTGAGCTATTGGCAGAAATACGGGATTTATTGAAGGAAAAGAAATAGCTAATGTTTTTGGCACTCTTATTTCCATGTATGTACAATTATTGTTAAATTCCGATATCAAAACATTAACACTATGAACAGACGAAAATTTATACAACAAGCAGGAATGGCTTCTGCTTTAGCATTAGTTTCACCATCCATTCTTTCATCTTGTACGCCTAAAACCCAAGGAGTCGCTAATGAAGCAGGGCTTCAATTATATACTTTAAGAGAAGCATTGGAGAAGGATTTTAAAGGGACAATTGAAAAAGTTGCTAAAATTGGCTATAAAAATCTGGAGTTTTTTAATTATTCTGATGGTAAGTATTTCGGAAATAATATAAAAGAAGTTAAGACTATTTTAGATGATCTTGGTTTAAAAGCCAAAAGCAGTCATGTTTTAACGGGCTGGGCGATGCCTAACAATGTAGGCACTATGACCAATGATTGGGAAAGAACAGTTGCCGATGCGGCAGAACTAGGTCAAACTCATATTGCATGTGCCTATCTTTTTGATTCTGAACGGGAAAGCATTGATGATTATAAAAAACTATCCGATTTAATGAATAGCTGTGGTGAAACCGCAAAGGAATATGGGATACAAATGGCTTATCATAATCATGACTTCGAATTTCAGGCTTTGGACGGAAAAATTCCTTATGATCTGTTATTGTCCCAATGTGATATAAACCTAGTAAAATTTGAATTGGATTTATATTGGACAGCAAGAGCAGGAGTCGATCCCGTGGAATATTTTAAAAATAATGAAGGTAGATTTCCTTTATGGCATGTGAAAGATATGGGAGCAGGGGAGGAACAATTCTTTTCAGCAGTAGGAGAAGGTGTTATTGACTGGCAAAGAATCTTTAATCATGCATCCACTGCAGGTTTAAAGCAATTCTTTGTAGAACAAGATGATACTAAAAGTGGTCAACCTTTTGAAGAAATCACGAAGAGTTACGAGTATTTGAAGGGAATTAAAAAGAGTTAAAAGTTAGAAGTCAGAAGTTGGAAGTTACTTCGAGCTTCCAACTTCTGACTTCTAACTTACTTCAATTCCTTAATCTTAATATTTCTGAACCATACATTATCTCCATGATCTTGAAGCGCAATATAGCCTTTAGAAGCGATATTACCCCAATTATCATTGCCGATGTCAGCCCATTTGCTATTGGCAATTAAGTTAGCCATTTCTTCAGACCCAATTGTATATTGCACTACGGTATCTCCATTTTGAATATGAACAATATTGTTTCCTTTAGCAATAACTTCAGCTGTATTCCAGGTGCCGTGACCTTTGAAATTTTGCGGATCTGCCGCAATAAGATCATATAGAGAGCCTGCTTGTCTGTTGCCATTCTTTCCTAATTTTGCATCAGGATGGTGCTTGTTATCCAAAACTTGCATTTCAGGAGCAGTTTTCCAGATGTAATCATATTCTTCTTTACCTCGGTACAAAATTCCTGAATTGGCAGCACTGTCCACCATCCATTCTACTTTTAGATGAAAATCACCGAATTCTTTATCATAAACGATATCTCCGCCATCTTTCGCACCTGCTTCGCCTCTGCCAGATCCTTGAATGTGCAGTGCATTTTTTTCAATGTTCCAAGCTACAGGGAAAGTTTCTTTTTTGTATCCTCGCCATCCATCAGTGCTTTTTCCATCAAATAAAAGTTTCCAACCATCTTCCTTTTCTTTTTCGGTTAATGTATTCGGTCCGGTTATTTCTTCTACTGCTTCAGAAACAACTTCTTGGACTTCTTCTACAGCACCATCGCTTTCTTCAGAATTAGATTTTTTATTGTCGCAAGCATAAATGGCAAACATTGCCAAACAGCCTATAAAAATTGATTTTTTCATTGTTCTATAATTTTAGTTTATTTAATAAAAATGTTGATTTCTTTTTTGAAAGTCAATAGCTGTCAGGTTTCATTAATTTGATTTTTAAATCAAAAAAGTAACCTGACAGATTTATTCAATTATTTATTTATTAATTAATAATTCCAGCCTTTTCTGTAAGGTCTCTTGATGTAATCCTCAGAAGCTTTTTTCGCATTGATGGTTTCATACTTAGTGTCGAACCTTGGATTGCCATCAACAACCGTGAAACTATCTGTACTTACCACTCTGATTTCTTCATCATCGCCAATGTTGGTGATTTTCATGTTTTCAGCATCCCAATCAAGTCTTCTTCTTAAATCTTGAAGTCTTACAGCTAGGTTACCAGCCACTACTACCTCATTTAAAGGACCTGCATAGGCAAAATTAGAGCTACATTCCACTCTTGATTTTTTATCCTCTTTGGCAGCACGAACAAAATCCATTTCATGACCGCCTTCCATTGCCTTAGGAATTCTTCTTAATTCATTGGTCACTGGGGGTGGATTGTCTTCTCTTCCAATAATAAATGGTTCCATGGCATAAGTACCACAGATTAATGTGCCTTTGGTACCGTAAAAAATAGCACCACCCCAGCCCATTTGGTCACCAGGATACCATCCATCTTTTAATCCTTCTGGTCTGTCAGGCTTCAATCCGCCATCATACCAAGTAAATTCAACACCTGGCATGTTGATTTTGCCTTTTTTAGGTCTTTCTCCAAAGTAGTATGTTACTTTTTCTGCCATTGGAGCACTCTCAGTATTTACTTGAGAAGAAGTGGCTTCAAATGCATAAGGATAGCCTAATTCCAATGCTTTATAAACCGGATCCATAATATGGCAAGCCATATCCCCTAAAGCACCAGTTCCGAAATCCCACCATGCTCTCCAATTCCAAGGGGTATAGGCTTCATGATAAGGTCTTTCAGCAGCTGGTCCTAAGAAAAGATCCCAATCTAAAGTGCTAGGTACCTCCATTTTCTCTTTTGGCCTCTCCAATCCTTGTGGCCATATAGGTCTGTCGGTCCATGCATCTACTTTGGTCACTTCACCGATTTCACCATTCCATATCCATTCGCAAACTTTGCGCATATCATCAGATGAATTTCCTTGGTTACCCATTTGAGTGGCAACACCTGTTTCATCTGCTAATTCCCTAAGTTTTCTTGACTCATATACAGAGTGAGTGAGTGGTTTTTGAAGATAGATATGTTTTCCTGCATTCATAGAATCCTTTGCAGACACGTAATGCGTATGGTCAGGGGTGCTAATCATCACTGCATCAATGTCCTTATCCATCTCTTCCAACATTTTGCGATAATCCTTATACTTTTTAGCCTTAGGGTAGTCTTTGAAAGTTTTATCGGCATACTTCCAGTCCACATCGGCTAAAGCCACAATATTTTGGGAATTCATATTCCTTAAATTGGTGCGACCCATACCACCAACTCCAATACCTGCGATATTCAATTTATCACTAGGTGCTGTGTGTCCTAGGCCTGCAATAACATTGCTGGGTACAATGGTGATTCCGGCAGCCGCCAGTCCCATATTGCGCAAGAATTTACGCCTGTTCAAATGATTGTCTTTATTCATGTCGTCCATATGAAATAGTTTTTAATAAGTTTAAGTGGAATGAAATTAGGAAATCTCTCGATTAAAACATAAAAATATTTGGTGAAAGGTTATAGTCTCGAATTTTAAAGGAAGTTAACTCACTGAAATACAGGGGTTAATTTGGTAAAAAAGATAGTGTAAAATTTACACTTAGTTAATATTGTCTGAAAGAAATATGTGCTTAAAACTAAGTTTTCTAAATTAATCTTCTTGTAAAAACAAAAAAGCCTTTCTGCATCACTGCAAAAGGGCTTTCTGTTTCTTAAATCTTTTAGTCTTAGAACTTAAGAATTATTTTCTTCTTCCACCAGAACCAGCTTTCACTCTAGCTCTTCCACCTGGTTTTCTATCGCCACTTCTTTTCTTGAATCCACTTCCGCCTCCACTATTTCTTTTGCCTTCCGGTCTGCTTGATTTCCTTGGTCCACCACCTGTTTTCGGTTCTGCCACCACTTTTCGTCCATCAAAATCACTTTTGTTCAAAGCTTCTAGAATAGTTTGCTCATGCTGGCTTTCAACTTCCATGAAAGTAAAGCTTCTTTGAACATCTATCTTACCAAATTCAATTCCGTTTGGAACGCTTTGTAAACCATTGATCCAGCCCAATAAAGTACCAGCATTCAAATTATCCTTTTCACCTATGTTCAAGAATAATTTATTGAAATTACCGTCTTTTCGTCTGCTGTCTCCTCTACTACCTCTTTCGCCTCTGTCGGAATCTCTACCCGCTTTGGCTTTTTGATTTAAGTCTGCAGAATTTTTGTAGTATTCCAAAAACTTATTGAATTCCAATGAAACGAATTTCTTGATTAAGTCTTCTCGGCTTAAATCTTCGAATTCAGCATTAATACTTTCAATGAAAGGCTCCATTTGTTTTTCATCTACCTCAGAAGCTTTCACTTTTTCAATAAAAGCCATCAATTGCTTTTCAATTACAGCATTTCCGGCAGGGACTTCAGATTTAGTGAAAGTCTTGCCTAAAATCTTCTCTAATTGTTTGATTTTATTGATGTCTCTTGGGCCTATAATGGCCATTGAGATACCTGCTTTTCCAGCTCTGCCTGTACGACCACTTCGGTGCGTATAAGTTTCCAAATCATCAGGGATATTATAATTGATGACGTGCGTGATTTCATTTACATCCAAACCTCTGGCTGCCACATCAGTAGCTACCAACATTTGCAAATTCTTTTTTCTATAACGACCCATAACAGCATCTCTTTGCGCTTGTGATAAATCACCGTGCAAACAATCAGCATTGTAGCCGTCCGCCATTAGTTGGTCAGAAATTTCTTGTGTTTCTCTTTTGGTCCTGCAGAAAATGATCCCGTAAATATTAGGATTTATATCAGCAATTCTCTTCAAAGCCAAATATTTATCCCTTCCGTTTACGACAAAATAGAAGTGCTCTACTTTATCAGCACCTTGGTTTCTTTTTCCTGATGATATTTCTTCAGGATTGTTCATATAGTTATTAGAAATCCTTAAAACCTCTTTCGACATGGTCGCAGAGAATAGTAAGGTTTGCCTTTGATCAGGAGTATGAGATAAAATGAAGTCTAAATCATCTTTAAAGCCCATATTCAACATTTCATCGGCTTCATCTAAAACTACCCACTCAATGTCTTCTAATTTCAATTTCTTTCTCTTGATCAAATCCACTACTCGGCCTGGAGTACCCACTACGATTTGTGCACCTTTGTTTAAGGCTTTGATTTGAGTTTCTATGCTTGAACCACCATAGACTGGTAAAACATCCAATTTCTTGGTGTATTTAGTATAAGCGTTAAAATCATTGGCGATTTGAATAGCCAACTCACGAGTTGGGCATAAAACCAATGATTGTGTCTTTTTGGAATCGCCATCAATTTGATTGATAACAGGTAATCCAAATGCAGCCGTTTTACCAGAACCTGTTTGGGCTAGGGCAATTAAATCTTGCTTAGTGTTTAATAAATGTGGAATCGTTTTCTGCTGAATGGCAGTAGGCTCCACAAAGCCAATTTCTAAAATAGCTTTTAGGATTTCAGGCTTAAGGCCTAATTCTTCAAATGTTAACATGTGTTGTTTTAAAAATTTAATACAATATCAGGGATATGTTGTGACATGACTGCTAAGCAGCCTATTGCATTAAAGCGACTCTCGATTATTCCCTGGCTTTACCCAAGCCATTTTCGAACCTTTCGAGTAGCCTAGGATTGTAATTGTGATGCAAAGGTATTAATACTTTTTAAATTAATCACTATGTATTTAAAAATAACCAAATAATATTTTGTTAGCTAATGGATTTAAGTGCATAATTTGATGCATATATTTCGTTTAAATAAAAATAGCTCATATTTGTGATGATATAATAATTGAATATTAGTGAAATATAATTTTCTACTTGTCTGTTTTATTTTCGTTTTAACGTTTTTAATTTTTAATAAAACTTATGCTCAGGAAAGATTTATTGAAAATGAAAATATAAATATTTATGTCAGAATAGGATTGAGTTTTCAACAAGGATCGCATCAAAATAGAATTGGCGTGAATTTCACCTCTTCCTTGGGTAAACCCAACAGCAATCTATCAATCCAATATGATCTTCTTTATACCCTCAAAGATCTTGGTTATTTTGAAAAATCGTTTCAGCATATAGTCGGACTCAAATTGGCTAGTGCTTTTCATGAGAATCCTACCATATTTCGACCTTATTTTTATTCACCCTTTTCCAATGGATATTTTTACGAATTTTATTATTTATATCGTTACTATTTTAATAGCTGGAGTACCCATCAGCCGACAGGGGAAATAGGATTGAATTTTGGGCATTTTTTCTTAATTCATGAAAATGATTTGTTAGCGGCAAATTCGGTTGATAAATTTAGAACTGCGGCCATGAGGCTAGGATACCAAGATTCTGTTCAACAAATGGCTACTTCTTTCATTCTCTGGACGGGGAACAAAGATCATCCTAATACTAAAAGGATTAATTCTTCTGATTTTTCAAGGTATGGTTATTTCGATTTGACTGAAACTCCTTATGGAAAGTATTCTCATGGAATATTATCCTTTGATTATATTCGCGAAATTTCTAATGGCAATAATCTGAGGTTTTCAGCTGGTTTTGATCATGAAAAAATCAGAAATACGATTCAAAATAAATTTATGCACGATTTACCAATTTGGCCACGTAAATGGAATACGGCAAAGAGTAGGCATATTCCCATGGTAGATGAAAATGGAAATGCTTTTTTATATAAACCAATTCAAAAATTACCTAAAGGACAATTCTATTGGAATCTTGCTTTAAATCCAACAGCCTTTTACTAATCATTTTTTGATTACCAATCCTGTAAAATTGAATTTGTCATAATTAATTAGCCTGTGATTTGATTATATTGGCAATCAAATTTACGCAATATTTAAAAATCATAATATGAAAAAGATATTTTACCTACTGTTTTTAGGGTTATGGGCATGTAGCGAGAAAAGTGAAACTAAAATAGAAACTTGGGTTCCATATGATGAAACGGCTATCATAGCTGAAAATGCTGATCATGAATCCCAGCAAATGAGGTTTAAACTGATTCAATCCAAAGTAAGCGACCGCAATGATTTATGGGCACAAATTGAACCCCAAATCAGTGATTTTTCAGCAGAGGATTATGAACGTTTAAAGCCACTTATCCTGGAACAGGATATGATGAGTATGCAAAATGCCATTTCAGAAGATATACTGAGCTATAAAGAATTAACCCAATGGTATTTGTATAGAATTGTCCTTTTTGAAAATGACAGTTTGAGCACATTAAACAATATCATATCCATTAATCCTACTGCTGTTGAAGAAGCAATAGCAAGAGATGAAAATAAATCAGATGATCATCATCCCATTTATGGAATGCCGATTTTATTAAAAGATAATATTAATTTTGAAGGGCTACCTACCACGGCAGGTTCCGTAGCCTTGCAAAATAATCAAACAGATGATGCCCATATTGTGAAGAGATTAGAAAACAGTGGAGCTATTATCCTAGGTAAATCCAGCTTGAGTGAATGGGCTAATTTCCTTTGTGATGGTTGCCCGAATGGATACAATGCCATAGGTGGACAAACACTAAACCCTTATGGAAGAGGGAAGTTTGATACAGGAGGTTCTAGCTCAGGTAGTGGTTCTGCCATAGCCGCAAATTATGCAGCTGGGGCAATTGGGACAGAGACTTCTGGTTCAATTTTATCACCCTCCAGTTCTAATTCCATTGTGGGATTAAAGCCTACTGTAGGTTTATTGAGTAGGGGAGGCATAGTGCCTATTTCGAGTACCTTGGATACGCCAGGGCCAATGACTAAAAATGTTATGGATAATGCCATTATGCTTTCAGCATTAACAGGTGAAGATTCAGAAGATAAGTTAACGATGGGTAACTCTCCTCAAAAGGATTACTGGAAAACGTTATCAAATGGTGATTTAGAAGGTATGCGATTAGGCGTCATGAAGGGCTTTCTGGAAGATTCTTTATACAAAGTAAATGTAAAGCAATTAGAAGATTTGGGAGCGGACCTAGTGGAGGTAGAAGCTCCAGAAGTCAATTTATCTGGGTTCTTAACTTTATTGAACTTGGATATGAAAGTAGATTTACCGCATTATTTTGAGAATTATGCAGGTTCAGAAATTGCACTAAAATCTGTTCAGGATGTAATAAATTTTAATATGGAAGATTCAGCCAAAAGAATTCCTTATGGACAAGCAAGATTTATAGGTATTGTAAATGATTCTACTTCGGCAGAAGCTTTTGATAGTTTGAAAACACGCTTAATGAGTGAAGGAAAAAGATATTTTGAAACCATGATGAATGAAAATAAACTGGATGCGATTTTATCCATCAATAACTGGAGTGCCGGTTATGCAGCAGTGGCACATCATCCTGCTTTGACTGTACCGATGGGGTATGAGAAAAGTGGTCAGCCGAAAGGGATTACTTTCATAGCTGAGCCATATTCGGAAGAAAAGTTATTGAAGATTGCTTATGCTTTTGAAAAGAAAACTAAAGCGAGGGAGATGCCTGCTGATTATAAGTAAGAATAAGGCAGTGATGCATGCGGTTTGATGGTTAAAACCGACTAATCGCTAATTTTGAGCAGTGATTTATTCATGCGGTGCTTTATCGGTCAGACGGTGTTTGATTTCAGGAAATATCTTTTTCATAAATCTGCTTTAGAGGATTTTGAATTACTCTTGCTATAATGTTCAAAACCGTCAGACCGAAGGTGCAAACGCTTTTGAACTATTCATTTTGCTCCGTGAGTGCGTCATTCCTGCGAAGTTTGTCCCATAGTGAAAAAGTCTGGGAGCCAGGAATGACGACTCGAGCTGGGATTGTGCTTGAATTGGATGTTTCGATTTTGAAATTCATTTGAATCCATACAAAAAAAAAAGGTTGCTGGAATAATCCAACAACCTTTTTCATTTATCTAACATCTAGATACTTGATACTAGTAACTAGATACTATTCTTAACAATATTCTTCAAAAACCTGCACTAAATGATTTCCGATCATTTCTGCAGTTCTTCCTTCAATATGGTGTCTTTCTACAAAATGAACCAATTCACCGTCTTTAAATAAAGCAATTGATGGTGAAGATGGTGGATATGGAGCAGTTAACTCTCTAGCTTTTGCTACTGCTTCTTGGTCAACGCCAGCGAAAACAGTTGTTAAATTGTCTGGCTTTTTAGGGCTTTGTTGTACCGCCCACTTAACACCTGGTCTAGCCGCCCCAGCAGCACAACCACAAACTGAATTTATCACCATTAAAGAAGTTCCTTTATGGTCTTTTAGGTGCTCAGCCACCTGATCAGCTGTTTTGAATTCTTCAAAACCAACTTCTGTTAAATCTGCACGCATTGGTGCTACTAATTCTTCAGGATACATATTTTATAGATTTAAGATTTTAGATGATGAGATTTAAGACTAAATCCGCTAACTCTCACCATTTCTATTTATTATTTGTACAATTATTTTCTTCTAACTTCACACTTCCAACTACTTGTCACCAATTATTTCAATTTAAAACAACTTCCGGTCTGACCTTCAATACTGACCTAATCATCCAACATCCCTCATCCTACACTCAACTTCTAACTTTCATCTTCCAACTTTCTGCTACATAAAACCCAATTCCAGCTTTGCAGCCTCGCTCATCATTTCCTGAGAGTAAGGTGGATCAAAAGTTAATTCCACTTTCACATCGCTTACTCCTTCAATAGATTTTACTTTCATTTCCACTTCACTTGGAATTTCTTCCGCAGCAGGGCAGGAAGGAGAAGTTAAAGTCATTAGGATATATACGTTGTTGACAGGATATACATTCACCTCATATATCAAGCCCAACTCGTAAATATCCACTGGAATCTCAGGATCATAAACTGACTTGATAGCTTCCAGCACTTTATCTCTTAAATTGGGAACTTCTGTTTTCTTTTCAAATTTTGTTTCTTCTGCCATAACGCTTCAATTTAAGCTTCGTTTTCTAATTTTGTTTTATACGCCAATGCATACATTTTGATTTGTTTTATCATAGATAAAAAACCATTTGACCTTTGCGTTCCTATAAAACGATTCATGCCGATTTTATGCACAAAATATAAATCAGCATTTAATATGTCATTTATTCTTCCATTATTCAAAATAGAAACTAAAAGACTCACCAATCCTTTTGTAATGGCGGTATTACTATCTGCTTGAAAATGAAGTTTTCCATCATTCTCATCAGCAGTCAACCATACTTTTGACTGGCAACCTTTCACTATATTGTCTTCAGTTTTTAATGATTCGGGCATTTCAGGAAGTTTTTCACCCAATTCCATCAAATAACCTATCATCATTTCCATGTCTCCGTCCAGCATGGAAAATTTTTCAATAATTTCGTCTTGTTTTGTGTTGATTGTATTATCAGCCATTTATAAATTTTTAGCTAAATTTTGCTACGATATCTTTTAAAGAATCTGCAAAGAAATCAATTTCTTCTATTGTATTATAAACAGAGAAAGAAGCCCTAATCGTTCCTTCTATTCCGAAATGATCCATTAAAGGTTGTGTGCAATGATGTCCTGTCCTTACGGCAATGCCTTTTGCATCCAACATCATACCGGCATCATAAGGATGCACATTATCGATAGTGAAAGAAACCACACTTACTTTTTCTGCTGCCGTTCCATAGAAATTAATTCCTGGCACTTCCGATAATCTTTCATGAGCATGTTGCGTCAATGCCTGTTCATGAACCATGATATTTTCCTTTCCAATAGCATCAATATACTCAGCAGCATATTTTAAAGCTACAACATCCGCAATATTAGGTGTGCCTGCTTCAAATTTATATGGAATGTCATTATAAGTGGTTTTATCGAAACTCACATTATGAATCATTTCTCCACCACCTTGATAAGGCGTCATTTCTTCTAAAATAGCTCTTTTGCCGTAAAGAATTCCACAGCCAGTTGGCCCATACATTTTATGACCTGAAGTTGCATAAAAATCGCAATCCAAATCTTGCACATCTACCACGCAATGTGAAGAAGCTTGTGCGCCATCTACCACCATTATGGCATTTTTAGCATGTGCTAATTTTGCAATTTCTTTAACAGGATTTACGGTTCCTAATGAATTGGAAGCATATACTACAGATACAATTTTTGTTTTATCTGTAATAAGTTGCCCAACATCATCAAGTGAGATTTCGCCTTTAACATTTACAGGAACCACCTTCAAAATGGCACCTTTTTCTTCAGCTATCATTTGCCAAGGTACAATGTTGGAATGATGCTCCATAGCCGTGATTAAAATTTCATCACCTTCTCGAAGAAATTTCCTTCCGTACGCATTGGCAATTAAATTGATGCCATCCGTTGTGCCTTTTGTGAAAATTACTTCTTCAACTTCTGAAGCATTGATGAACTTTTGAAAAACCTTTCGAGTATCTTCAAAGGCTGTGGTCGCTTTTTCAGCTAAAGAATGTAAACCTCTGTGTATATTGGCATTATACCCTTGATAATATTCAGAGATAGCGTCAATTACCTGCTTAGGCTTTTGAGTGGTAGCAGCATTATCAAAATAGATCAAAGGTTTTCCGTTCACCTTTTGCTCAAGGATAGGAAAGTCTTTTCTGATTTTTTGAATATCCAATTTTGGTGCTACTGCTGTGCTCATATTCTTTATATTTATAATCTTGTCTTTAACAACAAAGACTAGTTTTACATTCCTTTAAACCAATCATTTGTGGTTTTATATATTTTCAAGTCCTAAAATGTTTAGGTTAGGATATAAGGTCGCTCCTACGGAGCTTGTTCATATATGTCTATATTTTTGTTACCATAAGTTCGTTCCTATGGGACTTACAATATTATTGTGTTTTGATTTTACTAAAAGGTAAAATAATAGGTTTAAATTAAGTTCATTTTATGAATTTTTACTTACTTTATATAGCCCCAGAGGAGCTATATTATAGTAATTATCATGCAAAACTGCTAGCCAAGCTCCGTAGGAGCGACCTTATTTATAATTTATTCCTCCAAAAATTCTTTAAACTACTTAAGCTAGATTATCCTATATAAAAGGGGAATATTTTTACTTAATACAGTGTTTATAATCTCTCGTTTATTTTATTTTCAATCAGTGTTCTGAAAGCTTCAATTTTAATATTGCTCAAAACATCTGATGCAAAAGCATTCAAAAGCATTGATTTCGCTGTTTTTTTGTCAATACCCCTAGCTCTTAAGTAGAATAATTGATCAGCATCAAGTTGTCCTACGGTAGCTCCGTGAGAACATTGAACATCATCCGCCCAAATTTCTAACTGTGGTTTAGTATCTACCTCAGCATCATCAGAAAGTACTACATTTCTATTTGATTGAAATGCATTAGTTTTCTGAGCATCTTGCCTTACAAAAATTTTACCGTTAAAAACACCTCTTGATTGACCATCCAAAATGCCTTTATACATCTCATTACTTTCGCAATTCGGTACTTTATGATCCACAACTGTGTGGTTATCAACATGTGTTTTTCCGTCCAATAAATACAATCCATACATATTGGTTTCAGAATGCTCTTTGTGAATGGCAATGTTTAAGTTATTTCGAAGCATAGCTCCATTCAAACTTAAAGTAACACCATTGAACACAGATTTTCCTAGCTGATGAACCATAGTGGCACCTACTTGAATTGCCTGATTGGATTCGTTCTGATATTTGTAATAATTGAAAATGCAATCACCTTCAACTACAATTTCGGTCACTGCATTGGTGAAACTGGTATTTTCACCTAAAGTAACATAAGACTCAATCAATGAAACTTGGCTGTTCTTTTCTGCAATCACCAAATTTCTTGGTTGACTGATCACATCCGCATTTTTTGCATCATTAAAATAATAGCAAGCAATTGGTTTTTCTACCGCTGCATTAGCATCTATTTTAACAAATACCCCACCATTGGTGAAAGCTGTGTTTAACTCAGAAAAATTATCAGCACCTTCGATTTCGTGTGTATTGAAATGCTTCTCAAAATCTTCAGCGTAATCATCCGCTGCAGTTTTGATAGCTTGGATGTGTACCCCTTTCGGAAGCGTATCCATATCAGATAATTTGTTATCCAACACTCCATTTACAAATACCAATCGAATGGCATCTAATTCGGGAATAAAATATCTAGAAGCTTCATCCAAGCTTAATGAAAAACTATCATCAGATAGGTTTTCAACATTAAAAAGCTTACCAAAAATCTTGGCTATATTACTGTACTTATATTCTTCATGCTTTGCGTGCGGGAAACCAAGCTCCTTGAAATTATCAATTGCTTTTTTTCTTTTTGCATGCAATGGCTTTTTGCTTTCTCCATTTAGAGATTTTTCAAAAGCATCAAATTGCCCGATGAAAAATTTATCTATATCTTCTTTAATCAATTTACTCATATGTATTGATGATTAAAATTATGCAATGCTTGCTTCTTCCTTAATCCAATCGTAACCTTTTTCTTCTAGCTTATGCGCTAGCTCTTTTCCACCAGTTTTAACGATTTTTCCATCAAATAAAACATGGACGAAATCTGGTACGATGTAATCCAATAGTCTTTGATAGTGTGTTACGACTATGGTTGCATTGTCATCATTTTTTAATTTATTAACACCATTTGCTACAATGCGCAAGGCATCAATATCTAAGCCGGAATCTGTTTCATCTAAAACAGATAATGTAGGCTCTAACATGGCCATTTGAAAAATTTCATTTCTTTTCTTTTCTCCACCTGAAAATCCTTCATTTAATGAACGGCTTAATAAAGATTGGTCAATTTCTACCAATTTCATTTTCTCCTTCATTTGACCTAAAAAAGAAACAGCATCTAATGGTTCCAATCCTTTATGTTCCCGGATTTTATTGATAGCCGTTTTCATAAAGTTGGTGGTAGTCACCCCAGGAATTTCAATTGGATATTGAAATGCCAAGAAAACGCCTTCTTTGGCTCTTTCATCTGCATCCAATTCCAAAAGGTCCTTTCCGTTAAAAGAAATTTCACCTGAATTTACTTCGTAGTCTTCTCTACCTGCTAAAACAGATGCCAATGTACTTTTTCCAGAACCATTTGGACCCATGATGGCATGAACTTCACCTGGCTTTACTTCCAAGTTGATGCCTTTTAATATTTCTTTGCCTTCAATTGAGGCATGTAAATTTTTAATCGATAACATGATATATGCTTATTTCAAAAAATTATTCTTCTATTTCTGTTCCGACAGGTTTATCACCAGCCGTAATATTTTAATCTTTCATTCCGGTCGGTGGCACACCGACCGGAGAGCTATTTTTTGAGAAGTGTGGTGTTTAACCACGATGTTTGTCCATGGTCGGTGGCACACCGACCATCAGCCCACTACTCAATACTATTTACCCAACAGAACCTTCTAATGTCAAGGCTAATAACTTCTGTGCCTCAACAGCGAACTCCATTGGTAGGTTATTCAATACTTCTTTACAGTAACCATTTACAATTAATGCCACTGCACTTTCTTCATCTATCCCTCTTTGTTGACAGTAGAAAATCTGATCTTCTCCAATTTTGGAAGTAGTAGCCTCATGCTCTACTTGTGAAGATTTATTTTTGATTTCTATGTATGGGAATGTATGTGCTCCACAACGATCGCCCATTAATAAGGAATCACATTGAGAGAAGTTTCTTGAATTTTCCGCTCTTTTATGGATTTCAACCAATCCTCTGTAGGAGTTTTGACTTTTTCCGCCAGATACCCCTTTAGAAACGATTCTACTTTTAGTGTTCTTACCAATGTGAATCATTTTGGTACCTGTATCGGCTTGTTGCATATTATTAGTCACAGCAACAGAATAAAACTCACCTTGAGAATAGTCTCCTTTTAATATACAGCTAGGATATTTCCAAGTGACTGCAGAACCGGTCTCAACTTGTGTCCATGAGATTTTTGCATAATCACCTGCACAAATCCCTCTTTTGGTCACAAAGTTGTAAATTCCACCTTTCCCGTTTTTATCACCAGGATACCAGTTTTGTACAGTAGAATATTTTACTTCAGCATTTTTGGCTGCGTATATCTCTACAACTGCGGCATGTAATTGATTTTCATCACGCATAGGTGCAGTACAGCCTTCCAGGTAACTTACATAGGAATCGTCTTCCGCCACAATTAAGGTTCTTTCAAACTGACCTGTGTTGGCAGCATTAATTCTAAAATATGTAGAAAGTTCGACTGGACATCTTACTCCTTTCGGAATGTAACAAAATGAACCATCAGAGAATACAGCAGAATTTAATGCTGCATAAAAATTATCATTAGATGGAACTACTGATCCTATGTATTTTTTAACTAATTCAGGATGCTCTTTTACCGCCTCACTGAATGAGCAAAAAATAATTCCTAATTCTCCTAATTGCTTTTTAAAGGTAGTTCCAACAGAAACTGAATCCATAACGGCATCTACAGCAACTCCAGTCAGTCTTTTTTGCTCAGTTAGAGAAATCCCCAATCTTTCGAAGGTTTTTCTCATTTCAGGATCTACTTCATCTAGACTCTTAGGTTTATCCTTAGGTTTAGGAGCAGAGTAATATATAATATCTTCAAATTCAGGTTTTGGATAATGCACATTCGCCCACTTAGGTTCAGCCATTTTTCTCCAATTCCTATAAGCTTTTAATCTCCACTCCAAAAGCCATTCCGGCTCTTCTTTTTTGGCAGAAATAAAACGTACTATATCTTCATTCAGGCCCGGAGGCGCAGAGTCTGCTTCAAAATCTACTGTCCAACCATGCTCATATTCTTTTGAGGCGAATTCTTCCAGTATTTGATCGTCTTTACTCATATATGAATTATTTAGACTAATTTCAATTAAATTACAAAGCTAACACAAATTGTGTGTTTTAGTTATCAAAAACCTATATTTTTTAGTGATAGATTTATAGATTTTTGTTATTGGTTTTATGTACGTTGAGAAGTCTGTGGGGTTTGGGGTAAAAGTTATAATATGGAAGTTGGAATTTTGGAGTTAGAAGATTGATCTCTGTCGATCCCTAAATATAATAAATAAGAATCCGAGTTAGTTCCAGCGGAACGACCTTAAGGTAACTACCCAAAGTATATCTCTAAAAAGTTCCTTAGGAAAGACCTTATATTTTGATTTTAATTAAGCTGATTAGCAATTTCACTCAAAAGGAACATATGCTTATTAAAAAGTTTTCCACTTCGAGGAAGTAAGCGACATATTTTCCTTCTTTAATGCCAATTATCAACTGTTTACTGTCTTATTTCTAAAATCCTAACCATTTGATTTACAGCTTATTTTATAAATTTATCCACAAGTGTAGAAATGTTGTTTGAAATAGCTCTATGGAAGAATAATATTTTTTATTAATTTCCGATCCGAAACGATTAAATTGAAACTAAATATACGACTATGAGCGATTTTCCATGGTACAATCATTATCCGAAAGGAGTACCGAGAGAGATTAACCCTGATCAATATAAAAACCTTCCTGAATTATTTGAAGAAATCTTCCAAAAACATGGTGGCAATGAAGCTTATGAAAATATGGGCAAGGTTTTGACTTATGCCGAGGTAGATGAGTTGTCTAATAATTTTGCCGCTTATTTACAAAATGAAGCAGGTATGAAAAAGGGTGATAGAATAGCTATTCAAATGCCGAACTGTCTGCAATATCCAATTGCGATGATAGGTGCTTTGAAAGCAGGTCTGGTGGTAGTGGGGACTAATCCGCTTTATACCGCAAGAGAGATGGCACATCAATTTAAAGATTCAGGTGCCAAAGCCATCGTAATTGTAGCTAATTTTGCCAGTAACCTTGAAAAGATTTTGGATGAAACTGAAATCAAAACAATTATCCATACGCAACTAGGTGATATGTTGGGCGGTTTGAAAGGTGGAATTGTCAATTTTGTAGTTAAAAACATCAAAAAGATGGTGCCTAGCTATAATTTGCCAACTGCCGTGAAATTTAAGGATGCTTTAAAGAAAGGTAAAAATCATACCTTCAAAAAGCCCGAAATTGAACCTTCTGATTTAGCATTTTTACAATATACTGGAGGAACAACAGGCCTAAGTAAAGGTGCGCAGCTTTCACACCGAAATTTGGTGGCGCATACCATGCAAACCAAAGAATGGTTTAAGCCACTGTTCACAGACGGTTTACAAGAACAAATGATTACAGCACTACCGCTTTATCATATTTTTGCCTTAGCGGTGAACGGTATTTTAATGTTTAGCATAGGAGCTAAAAGTATATTGATTACCAACCCACGGGACATGCCTGCTTTTATTAAAGAGTTGAAAAAACATCCATTTACCTTAATGACTGGTGTTAATACCTTGTTTAATGGACTTTTAAATCAACCAAATATTAAAGAAGTTGATTTTTCTCATTTGAAAGGCTCTATTGGCGGTGGAATGGCCGTACAAAGAGCAGTGGCTGAAAAATGGAAAGAACTTACCGGTGGCCCATTGGTTGAGGGCTATGGATTAAGTGAAACCTCTCCGGTTTTAAGTGTGAATCCCTTAGATGGAACAGAAAGAATAGGCACTATTGGAATTCCAACTCCTAGTACTGATATGAAAATTATGGACGAGGAGGGTAAAGAATTAGCGATAGGAGAACCAGGTGAGATTTGTGGAAAAGGACCTCAAGTGATGTCAGGCTATTGGAACAAACCTGAATTAAATGATACTACTTTCTTTAATGGTGAATGGTTCAGAACTGGAGATGTTGGTGTTCAGGATGAAGATGGATTTTTCAGGATTGTGGATAGAATAAAGGATATGATCAATGTGTCCGGTTTTAATGTTTATCCTAATGAGATTGAAGATGTAATTGCAGGTATGGAAAAAGTACTAGAAGTTGCTGTAATTGGTGTGCCTGATGAAAAATCTACTGAGGTGGTAAAAGCTTTTGTGGTGAAGAAAGACGAAAGCTTAACAGAACAAGAGGTTATTGATTATTGTAAAGAAAATTTAACAGCATATAAATGCCCTAAATCAGTTTCTTTTGAGAAAGAGTTGCCTAAATCGAATGTAGGGAAAATTATTAGAAGGCATCTGAGGGAGAAATAATTAATAATTTTTGAATTAGGAATTAAGGGCTTCTCAGAAATGGGAGGCCTTTTATTTTGTTTGAAGTTTAAAAATGAACATTAAAAAACTAATGCATGCTAGAGAAGGTACTGTTTCATTATTTGTTAAGAAATAGGATTAAAATAAATGGAAATAAAGTTGTTTTTTAGGGGTTGTTAAACATTATCAGCTTTTTGAATTGGGATTAGAGAAAAAGAGAAAGCCCGATTCTCACCGGGCTTTTAAGTTTTATAAATTTTCCAACCACCATTGAGTCATCATTCTGAATAGGTGAGGCCTGGCGCCTTGTTCTCCAATTCCATGAGTTCTATCTGGATAATAGAACAAATCAAATTGTTTTCCTGCTTCCAGAAGCGCGTCCTGATAAACTATGGTATGCTGAACATGTACATTGTCATCTCCCGTTCCATGCACTATCAAATATGGATCTTCCAATTTATCAATCTTGCTAAGTGGAGAATTATCATCATAGCCGTCCGCATTGTCTTGTGGCAAGTCCATGTAGCGTTCAGTATAAATGGTATCATAATATCGCCAGTTGGAAACCATAGCCACAGACACAGCTGCATTAAAAACATCAGCGCCATCTAAAATAGCATTTCCGGCCATATAGCCACCATAAGACCATCCCCAAATACCGATTCTTTCTGCATCCACATAATTTAAACTTGCAAGGTATTTAGCTGTTTCAATCATATCCAGGGTTTCATATTTTCCTAATTGACGATAGGTCATTTTTTTGAAAGCTTCTCCTCTTCCTCCTGTTCCTCTTGGGTCAACTACGGCAACTATATAACCTTTCTGCGTCATCATCTGATGCCAATTGAAATGTCCTCCGCCCCATGCATTTTGCACTTGTTGACTGCCGGGGCCACTATATTGGTAAACTATTACCGGATATTCCTTTAACTCATCAAAATTAGCTGGTTTTAGGAAATAGCCATTAAGACTTACATCTTCTGAAGTGGTAAACTGGAAATATTCTTTTTCTACAAAACCGAATTCCTCTGTGATTGCGCGATAACTTTCGTTATCCTTTAAAACAGTTAATTCCTTGTTGCCTTTTGTTTGATGTAAACTAACTCGATTTGGAGTGCTTGGATTGCTATAGTATTTCAAATAATACTGAAAATCATTGCTTATATTGATGCGGGTCATTCCTGATTCTTCTCCCATTAATTTTTTTCCTTTTCCATTTAGTCCAATGGAATAGAAAGTTCGATCTAAAGGAGATGTCTCAGTACTGATATAATAAATTTTGCTATCATTTTGGTCAATACCCACGATGCTGACTACTTCCCAATCTCCTTTTGTAATTTGTCTTACTAATTTCCCATCTAAAGTATAGAGATAAAGATGTTTATATCCATCTTTTTCGCTAGATTGAATGAAATATTTCCCGTCATTGGTGTAAGTTAAATCATCGCAATAGTTCAAAGCCACATAGGTGTCAGATTCTTCTTTTAGCACTACTTTGCTTTCACCTGTAGTTGCATTGGCATGGAGGATTTCCAAAATGTTTTGTCTTCTGTTCATCCGGATAATGCTCAATAAGTTAGAATCCTTTGTCCATTGTACACGAGGAATGTATTGGTCTTTTTCCTCTCCTATATCCATTTTATTAGTGTTCTCGGAAGCTAAATCATAAACTGAAATCCACACATAAGAATTGGCTTCTCCTGCTTTTGGATATTTATAAACGTAATTTTCTGGATACAACTCTCCGTCATTCCATTTCTGTAATGTATATTCTTTTACATGACTTTCGTCCATGGTATAGAATGCTAATTTCTTGCTATCCGGTGACCAATAGAAGGTTTTAGTAACGTAAAATTCCTCTTCATACACCCAATCAGATCCTCCATTGATGATTTCATTTACTTTTCCATCTGAGGTTACTTGAGTAGTATTTCCAGATGCTAAATTGAAGATGTAAATGTTGTTTTCAAATACATAAGCTACTTTCTTAGCATCTGGAGAGAAAGTGGCAAACATCTGAGGGTTTTCAGATAGTGGCTTTAAACTTTTATTCTCCAAATTGTAAACGTAATACTGGGCAGTGAATGATCTTCTGTAGATGTAGTTCACAGCGGTTGCCAACAATAATTTCTTTTCATCCTTGCTGAAGGAATAACTTCTAATTTTAAGTTCCGGCTCCAATTTGTCTCCATCCACTAAAGTTTCTTGAACCTTTCCATTTTCTACATCAATTTTTTGGACTTTATTGTCATCCAAAGCGGAATAGAATTTTCCGTCATTCATCCAATTGACATTGTAAACGGATTCTTGGCGGAAAGTGCCTTTCTCATAGATGTCGGAAACGGTGATTTCTTTTTGAGCGAAAACAATGCTCGTACTAATAAAACAAAGTATAAATAATAGGTTTTTCATGTTTTAGAAATTGATTTAAAATCAAAAATAGTAAGCTTTTTGCAAATTGAAAGAATGAAATAGATTTAAAGGGAAGAGGAGAGGTTGAGTGGTAGATTAGGTTGGCAGGTTTTCAAGTTGGCTTGTTGACAAGTTGTAGATGTGCTAATTCTTTGATATGCTGATAATTGATTTATAATTTAGTAATCCTTTTGATACCAGTCGTTCCCTACGTCATTCCCACGCAGGTAGGAATCTTGTCTTATTAAAACGAAGTTTTAATTATTTTAGCCAAGAAATAATGGGTATGAAATACTGAAATAAGTAAACTGATATCCAGCGAAGTTAATATTTTAACCTTTGGTTAAAATCAATAGATTCCCACCTTCGTGGGAATGACGCACTGAGCCAATTATCTGAGAACCTTTCTTCCCCACATCAAATTTTAGTCACTTTTTACCCAAACAAATAGGCAAATCATTAGATTTGTGATTTAAGCCTTCAGAAGTAGAATGGATAAAAAAGCAGCCGAACAAAAAATTCAGGAGTTAAGCGAAAAGCTTCATTATTATAATTATAAATACTATCAGGAAAGTGTTTCTGAAATTTCTGATTATGAGTTTGATATGATGCTTAAAGAACTCATGGAATTGGAAGAGCAATTTCCTGATTTGAAAACTTCAGATTCTCCAAGTCAGCGAGTGGGTGGTGATATCACGAAGAATTTCGAAACGGTTGAGCATAAAATCCCAATGCTTTCTCTAGGTAATACTTATTCCAAAGAAGAGCTGGATGATTTTGATGGTAGAGTAAAAAGGGGATTGGGCGATGAAGAGTATGAATATTTTTGTGAGCTTAAATTCGATGGGGTCGCCATCAGTTTACATTATGAAAGCGGTAAATTAATTAGAGGGGTGACCCGGGGAGATGGAGCCAAAGGAGATGATATTACCAATAATGCCAAAACCATCCGAACAATTCCTCTAAAAGTTAGAGGTGAACAATTCCCGGAGTATTTTGAAGCCCGAGGTGAGGTGTTTTTGCCCAGAGAAGCTTTCAATGAAATCAATAGAGAAAGAGAAGAAAATGGAGAAGCGCTTTTGGCAAACCCAAGAAATGCAGCTTCAGGAACATTGAAAATGCAGGATTCAGGAGTGGTTGCCAAAAGAAAATTAGACTGCTATTTATATTCCTATGCGGGTGAAGATTTGCCTATAGATTCACATGAAGAAGGCATTCATCAATTGGAGAAATTTGGATTTAATGTATCTCAAACCTATAAAAAGTGCCAAAACATCAATGAAGTATTTGATTTCATAAATGAATGGGAAGAAAAAAGACATTCTTTGCCAGTTGATACAGATGGAATTGTGATAAAAGTTAATAGTCTGGCACAGCAAGAGCAATTAGGCTTTACAGCCAAAAGTCCGCGTTGGGCAATTGCTTATAAATATAAAGCAGAAAGTGCTACCACTATATTAAAGGAGATTACTTATCAGGTCGGAAGAACTGGAGCAGTAACTCCCGTGGCCAATTTAGAGCCTGTTTCTTTAGCTGGAACAACGGTTAAACGAGCATCTTTACATAATGCTAATGAAATTGCTCGGTTGGATTTAAGAGTTGGGGACACAGTCCATGTGGAGAAGGGGGGCGAAATTATTCCAAAAATTACTGGAGTAGATTTAACTAAAAGAGATTTGGGTAGCACTGAGGTGGAGTATATTAAAAACTGCCCAGAGTGTGGAACAGAATTAGTGAGAGCTGAAGGAGAAGCGGTTCATTATTGTCCGAATAAAAAAGGCTGTCCACCACAAATCAAAGGGTCGATTGAGCATTATATTCAGCGAAAAGCAGCTGATATTGATTCCATGGGTGAACGAACCATTCATTTGTTGTATGAAAAGGGTTTGGTTAAAAATATAGCCGATCTTTATGACTTGACCTACGAAGATGTTTTTGAACTAGAAGGATTTAAGGATTTAAGTACCAAAAACCTTCTAAAAGGAATTGAGGAATCTAAGCAAATTCCTTTTGAAAATATTTTATTTGGCCTAGGCATTCGCTTTGTGGGAAAGACAGTAGCAGAAAAATTAGGAGCTCATTTTAAGAATATTGATAATTTGTCTAAGGCATCCTTTGAAGAATTGGTAGAAGTTCCTGAAATTGGCGATCGAATTGCACAAAGCGTGGTGGAATACTTCCAGGATGACGATAATATTGAATTAATTCAGCGTTTGAAATCTGCCGGCTTACAATTCGAAATCAAGGAAACTATAATCGAACAAAAAGGTAATGAGTTAGAAGGCAAATCTTTAGTAGTTTCCGGAGTGTTTGAGCATTATGGCAGAGATGAAATTAAAGAAGTGATTAAGCAATATGGCGGCAAAGTAGTTTCGGCTATCTCAGGAAAAGTAGATATATTAGTGGCTGGAGAAAATATGGGGCCTGCCAAGAGGCAAAAGGCAGAAAAATTAGGGGTTAGAATTATTGATGAAGCAGCATTTCGTAGCCTGATAAAAGAAAACTAAAACAGTGATTAAGCATAAGATTTTATCATATAAAGTTAAAAGAGGACAGAAGAAAAGTAAATTTCTACATCAGGCTTATCCTTACAATAAGCTTAAGAAGGTAGGGGTTATTTTTTCCTTTGATGATTTAAAAAAGCACGAAGCAGTCAAAAAATTCATTAAAACGCTAAAAGCGGATGGTATAGAGGTGACTGCATTAGCCTATAAACCAAAAGCCACTCAAAATTTTGAATTTTATTTTGATTTTTTTGAAGACAGGGATGTTGGCTTTTTTGGTAAGATTGACAACCCGTATTTTTTGAGTTTTCTTAATCAAAAGTTAGAATATTTATTTTGTTTGGATGATTCGATTAACTTATACATGCAATATTTGTTAGTTCATTCGAAATCAGACACAAGAATTGGAGCCTATCAACCAACAGAAGACTTAGCCTCATTTTTCGAATTGATGATAAAGCCTAAAGAAAGTGGAGATACTAAAATTTTAACAGAAGAGATTATTCATTATGTCAGAAAAATTTCAGGAAATAACTAAAAGATTTACAGGGGTGGGACCCGCATTAATTACCCCATTTAAGGAAGATTTAACAATAGATAGAGAAGCTTTAGAGAAGGTTTTGGAGCATACTGCCAAAGGAGCTGATTACTTTGTGGTACAAGGAACCACAGGCGAATCTGCTACTACCACCTTAAAAGAAAAACAGGAGATTTTAGCTTTTGTAAAAACGCACAATCCTAAGAATTTACCTATCGTATTTGGAGCTGGTGGAAATAACACACAGGCTGTTATAGATCTTTTAGGTGAAATGGATTTATCAGGAGTAGATGCTATTCTTTCCGCTTCACCTCATTACAATAAACCATCTCAAGAAGGAATCTATCGACATTTTGTGAAAATCGCAGATGCTTCACCTGTGCCTGTCATTTTGTATAACGTGCCTGGAAGAACAGCTTCCAATATGAAAGCCGATACTACTTTAAGATTAGCACAGCATGATAATATTATTGGTATAAAAGAGGCTTCAGGTGATTTAGGTCAGTGCATGGAAATTATGGCCAACAAGCCTGATGAATTCTTACTAATTTCCGGTGATGATTTACTGACTAATTCCATGATCACTTTAGGTGCAGTAGGTGTAATTTCTGTAATGGCCAATCCATTTCCGGAAGTCTTTGCCGATATGGTTCATAATGCTTTGAAGGGTGATTTTTCAAAATCAAATGAAAGCCTTTTTAAATTATTGACTATCAATCCATTGATGTATGAGGAAAGTAATCCGATAGGAGCAAAAGAGGCATTACGCCAACAAGGGGTATGTGAAAATTTTGTTAGGATGCCATTGTTGCCAGCAACTGATGGTTTGTCGAAAAGAATTGCAGAGAAAATTAAGGAGTTTGGGTTGAAATAAATTTTTAAATTGTAGATGCAAGGCATGTCTTGCATCTACAATTTAAAAAACATTGGGTATCATAAATCCTCAAAAGAATACAATTTCTTGATCCTTGCCCTTATAGCGCCTTTAGTTCTCCCAAAATGATTGGCTAAATCCTTGGTACTTAGGCCTTCTTCAAACATATATTTTAATTCTTTATCCAATTCGTCATTCCAAGGGGCATAGGCTTTTTTGTGCTTCTTTCTAATTGCTTCAATATCATAAGCTTTTTCCTCGAAGCTGTTGAGTTTTAAATCCTTAATGGATGCTTCATCACTATCTTCTTTTTTCTTTAGTAAAACAATTTGCTCATTTTTAGTCCAGTTATCAGGTAAAAGTTCTTCCTCAATGTAGAGTTTGTTTTGAGTTCTGGTTATGGCCACATATAGCAAATTGATTTCCTCATTCAATTTTTGCTTTATCAAATCAGGCAGATCTTTTTGCTGGGCTAATTTCTTGAGTTTCTCTTCCGTCAGGAAATCATTCACCAACTTCACAGAATCATATTCCATTCCTTTGCATCTGTGAACTGTAGAGAAAATAATACTGGCTTTATCTCTATCAGCATTTTCCACATGTTTTTCCTTAAGCTGTTTGATATAGCCGGGAATTTCATTGCCATATTCCCGTACCAATTCCACCATCATACCCAGTTGCATATCTTCTGTTTTGTCAATATATTCTTCCAAATCCTCTAGGGTGCTCATCTTTTTGATCAAGGGGTCTCGGATGAATTTTCTTCTGCCATTATAAAGGTTTAATACATCATAAAGGGAAGTGCCGTCATCGGCATAGGTATAAGAATTGATATTACCTTCAAAATAAATACCCTCTAAATTTTCCCTTTCGGAAATGTAGTCGATGGCTTTAGTCAATAATCCGAGATTTGTCCGAGCCAAAACGGCTTTTTGTTGTCCTTTTGAAGGTTCTCCCTTTCCATTAATTTTAAATTTTACATCAGCGTAAAGATGCTTTTTTCGCTCTACTATCGCTTGTGCTAATTGCGCTATTTTTTCATTAAACCTAAAACTACTGGATAATTCAAAAGCTTTGAAACCCACCATTTCCAATGAATTTACCGCATAGCGCCATGAGTAAATTTGTTGATGCGTGTCACCCACGATTACTTTCACGGCATTTTGATGGAGGAATACATCCAGCATGGCAGGAGAGGCGTCCTGACCTTCATCAAATAAGATGTAATCATATTTTAGCTGTGGTTTGATGAGTTGAAATTTCTTCAAATAAAAATCGTGGGTTATGGCAATTTCTCCTCGGTTCATTTTAGCCAGAAACTCCCGGGTTTTCTTTTTGATATAGGAATAATTACCTTTCACAAAAGCTTTTGCTTTTTTGTCAGATATGGTATCCTGATAATTCAATTCCTCAACTTTTGAGGCACTGCTATTACAGAAATATGCAGAAAATTTATTGATATGGTTGGCAATAATCATTTCTGCCAAAGGCTCACTCGTTCCTTTTATTTTCAAAATTTCAGCTAATTCATGGTTCTTATACCCATTGCTGTTGATTTCCATGTTGTTTCCCATTACAACATACTTGAAAGCCAATGAATGGGCAGTTTGTACATCTACATTGAAAAGCTTTTTGGATTTGAATTTCTTGCTAGCTTCTAACTTTACAGATTTGTTAAAGGCCAAGTAGAGAATTTTACTGTTTTTAGGTCGGCTTTCAGCATAGGAAATCAAAGTAGTGGTTTTACCTGAGCCTGCGACAGCATTGATTTTGATGTTGCCTTCGGATTTGATAATGGAGGATTGTTCTTTGGTTAATTGCATTGGTTGATAATTTTAAGCGCATCCTTTTGTACTTCGCTACTTTAAAAATTGTTAAGGATTTAATTTTTAATCTTAAAATTATTGAAAATTCAATAAGCGCAAAACTATAAATATCCAATTTTCAAATATTGGATATAAGTTGTTTATTTCGCCACAATAGTAAATTCTACTCTTCTGTTTTGAGCCCTACCCTCATCTGTATCATTACTGCTTATAGGGTCGGTTTCACCCCTTCCTGTTGCAGTCATTCTTTCTTCCGCAATTCCTTTTTCAATTAAATACTCCATAACGGATTGTGCCCTACCTTCACTCAAAGTTAGGTTGTAATCGTCACTTCCTTTGCTGTCAGTATGACCAATGATATCTATTTTAATACCGGGATTTTGAGTCATCAAATCAGTCAACCTATCCAATTCCGGAAATGAAGCTTCTTTCAAGGTGGTTTTATCAAAATTGAAATAGATATTGTTGATAATGACAGTTTTACCTACTTCAATTGGTGACATTTCCAATGTAGTGGAATATTCTCTAAAATCTTGATTATCGGTTATGGTCAAACTGTCCTCCAGATTCAGGTAATTTATTTTCTTACCTCTAATTACCAATTCTCCATGTTTCAAAATTTTTATTTGAAAAGTACCATCTGCATTACTGCTTAAACTGCTAAAAGTAGTGTCCTGTATTTCAAAGCTCAATTCTGCTTCTAATGGTTCTTTAGTTTTTTCATCTATTACAATTCCCGAAACTATATAAGGCTTAATAGCCTTGCTCATTTGATAGTCCTTTCTGATTTCGTAGGCATATTCGCCTTTAGGAATAGTTACCGTAAAGGCTTCGGATACATCTTCATAATCATCTGAAATTACTTTTATATAGTATTCACCAGCACCATCTAAGCTAATATTGTATCCACCGTCTTTAAACCTTGTTCTTGTAGAATCTATGAAATTATTTTTCTCTACTTTTACTACTGCATTTACAGGATTTAGGGTTCTAGCATCAGTAACCAGTCCGCTTAAAGAGACTTTAGTTTTGATGGGATTTAAGTACAAATCCTTATTGATGACCGTATCTTTTAATATTTCTGATAAATCTAAAGACTCATTGAATTGCTCGTAGCCAATTTTGGCTGTAATAAAATTGAAAACTTTGTTTTTATAGGTGATGAATTGATAATTCCCATCGGGTTTAACTTGATAATTTAATGGTTTATCGTCTTCGGGCTCTGCAGTTAAGTAAACATCTAGTGGTTTTTTAGTTACTGCATCCAAAACCTTTCCTTTTAAAGTAATTTTTGCTTTAGGAATTAGGCCATAGATGTTCATATTACTTCCGTCAGCACTGACATAGGTCCGGGTCGTAAAGGCATTATTACCGGACTCATCCACCGAAAAATAAGAGTCAAAACCATCAGTATTGATGGGCGGCCCAATATTTTCAGGTTCGCTCCATTTCAGCCAGCTGTCATCCAATCTTCTTACTTTCCAAATATCCACTCCTCCCAGTCCACCATCGCGATTGCTAGCATAATACATGACTTGGTCATTTTCAGCTAAATAAGGGCCGAATTCATCCTTATAGGTGCTTAAAGATTCTATCATTATTGGTTTGGAATACGAACCATCTGCTTTTCGAAGGCTTAAATAAAGGTCACTATAAGGTTTTTTCGAGCGTTCATTCATATAAATAATGATAGCGCTACGATCCTCGCTGATGGTAGCTCCTGAAAAAACTCCATTATTCATGTTTTCATATCCTTCTACTTCCAGCTCTTCCGGTCTGCTCCAACCTTTACTCTCTTTAGTTACAATAGAAAAGCCATCCTTGTTTTTATTTTTTCCGCCTCTAATAAAAAGTGCATTTCCATCATCTAAAATGGTATATACTTGATTGAATTTTCTTTTATTGAAGGGCGATTCCATATGGATTGCTTTACCCCAAGTTCCGTCTGCTTGCTTATCCGAATACCAAATATCCTGGGAATTATCCCGCCCATCATTGTTTTCTGGATGGTCTGATATAGTGAAATATAATCTTTGATTGTCTGGTGTAACTAGTGGAGCACTTTCGTGATATCGGGAATTAACTTCTTTGTTTAGTTCTACCAATTGATATAAAACCTGTTCGTTTTGAGCAAAAATGAAATTAGGGAGTAGTAAAAAAAGAAATAATAGCTTTTTCATATTTGATATTTTACTGTAAATATTAACAAAAAGAAGAAAAATAGCTATTCATCGATTAATAATATCCATTTGTCTGTAATATTTACAATTAGATTGTATCTTATTACCTGGATTGGCTTTATTTTTTACTCAGATTTGAAATGATATTTTAAACTTTTATTTCAGAAATGGTGAGCTGTTTGAATGTGAAAGAATAAAATTACTCCTCAATAATATCCTTGTTTTCCTTGTAATATGCCTTGGCTTCCTCTTTACTTTTATTGATACCAATGCTGCTAACAGCACCACTCAGTAAGGCTTTTGCCCAATAGTTGAAAATGGAACGGCTTTTTATTCTCTCAAAAAAGATATTCCCTTCCTGTAACTTGAACCATCTTGGATTTTTTGAACTAACTACAAAGCTGTTAGCAAATATAGTTTTAAGGTTATTGCCAAAACCTTTGGATTGATAAGTTTCCCTGTCCAAGATATCAATTTTAAGATTATTGTATTGGAACTCCATTAAGCCTTCCGAAAAATCATCATTGCCTTTAAAATTTATTTTTACACCCTCATTATAACCTGATCGGACTTCAATTGCTCCCAAGGGAATTAACATTTCATTTAAATTTTTTAAATCCATTGGGCCAATATTCCCCACAAAATGAAATTCACCATTTTCAGATGGTATAGGGAAATCTACTTTTGTGTTAAAATTGGCTGTTTCATTTAAACTTCCTTTTGCTTTTAAAAGCATTGGTTTATTGTTTTTAAAATGGCGGGTTCTCATGTTAAAAATATAACCACTATCAATATTTAGGGTCATAGTCCCGATACCTGAAGCTTCCTTTGGGACAATATGCACATGTATATCAGAGTTTACAAATACGGAGTCCACGTTAAAGGCAAAATCAGATTGTGCAAGTACTTGTTGTGGCATGGGTACTTTTCGGTCATCGTTGTGAGGAACATTTAAATCACGGAATACTGTAAAATTCCCTTTATCAACTGTGATTTTATCGAGTATAAATTTTTGGCTTATTAGTAAACTATCAACATTCAAATTTTTTAGTTTTAATGTAGCAATGTCTAATTGAAACCAATCATTTTGAGATTTAATATGTTCGCTATATTCAAATCTGTCATATTTTGAACGCATTTTGATATCAACAGCTTCAAAGTTGGATTCTGGATAACGATAAGTATAATCATCTGCAAAAACGGTATAATGCTTTCCGAAATTTTCCCTGTAGTTCTTCCCACTGAATACCAATGATTTTATGTGATGATGAATTTCTTTTGGATTTAAGGTAGAATCTAAGAATAATGTATTAATGGATAAATTGGCTTGACGAACATAAAAATTTCGATTTCTTTCTTGATGAATTATTTTAATGTTGATATCATTTGAATTTAATTTGTTGATTGTTAACCTTTTAAAAGGAAAATTAATTCTATTAGGAAGTTGTGATTGATCCTGCTTCCTGATTTTAATATTAATAGTGGTTTTTTTGCTGCTAAATTCCCGAATATCTATCCAATTATTATTGATGTAATTGGTCAAATTAGCATTTAGCATTTTTATTTCTTCTATTTTCAAATTAGTAGTACTATCTGCCCCATTGAAATTAAACAATTGAATTTCACCCAATTCTTCTACACTACTATAGTTAATATTTTGAATTGAAATAGTGTCTAGCTCAGGAGAGTAATAAGTGAAATTTTTACTACTTAGATCAAAGTCTTCAGCATAAATTAGGTTTTGATTTGGTATTTTTGGGAAGTTTAAATTTTTGATATTCAATATTGCATTTGAGATGAGTAATTTACTTTTTTTATTTTCTTGATTAAGCAAAAGAATATTGGAAGCTGTCAAATTAATTTTTGCATCATTAACAGAAAATTTAAATTCACCATCAATATCATTTTCGGTTTCAAGATATTTTTTTAATTCAGTTGATCCGATATAATTCAGTTGACTTATACTTGTCAACATGCTGTCAGCTTCAAATTTTTTATTTTGAAAAACAGCATCTTTATTAAAGTTAATAAAACTGATTTCTGGTATTTTTATGGATAAAGACAAGC
This sequence comes from Marivirga sp., assembly GCF_051117495.1. NCBI lineage: Bacteria > Pseudomonadati > Bacteroidota > Cytophagia > Cytophagales > Marivirgaceae > Marivirga > Marivirga sp. The sequence goes on along the minus strand of NZ_JBNPEF010000019.1, from coordinate 81,416 downwards.
TGTCATTTTTTTTCTGGGGCTTTATCTCAACATCACTAAGCATTAGTTTATTTTGATTTTTGGGTAAATTCAATTTTGTTATTGAGATTTGATGCTTTAGCTTATCATCTTTTAGTATTATTTCATTTGCAAAGATTTGAAACAGCTTTAATTCATTTTGATAATTGACCTCAATGTTAAAATCTGCTATATTCAGATCTCGATATTCATCAATTTGATATTTTAGCTCGCCTTCCTTTAATAGAATATTAATTGGTTTTTCAGGAAATTGCCAATCGTTGTTTTGGGTAGATTTTTGCTTTAAGTCCTTATAGCTGATTTCCAGTTGAGGTTTAAATAGGGTAATACTGTCAATGTTAATTTTTTTCTTATTGAGAATACTATCCAATTGAACGCCCTTAAAGCTCAAATAATCAACTTTTATCTGATCTCTTAAGTTTTCGTATGTAAGATCCAATTTGGTTAAGTCAAGTGAGTGAAGATTGTCCTCAGACTGAAATGTACTGATTTTTAATTGGCCTTTCTCCAAATTATAAACTAATTCCTGCCCATTCATTAAAGTACTATCGGCTATTTTATGCCATGATTTTAGCGTTGAATCAATTTGTAAAAATTGGGATTGAATATTCAGCGATTTCCCTGAAAATATGTTTCCTATATTTAAATTGGAATTAAGTACAGAGAATTTATCTAACTTTATTTCATTAAAATTTCGACCTAGAATTTTATATAATTTTTCAGGTGTAATGATGGATTTTTGAATGCTATCGCTTTTTAAATAGGGAGGTGTAATTGTGATAGTGGCATTTCTTAGTGCCAAATTTTTTAAATCAATTCTGTCATTATCATATATATCCCGATGTGCTATTCCTTCCACTTTCAAAATAGGCAGATTAAGGTTGTATTGAGTTAAAGTGCTGTCATCTAAACTTCTTGATGGTTTAATCTCTAGATTTTGGACCAGCATAGTTGAGTCAATTGTATTGAAGTTTAATTTTTTGAATTTGATATTGTGAAGATTATCGGGCAATAAATAATCATAATCATTTATTTCTACAGTGGCATGTTCAAAATAATGTATGATATTCTGAATGTCTCTTTGGGTAGAATCTAATTCAATATTGAATAAATCAATACTGATGTTGTCAGATAAAAACCTTTGTTGATTATCACCTTTTAAGGTAAGATTAAGGCCACCTTCATTAATTTTGAAATCATTTATTTTTATCAAATCAAAAAGTGCTAAAAGTGAGGCACCTATGCTGTTTTCAGCTTGTTCGGTATTTTGTTTTTTAGATTTTAAAACGGATTGGATTTTTATTTTGGGTTTTGGAATATTGACCTGTTCCACTACCAAAAAGTTATCTTCATAAGCTTTAAGGTAATTTATTCCTTTGAGCTCTAAGGTTGGGATATCAATATCATAAACATTCTGGTTTTGATTTTTAAATACTTCCACAGCATCAACATCATCTCGTGCTTGAATTTTAAAATTATTGAAATTGAGTATGGAATCTTTGGTAGAAAGTTCGAATCCCTCAAAGCTCAATTCATGTATGCTGTCGGGCAATAAAATGGCTTGTTGATCCACCCCAAGGTTAATTGCTTCGGAATAGAATATTTTTTTCCTTTTTTGGTTTTGAGAAACTGTGAAATCCTCCACGGAAAAATCAATGGCTTTTAGTCTGAAATTACTGGGTGAGTGATCGACAGTTCCGCTTCTTACTTTTAAATAGTTTACATGTAGTAAGTCTAAATATTCCGAAATGATTTCATAAAGCTCACCTGTTTCCCGGCCAAATTTCAGGGGCTCCTTTTCAGGATTTACTTTGGTCATAAATAGCTTTGGGTCAATTACTTCAATTCCATCTACTACCAATTCCTTGTTTGTGTAAATTCTGATAACCGACTCTAGCGAAATGTTAACTTCTGCTACTTGTGCTTCATAAATATTTTTGGCATTGATAGAATCCTCTCGATTTTCGGGAGTTGCCTGAAGTTCAAGATTTCTGATGTTAATGGATTTTCTAAGTATATTTAAATCTATTTCCTCAAAAGCTATTCGATAAAGTCCTTTGCTTTCTTTTGAAATGAGTTCTTGTAAATATTCACCCGAAATTCTGTTACCCATTTTCCTTAATTGGTCATTTACAATGAAACCAATAGCAAAAATAAGTATGGCAAAGCCGATAGTGCGGTATAATCTTTTACGTTTTCGGTTCATATAAAATCTAAAAGCTTAAGATAAGCTTTTTGGATGAAATAGTTGGGATTTATAAACTAAAACTAACTGTAATTTTTAATATTTAAGTAGCAGTAATTAAAACCGCAACTATATATTAATATCTAAATTATGGTGAAAGAATTAAACGTGCCTCACATCCAAAATCACATCAGGATACTTTACCAAATTATCTATAAAGTGAAAATACTTTTCAGCTACCTCTTCCTCACTGCTTAGCTGATTTTCCGCTTTCAAGTTTTTGAATTTATCCACTCCACTGAATGATTTTTCGTTCGTACTGCGGATTTGAGTTTGCATTTCGGTGTCCACTACTCCAGGCGCAATGGCTTTAATGATAAATCCTGTTCCATCCATTTCAGCCTCTTTGGCAGCTACTTTTGATGCCATATCCAAAGCAGCTTTGGAAGCACAATAACCTGACCAGCCATCCACTGCATTTTTGCCCGCGCCAGAACTGATATTGATGATGATTTTTTCTCCTTTAAAATCTTTAAAAACTTTCATAAACTGATTCATCAATAGGAGAGGGGCGCTAACATTTAAATCAAATAAATGCGGAATGCTATCATTTTCAATGTTTCCTAAATGTTCAATATCACCCAAGGTTCCGGCATTATTAATGAGGACAATTTTTTCGTAATCTATTGCTTTTGAAAACAATTGAGGAAGCTCTTTTAGTAGATTGGGTATGTTAGCTAAATCATAAGTTAAGGCTATATAATTTTCATGCTCAATGGAATGAGTTCTATTGATTCCCCAAACCTCAGCACCTTCTTTTAAGGCCTTTTCAGCCAATCCTTTTCCAATGCCCTTGCTTGCTCCTGTAATGATGAATAGTGATTTTTTCATATTTTGTGTTAATGCTATTCTTATATAATCGAATGAGAAGATTTTAAGTTTTGTTTTTTAAGACACAAAAAAGCCCGAAATTCCAATGTGAATCTCGGGCTTTATATGTCAATAATATTTAGATTAAAGTATATACTGACTCAAATCTTTATCCTTAACCAGTCCATCTAATTTTTCGCCTACCATTTGTTTGGTGACGATTACTTTGGCATTAGGGCCAATTTTATCTGGAATATCGAATAACATTTCATTCAATAACTTACTCATCACCGTCTGTAATCTTCTGGCACCGATATTCTCAACCTCAGAATTTACTTGATAAGCTATTTCAGCCAATTCTTCTAATGCTTCATCATCAAATTGTAATTCTACCTCTTCTGCCTTTACTAAAGCTGTATATTGCTTGGTAAGGGCATTTTTTGGTTCTTTCAAAATTCTTAAGAAATCACCTTTAGTCAAGCTGTCCAATTCTACTCTAATCGGGAATCTACCTTGCAATTCTGGAATTAAGTCAGATGGTTTGCTAACATGAAATGCTCCAGCTGCCACAAACAAAATATGGTCGGTGTGAATTATTCCATATTTAGTGTTCACTGCACTTCCTTCCACTATGGGTAAAAGATCTCTTTGGACACCTTCTCGGCTCACATCTCCACCGCTTGAATTCCCACTTCCTTTGGCAATTTTATCAATTTCATCTATGAAAATCATACCAGTGTTTTCCGCCTTTTTGATGGCTTCTTCCTTCACTTCATCCATATCGATCAGCTTAGAAACCTCTTCATCAATCAAAATTTTCCTGGCTTCTTCAATGGTGACTTTCCGCTTCTTATTTTTCTTTGGCATCATGTTGCTGAGCATGTCCTGAAGATTAATCATAGATGCTTCATCCATCATTCCTCCACCTATCATGCCCATGCCATTGTTGGCAGGGGTTTTTACATTGATGTCAATTTTACGGTCTTCCAATTCCCCATTTCGCAATTTTTCTCTGAATCGCTCTCGGGTTTTTTGGTTTAACTCATAATCATTCTCAGGAACTTGATTATCAGCCGTTGTATTAACAGGTCTCTGGTTTGTTGATTTCATGGGTGGAATCAAAGCATCCAAAATGATGTCTTCCACTGCCTGTGAAGCTTTTTCCTTTACTTCTTCTTTTTTGGCAGCCTTCACTAAATTTACGGATTGCTCTACCAAATCACGTACCATGCTTTCCACATCTCGTCCTACATATCCCACTTCCGTAAATTTGGAGGCTTCCACTTTCGTAAATGGAGCATCCGCTATTTTGGCCAATCTTCTGGCAATTTCGGTTTTACCAACCCCAGTTGCTCCAATCATTAAAATATTATTGGGAACAATTTCTCCTTGTATTTCCATAGGAGTATTCATCCGTCTCCAGCGGTTACGCAAGGCAATAGCTACATTTCGCTTAGCGTCATTTTGTCCAATAATATATTTATCAAGTTCCGCAACGATTTCTTTCGGTGTCAAAAATAAATTCTTGTTCATGATTTCTTTTTTACAATTTCTTTCAAATTACTTCCTAGCGTTATAAAATGGGCTAAACCACCCGCTTGGTAAATGGCATTTGAATAAGCCATATTAAATTTTTTGGTTTGAAAATAGACTCCAAATGTAAAACCACCTGCTCCGCCTACTTGTTCAGCTCTTAATGATTGTCTTATTAAATGATTATAACCAGCTCTAAGATTCACATTCTTTCCTAAAACAACCTCTGTTCCAATGGTTACATGCTGAAATATTTTATCAAAAGTAGAAGGTGGATTATTGTTCACGTCCGTAAATACCACATTATCATCATCACTCAAAAGACTTTCATCAAAATAGCTTAAATCATATTGATAAAGCCGGTTCAATGTTAGTGAGAAACGGAATGGCATGAATTCAGGTTTATAGGTTCCGCCTAATTGTACATCAAAAGGTAAATTTCTACCTTCATCTACAAATTTTGAGGTAAAAAAACCTAAATTTTTAATGACCAATCCCAAACTTAGCTCTTCTTCAGGATGTACGAATGCTCCTCCCAAATCTGTTAAGACTGCGGATTGATTGAATCCACTTATTTGATTGGCTACAAATTTTAAACTAGCCCCATATCGAAAAATCCCATCTTCTCTTGAATGACTCACTTGAATGGCATAATCTGAAGCACTAAAATCTTCAGTCCTGCTACCAGTATTATCAAAACCTTCAAACTGCCCATAATGAAAATAGCTAACACCAAAACTAAAAATCCCTAGATTTTCGAATTCTTGTGCATAGGTAATTTGGCTATTATAAATATCAGCAAAATAGGGATTCAAGCTAAATGATAGCTGTCCGTTCATTTCTGAATTCAACAATGCAGGGTTTTGCCAAATCATATTGAGATCCCCTGCATTTGAGCTTACATTGACTGTCCCCAATCCAGCTACTCTTGCATGATTGGGGGTTTCCAAAAATTCGAAGGCACGCAATCCTCCTATCTGACCAAATGAAATGGAGATGGTCAGACTTAAAATGACAAGGCTTGCTATGACCTTCTGCCTAATCATAAGGTGCTAGCCTGAACCGTCTTTTTATTGTCTTCTTCTGGGATCACAAAATCAATTGGATTTTTGATTTTTTCTTTCAATAAAGCAATTTCCAAGACCTCATTTACTTGATCTACAAAATGAATATTCAAGCCTTTGATATAGCGAGAATCTATTTCATCTATGTCCTTTTTATTACGCTGACATAAAATAACATCTTTAATTCCAGCTCTTCTGGCGGCTAATATTTTTTCTTTCAAACCTCCAATTGGCAATACTTTACCTCTTAAGGTAATTTCACCTGTCATGGCCAATCTTGATTTAACCTTTCTTTGGGTAAAGATGGATGCCAAAGAGGTAATCATCGCAATACCAGCAGATGGGCCATCTTTTGGTACTGCCCCAGCTGGAACATGTATATGAAGATCGTAGTGATCAAATATTTTATGATGTATCCCCAATTCATCAGCATGAGAACGCAAATAGGAGAGGGCTGTCATGGCTGATTCTTTCATCACATCTCCCAATTGCCCAGACAGAGTTAATTTACCTTTACCTCTGCTCAAGCTTGATTCAATAAATAATATTTCACCACCCACTGACGTCCAAGCTAAGCCTGTTACCAATCCTGCAGTTTCATTGTCTTGGTAGATCTCTTTCTCGAATGATTCTGCACCTAAAATTCTTAAAACATCTTGAGGCTCAATTTTGCTATTGAATTCCTCTTCCATCGCAATGGATTTGGCAATATTTCTCACTACTTTTCCAATCGTTCTTTCCAAACCCCTAACACCAGATTCGCGAGTGTAGTCTTCAATAATTTTAGCAATAGCCTTTCTACTGAAAGTAACATCTTTGGCTTTTAATCCATGTTCTTTTTTCTGCTTAGGAATTAGATGTTTCTTAGCAATTTCTACCTTTTCTTCTAAAGTGTAGCCTGTGACCTCAATGATTTCCATTCTATCCCTCAAGGCCGGGTGAATGGTATCCAATGAGTTGGCAGTTGCAATAAATAATACGTTTGATAAATCATATTCCACTTCCAGGTAATTGTCTTGGAAAGTTTCATTTTGCTCAGGATCTAAAACCTCAAGCAGAGCGGATGATGGATCGCCCCTGAAATCAGAATTTACCTTATCAATTTCGTCCAATATGTAAACAGGATTAGACTTCCCTGCTTTTTTCATGTTTTGAACGATTTTGCCTGGCATGGCGCCCACATAGGTTTTTCTATGACCACGAATTTCTGCTTCATCGTGCACGCCACCTAATGACATGCGAACATATTTTCTGCCCAGTGCATCAGAAATGGATTTACCTAATGAGGTTTTACCCACTCCAGGAGGTCCGTATAGACACAAGATTGGAGCTTTCATATCCTGCTTTAATTTCAATACAGCAAGATATTCTATAATTCTTTCTTTAACTTTCTCAAGACCATAATGATCACGATCTAATATTTTCTTAGCTCTTTTTAAGTCAAAATTATCCTTGGTCATTTCGCCCCAAGGCAATTCCAATAACAATTCCACATAATTCATCGCCACAGGGTATTCTGCTGCTTGTGGATTGATGCGGGAAAGCTTATCTATTTCTTTATCAAAATGCTTTTGAACAGTTTCTGACCATTTTTTTTCTTGAGCTTTCATTCTCAAGTTATCCAATTCTTGGTCTGGGCTGTCTTGTCCTAATTCGTCTTGTAAAACTCTGATTTGCTGTCGAAGAAAATAGTCCCTTTGTTGCTGGTCTATATCGGTATGAACCTTTTTATGGATTTCATTTTTCAATTCCAGCATCTGGATATCTTTTAACATGAATTCCAAAAGCAATGTAGCACGTTCTTTAGCATTGGTTTTCTCCAATAGCTTTTGTTTTTCTGCTACATCAGAATTGATATTGGATGATAGAAAATGGGTTAAGAAATTAGGGTTTTCTATGTTATCCAAGGCCACCTGTGCTTCTTGAGGAATTTCAGGGTTAAGTTTTAATATTTTGCTAGCGGCATCTTTCAAAGACTGAATTACAGCTTTATTGGATTTTTGCTTAGGGTCTAATTCCTCATCATCCAGTTCTTGGTAAGTAGAAACTAAAAATGGATCTTCCTGAACAACTTCCTTTACTTCAAATTTCTGTTTTCCTTGAATAATGATAGTGGTATTACCATCAGGCAAAACAATCATTTTAAGAATTCTGGCAACAGTACCAATACTGTAGATGTCATCTTTTCCAGGATCTTCAACCTTACTGTTTGATTGTGCAACTACCCCAATTATTCTATCGCCTTTATAAGCTTTTTTAACTAGTTTAATTGATTTTTGACGGCCTACGGTGATGGGAATGACAACTCCTGGGAAAAGAACAGTATTACGAATAGGTAAAATTGGAAGTTGATCAGGTAATTCATCTTCACGCATACTATTTTCCTCATCTGTTGAGATGAGTTGAATTAATTCACCAGTCTCGTCATCATTAATATCTGAAAATACTTGTTGATGCTTAATTATTGAATCCATATATATATTTAATATTTCAGCCAATATGGCATTTGAAATCTCTTATTTGTCCTAATTATTAGGATGCTTGCCTATTTCAATTGTTATGCCAATAAAATAATTGGTAATTTTAGAATTATTTTAAATGTAATTCCGACATTTTTCGGATATTATAACTTAATATACTGACATATTTACCGTAAAACTATCAAATTGTCTTGAAGCACACATTTATATATTGCTTTTTCCTAAGCTTACTATTTATTTCAGTCGATCTAATAGGTCAATTCAATCCTCAAGTTGAATTATCGAGAAAAGAAGCTGAAGAACTATTTCCGTTTTATTTCCCAAATGTAAATCAAATTAATTTTTATCAGGATGAAAATGCCATGAATAAAATTAATAGGGCACAGGAGAATAAAAATTGGGAAAAATTTAAAGATTTATTAGAAGATTATGTTAAGAAATTTGCCACAGAAAATTTCTATAAAGACACGCGTTTGATTTGGCAGTTGGCGAAAATGGAGGAACTCTATGGGGATTTTGAAACGGCTAAGAGTCTCTACAGACTGGCATTAAAACATCATCAAAGTAGAATTGATCTTAAGCAAATGGAGATTTTCATGGATTCTGTACAACTTGAGCAGACAGATGATTACGTACCTATTGATTATTATTATGAATTGGTAGATTTTAGACAGTCCATAGATACACTTGTTCCTCCCCGTGGTATTTTACTTAGCATGGGAAAGCAAATCAATTCAAACATGGAAGATTATGCCCCTGCTTTGACCTTGGATAATAAAACAATGATTTTCACTTCTAAGAGAAGTCTGAGCGGTAGTTTATTATCAAGCAATTCCAATGAGGATTTATATATAGCAAAACAGGAGGATGGCATGTGGCAAGATGCCGTTCAATTAAGAGATATAAATAGTAGATATAACGAGGGTTCAGCTACTTTAAATGCCGATGGTAATCAAATCATCTTTGCCCGATGTGGCTCTCCGGATGGGTTTGGGAATTGTGATTTATATGAAACTCATCTTCAAGAGGATAGTACCTGGAGCAAGGCGGTTAATTTAGGAGCAAACTTAAATTCCAAAGCCTGGGATTCCCACCCTTCTCTATCGGTAACTGGTGATTCATTGTTTTTTGCGTCAGATAGAATTGGCGGTTTTGGATTATCGGATATTTACTTTTCAGTTAAGGATGCTGATGGTAATTGGACAAGAGCCAGAAACCTTGGTCCTGTTGTCAATACAAGAGGTAATGAAGTAAGTCCATTTATTCATCCTCGTTATAAAATTCTTTATTTTAGTTCCAACGGGCATTTATTGAATTTTGGTGGTTTTGATATTTATAAGGCCAATGCTAAATCTTTTTTATGGGATGAACCTCAAAATATTGGCCCATTAATCAATACAGAAGGGGATGAATATTATTTTACCATTGATTCCGAATCAGAAGATTTGTTTTATGCTGGTTCTTCTTCAATGAGAAGCAGCAATCTCGATTTATTCTCCTTTCCGTTGCCTATGGAAGCCCAACCGGGTGCTAATACCAAAGTGTCTGGTGTTGTGACGGATACGGTTAAGGGTGAACCCTTTAGGGGGATTGTATCTATTGTAGATATAGAAAATGGTATTGAAATAGCGCCTAAATTCACAAGAGAGGATGGGAGTTTTGAGTTTAATCTGATCAATAATGCGAATTATGTAATGGTGGTGCAGTCAGATAAACTTTTCAGAATAGAAGAAATGTTTTTCCTGTCAGGCGATACGGTGATGAACAAAAATATCGATCCTATATCTAGTAAGATTAGATTTAAATCCATTGAATTTGAAGAAAATTCGGCTAAATTAAGACCAGACATGTATAGTGATTTGGATAAAGTCGTAGATTTTTTGCTCGATTATCCTGAATTTAAACTTAAGATTTCCGGCCATACGGATTCTTCTGGTGATGAGTTAAGAAATAAATCCCTATCACAAGAAAGGGCAGATGCCATACGAGATTACATTATTATACTTCATCCAATTGAAGAAGAAAGAGTAGTGGCAGAAGGTTATGGAAACAGTCAGCCAGTAGTTGAAGATGAAAAAACTGATGACGACCGAAGATTAAATAGGAGGGTAGAGTTTGAAATCTACCGTCCTAAATCGGAATAATTATTTCAATTCCAATAAAACCACGTTTTCCACGTGATGAGTTTGAGGGAACATATCTACAGGTTGAACAGCAGTTACCTTATATTTTTCATCTAATAAAGCTAAATCCCTTGCCTGAGTTGCCGGATTACAGCTAACATAGACTATTTTTTTAGCACCAATATTCAGTAGTGTACTGATCACATCAGGATGCATTCCAGCTCTTGGAGGATCAGTTATGATAACATCAGCTTTTCCGTGTTGTGCTAAAAACTCATCATTGAAAACATCTTTCATATCGCCAGCAAAAAATGCAGTGTTTTCAATTTTGTTGAGTTGGGCATTGACTTTAGCATCTTCTATGGCTTCAGGTACATATTCCACACCAATTACTTTTTTGGCACTTTTGGCAATGAAGTTTGCTATTGTCCCAGTACCAGTATATAGATCATAAACAATTTCATCACCTTCTAAATCAGCGAAATTTCTTGCTACTTTATATAATTCGTAAGCTTGTTCTGAATTGGTTTGGTAAAAGGATTTAGGGCCGATTTTAAATTGCAGACCTTCCATTTCCTCAATGATATGGTCTTTTCCATGAAAAACTTTCACATCCAAATCATGAAAAGTTTCATTACCTTTTTGATTGAGAATATATAGTAGTGATGTAATTTCAGGGAAGGTCTCTTTGATATGATTCAACATCATATTAAGCCACTCTTCATTTTCTTCCGCAACTTGCAAAATAACCATGGTTTGGCCAGTTGAAGAGGTACGGATGATCAAGTTTCTTAAAAAACCAACTTGCTTAATTAAATTGAAATAGGTAATGTTATGATCTTTTGCAAATCTATCAACCGAATTTCGGATCGCATTGGAAGGATCAGCCTGTAAATAGCATTTTTCTATTTGCACGATCTTATCAAATCTTTTTGGGATATGAAAACCCAATGCATCTGATTCAAATTCTTTTCCGGATTCAATTTCTTCAGTTGTTAACCATCTATTGTTAGAGAATGTGTACTCCATTTTGTTCCGATAGAAAGTAGTATTCTGAGAACCCAGAATAGGCTGGATTTCGGGGAGCTCAACTTTTGCAATTCTTTCCAGAGCGTCTTTTACTTGTTCACTTTTGAAGCCTAACTGGTCTTCATAGCTTAAATGTTGCCATTTACAACCACCACAAACTCCGTAATGACTGCAAAAGGGTTCTATCCTCATCTCTGATTTTTTATGAAATTTGATAGCGCTCCCTTCTAAAAAGCTCTTCTTCTTTTTATGAACTCTGACGTCAATAACATCTCCGGGGGCAGTATTGGCTACAAACACTACTTTATCATTGTAGTAGCCTATTGATTTACCCTCAGAGGCAATCTTTTCAATTGTTAATTCTTTTATAATTGGATGCGGTTTTCTTCCCATAGCCTGCAAAATTAGGCTAATAATTTTGAAGGGGAAAGCTTGGATAGAGAATTAATGATAGATGCTTATTTCAGACGTTAAAAATGTTGGATTTATTTTATTATGGTTAGAACCGTCTAATCACTAACTAAAAAAACGGCAGGTCTATTTATCGGTCAGATGGTTCTAACCGCCAGACCGAGGGAAAGTTTATGCTTACATTGCGTGATACCGTTGATAGATTTTTTGGGATGCATAGGTGGATAAATGCATAGGGAAATCAAAGTTTCTTAATCTGAGAAGTTTTAATATAAGCTTCTTTTTCTTCGAAAATTACTTTACTCCAAACATCCACTTGTTTTTTGACTTGAATTTTTGCCGGGACATCTATTTTGCGCACTAAGTTAGCCCCTGCTGAGGGCCCCTCATGAAGAAAGCTAGGATTAGTAGTGATAATGGCTTCTGACCTTCCTTCGTAATTATTTAAGAATGCTACAATCAAAATTGGAATGAGAGCAACTGTAAAATAATATCTTTTTTTCGCAGTTGATTTTTGATTTTTAATCATCATGCCTAAACCCAAAAACAAAATGATCGAAAAGAATAGCTTAAAATATATTTTCCATTCTTTATAAAATAAATCAGCTTTATAGCCAATGCCATAATCAAACCCTAAAGCATTCTTTTTTTCAGTACTTTCCCTAAGGTAATCCAATGCTTTTTCATCTTTGGTTTGTTGATAATAATTTTCCAAATAATAAATCGAAGCGCCTATATTATTCATGCCTTCTTCAATTCTTGCCAATTTTAAAAGCATTGCAGGGCTCGATTTTCCCTCTTTATAGATTTTATTATAAATTTTTATTGCGGTGATGTATTGTTTTTTTTCATAGAGAGAATCAGCCTTAACTAATTCCTTTTCAAGGGACTGCGCTGAAATCAAATAAGTATTTGTTACGGAAAGAATAAGAAAACAAATTAGAATTTTAAACTTTAGCATTTGCATTTTATTATTTAGTACTTACCTTTGCAACGCAATTAAGGAAAACGACTCCTTAAAAGCAATTAAAACACTCACTACTCATCAAAATTGGGTTGCTTAATTAAACGGATTAGCAAGAGTAAAATTTTAATTGAAATGACTCGCTAGCTTGGCTGGTAGAGTTTCCCGACTAAGCGAGTCGGGAGGGTCTTGGGTTCCGAACCCAAGGTTTACATAAATTACTAATCAAAACATGACTCGCTAGCTCAGCTGGTAGAGCACATCCCTTTTAAGGATGGGGTCTTGGGTTCGAACCCCAAGCGGGTCACATTTTTTTAAAATTGTGAAAACAATTTTGAACAACAAATTCTTTTTAAAGCTCTGGTTAATTGAACTAGGGCATTTTTTTTCTTTAAAAATTGACTCTCTAGCTCAGCTGGTAGAGTATCCCGACTAAGCGAGTCGGGAGGGTCTTGGGTTCCGAACCCAAGGTTTACATAAATTACTAATCAAAACATGACTCGCTAGCTCAGCTGGTAGAGCACATCCCTTTTAAGGATGGGGTCTTGGGTTC
>NZ_JBNPEF010000019.1:0-68086 GCF_051117495.1 Marivirga sp. | reverse complement strand
GAACCCCAAGCGGGTCACAATTATAAACCTATCTGTTGTAAAATGGATAGGTTTTTTAGTTTTAGCATGTATATTTGCTATCCGAAAATGCGCACGTGGTGAAATTGGTAGACACGCCACCTTGAGGGGGTGGTGCCTTAACTGGTGTGGAAGTTCGAATCTTCTCGTGCGCACAAATAAAAAAGGCTGTGAAATCTAGTTTCACAGCCTTTTTTGCTTTATTGGAGATTTGTTTTAGTCGGCAAAAGCCATCAATAAATCTTGTTTTGTAATGATATGCGGTTCGTTTTTATCATCCAAAACCATTAATGCTTTATCTCCATGATTCATCATTGAAGAAATTGTATCCACAGTAGTGTTCATCGCAATAAATTTAAATGGATCATCCATTATTTCAGAGATGGGTCTATCGCGCAATTCTGGGTTTTCCACTAATTTATTTAAAAGCTTAGTATCAGAAATACTACCTACAAATTCTCCAGATTTAGTAACAGGTAATTGGGAAATGGATAATTCATCCAATAACCTTACCACTTCTCCAATTTTTTTATCACTATCTATAGTAATTAATTTGTAGCTTTTGCTTCTTTTTTTAATGATGTTTTTTGCAGTAGCATAATCATTGTTTTCAATGAATCCATGATCACGCATCCAATCATCATTATATATTTTACCCAAGTATCTGGTACCATGATCTGGTAAAATAATCACCATCAGGTCATCTTCTTTGAGATGTTCTTCTGCATATTCCAAAGCTCCGTGAACAGCTGAACCACATGACCAACCACAAAACAGACCTTCTTCTCTGGCTAATCTTCTAGTCATGATGGCGCCATCCTTATCAGTCACTTTCACAAAATGATCGATCATGGCGAAATCCACATTTTTAGGCAAAATATCTTCACCTATTCCTTCGGTTAGGTAAGGATAGATTTCTTTTTCGTCAAAGATTCCAGTTTCTTTATATTTCTTAAAAACAGATCCATATGAATCGATTCCAACACTTACAATTTCAGGATTTTGTTCTTTTAGATATCTGGATGTTCCACACATGGAACCACCTGTTCCAACTCCCGCAGCCCAATGTGTGATTTTACCATCAGTTTGCTCCCAAATTTCCGGTCCCGTGGTTTCATAATGCGCCTTTGTATTAGACATATTATCATATTGGTTCGGATAAATTGAATTAGGCGTTTCCTCATGGATTTTCTTGGCAACTGAATAATATGATCGTGGATCATCTGGGCTCACGTTGGTAGGGCAAACAATAACCTCAGCCCCCATTGCACGAAGAATGTCCATCTTTTCTTTAGACTGCTTATCCGCTAATGTGAAAACACATTTATAACCCTTAGAGATGGCGGCTAATGCCAATCCCATTCCAGTGTTACCTGACGTTCCTTCAATAATAGTACCCCCGGGTTTAAGTTTGCCTTCTTTTTCGGCATCTTCAACCATTTTGATCGCCATACGGTCTTTCATGGAGTTACCAGGATTGAAATATTCAACTTTAACCAGTATTGTACCTGGTATTCCTTTGTTGACTTTATTTAATTTTACCAATGGAGTATTGCCAATGGTCTCTATAATAGAGTTGTAGTACATTTTTTAATAGTTTGCTTTCCGCAAAGTTAGTTATTTATAATCATCATTGAAATGTGACGTATGTAATATTCATATTCTTTTAAGAAGAACAGTAAGTTTTATTGTGGCGTTATTTGTAGTGTATTTAATAACAAAGAGCTATGCAAAACCTTAACCCACAAATCGCATTTAAAATTAATGAGTTGTCTGACTATGGCTATAACAATAGTTTTCAGTTTGAAAATGGAGAATTAATTTTAAGAAAAGAAGAGGAGGACCGTAAGATTGAGAAACACTATGTTGCAGAACAGGTCTCAGTTGAAGCCGAATATTTATATGAGGATAAAGGTTCAGCCTTAATTACCTTTATGACCAATGATGGTGAATTAGGTTATGCCATTGATACTATGGACGCTACTGGTCAATTCCCCTTAATCAATTATTTTGAAGCTATTGAGGACTAAGTTTGCTTAACAATCTTTTATTGAATCCGTTGATTTCTATAAACAAATTATATTATTATGGATCCAATGAAAACAGTAGCTCAGAAAATAAATGAATTAAAACAGAATGGATATACAGAAGATTTCTTTTTTGAAAATGGAAGGCTTAAGACCGATAATGATTCATTTACGCAAGATGAGATTAAGGAAATAAAGGAATATAGGTTTGAAGGGAAATCAAACCCTGATGATTTGTCCATTTTATACCAAATAACTACTACCTCTGGAAAAAAGGGAACCATAGCAGATGGTTTTGGCCCCAATGCAAATCAGGAATTAACAGAATTTATATTACAGGCAGAATCTTAATTCTGCCTTTTTTGTGCTAAAAGATATAATACTGCCATTCTAATTGCCACGCCATTTTCAACTTGATTCAAAATAATTGATTGTTTTGAATCTGCCACATCACTACTGATTTCAACCCCTCTATTGATAGGGCCAGGGTGCATCACAATAATTTCTTTTCCTAAACCATCCAATAATTTCTTATTCACTCCATAATAAAGAGAATATTCTCTTAGAGAAGGGAAGTATTTTAATTGTTGTCTTTCGAGTTGTATTCTTAAAATATTGGCGATGTCACACCATTCCAGCGCTTCTTTTACATCCCAGCTAATTTTTACTCCCAATTCGGAAATATATCTTGGTAGAAGAGTGGCCGGGCCACAAACCATAACCTCTGCGCCAAGTTTTTTTAGTGCGTAAATATTTGATAATGCAACTCTTGAGTGTAAGATGTCTCCAATGATCGCAACTTTCTTTCCCTGAAGGTCTTGTATTTGCTCTCTTATGGAGTAGGTATCTAACAATGCTTGCGTAGGATGTTCGTGCGTCCCGTCCCCGGCATTAATTATATTAGCTTCAATATTTCTTGCCAGAAAATGTGCAGCACCCGGACTTGAATGTCTCATCACCACCATATCCACTTTCATAGATAGAATGTTGTTAACAGTATCCAATAGGGTTTCTCCTTTTTTCACAGAGCTGTTGGAAGAAGAAAAATTGACTACATCCGCAGATAATCTTTTCTCAGCCAATTCAAAGGATAACTTGGTCCTAGTAGAATTTTCGAAAAATATATTGGCAATGGTAATATCTCTGAGGGAGGGGACTTTTTTAATGGGTCTATTAATAACTTCTTTAAAATGGTCGGCAGTCTGAAAAATCAATTGAATATCTTCTGTTGTTAAGTCTTTGATACCCAATAAATGATTTACGCTTAAATTTGTCATTTTTCTTCGTTTGTCACTAACCAGATTTTGTCATTTTCTGCACCTTGGTCTGTCCATTCCACTAATACCCGTTGTGATTTGATGGTATTCACCCTTCTTCCAACATAGTCAGGTTGAATAGGTAAATCCCGTGTGTATTTTCGATCAATAAAAGTTAAAAGTTCCACCAATCTAGGCCTTCCAAATGCAATCATAGCATCTAAGGCCGCTCTGACAGTTCTTCCGGTAAAAAGCACGTCATCAATTAATATCACCTTTTTATCTTCTATAATAAATGGGATTTTGGTGGCATTTGCCTGTAGTGGAGTATCCCTTCTTCTAAAATCATCTCGATAGAATGTTGTATCCAATAGACCTAAAGGCAACTCTTTATTTAGACGTTCATTTAATCTTTTTTGGATTCTTTGAGCTAAAAATACACCCCTGGGTTGAAGCCCAATTAATACAGTGTTTTGAAAGTCTTTGTGGTTTTCAATCAGTTCTTCCACTAACCTATTGATGGTTATTTGAAGCAGATCGGTATCTAGGATAAGACGTTTTTCCATGGCGCTGGGGCAAAGATAGTAAACTAGCTAATTATTCGACCACGATTTTATTGATAAAAAATACTTTTCTGTTCAATTTTATGTCTTTGTCTTTTAAATTTTTTACTTTATTGACGCCATAAGCATAAAAGTTATTGCCATACCATTGTTTTAAGCCCTCTAATTCTTCATCGTTACTTTTCATTTCATCACTTTCATACATTAATTTTAAATCCTCAGTGTATTTGCCTTCAATTATTTCACTTTCTTTAATGACTTTTATTTTTAGCTCTTGGTTATATAAATAAAGCATTACAATCTCATTATCTAGAAATGCGAGATGGATGTGTTCTTCTAATTGAAAACTTTTCAAATCATTGATTTCAAAACTGTTGTCCCAAATTAATTTACCATTATCGTCAAAGGCTATTATTACAGCGTGAGTATATTTATAACCATCAAAGACTTGTGCTGACCTACCACCAATAAAAGGATCATAACTATTAAAAGAACCATACCCGTAGTTATAGTTCTTATTTGAATAGGTTGGATAATAAGCCTCACCGATCAAAATATTTTGATTGTCCTGCTTTACAATATCCTGAACAAATAGACGGTAACTGAATTTTAATTTTTTCCCCTTTATCTTTTTTCGAGCAATTTTTTTCATAATCCGGTTCTTCCGCCTTTCTTTCATGTAGTTAAAGAAGTTTTCAAGGTTGGCATAATTATAATAATTTATCTTTTCCTCACTTTCTTTATCGAAATCCGCCACATATATGCCCCTTGATGTTTCGGTTCTTCTTTTGATAGAGTATGTTCCTGCCAATAAATTCCCCCCCTCACTACTATTGACTATTCTACCATCAGTAAGACTTAAATCCTCTTTTGCTTGTAAGGTTTCATTAAAAATGGACTCTCCCATAGTGCTGAATGCCCTAACAGTTATTCCGTATCTTTTACTTGGTAATCGATCAGAAGTAATGACTCGAACCCAATCATCATCTGTTTTGGTCACGATTTGTAATAGTGAGCTTCTGTCATCATAGAAACCTGGTAATACTACCCCTTTTTTTGCCGTAAAATTGTACATCATGACAACAGTTCTCATATTGACATTGCCACCAAATATGACAGCATCATTTTTGGCTTCAAATTCTGTCAAGCTGATGGGGACTAAATTCTCATACAAATATGAATTAAAGGTATCACTATTGATTGAAAAAGTCAGGAATAGTAGGTCTTTTGCAAAATCATATCCCTCCTGAAAAAGCATTACAAATTGGCCATTATCATAACTATAGCCTTTAAATGAAAATTTATTATCAATTATTACCTCTTTTCTATTTACTTCCTGAAGACTTGTGTCAAGCCTAATAATTTCCCAAATATATTCGTTGTCTTCGGTTTGCTTATCCATTTCTTTAAATAAGAAAAGACCTTGTTCTTTTGCGGAAACGATATAGTATTCATCATTAAGATTGTCGATTTCAATTTCATATCTTAGAGGCTGCGAAATTTGACCTAATAATGAATTACAAAAAGTTAATAAAATTACCAGGAATATAAATTTTAAGTACATATTAAAAGTCATGATATTTAATTCAATCGTGATAACTTATCTCAATCTGTATTGTTAACATTAAAAAATACAGAAACTATCCATTATCCTTCTCAATATATCCTTTAATTTTACAAAAAATCAAGAAGCTTTGGAAAATAAACAAATTATAAAAATTTTAAAGAATACAGCCAAACTCATGGAGCTGCATGGCGAAAATGATTTTAAGGTTAAAAGTTATCAGTCCGCAGTAAATAGTTTGGAAAGACACAATAAAAGTCTTGCATTGATGTCTGTAGAGGATCTTCAAGGTATTGAAGGTGTTGGCAAAAGTTTGGCTCAGTCTATTTATCAAATTAATGAACAGGGTTCTTTTGAGCTTTTTGATGATTTAAGTGCCAAAACGCC
This sequence comes from Marivirga sp., assembly GCF_051117495.1. Lineage (NCBI taxonomy): Bacteria > Pseudomonadati > Bacteroidota > Cytophagia > Cytophagales > Marivirgaceae > Marivirga > Marivirga sp. Next base: position 62,271 of record NZ_JBNPEF010000019.1, on the reverse strand, counting down.
CGAAGGAATTTTGGAGATGATGCAGTTGAGTGGTTTTGGTCCGAAGAAAATAAAATTGATATGGGAAAAATTAGAGATTGATAATCTTGAAGATTTATTAATTGCATGCAAAGAAAATAAAATAGCAGCTTTAAAAGGATTTGGTGAGAAAACCCAGATCAAGCTACAAGAAGCAGTAGAGTTTAAATTAAGCAAGAGAGGGTATATACATTATAGAGAAGCTGAAAAATTAGCCGAAATAATCATTGAAGAGCTTAAAGACTTGGAAGGAGTACAAGATGTTTCCGTTACGGCTGATGCTAGAAGAAAAATGGAGGTTATAAAACCTTTGGAATTGATAGTCGCAACTGAAAATAAGGCCAAGTTAATCCAATTTTTCGCCAAACATGAGGAATTTGAATTGGATAAGAAAAATTCAGGACCTTTGAGTTTAAAATTTCTTTATAAACCATCAAAGGCTGAAGTTAAGCTGATTTTTACTAATAAGGACCATTTCGTTAACGACTTATTTAAATCAACTGCCCATCCTAAGCATTTAAATTTTGAATTAGAGGATGGAAAAACTTTTAATTCTATTTTAAATGAAAAACTGTTTAATTCTGAGGAGGAAATCTATAAAGAAGCCGGCCTTCCATTTATAGTTGCTGAATTAAGAGAAGGTTTGTGGGAATTTGACTGGGCAAAGGATAATAATATCCCTGAATTATTGGAAATGAATGATTTGAAAGGGATCTTACATAATCACAGCACTTATAGTGACGGTAAAAATTCTTTGGAGGAAATGGCGCAATACTGTAAGGAATTAGGTTATGAATATCTTGGAATAAGCGATCATAGTAAAACGGCTACTTATGCCAATGGATTACAGGAATTCAGAATCAAAAAGCAACATGAAGAGATTGATGAATTAAATGAAAAGCTAGCCCCGTTCAAAATTTTTAAAGGGATTGAGTCTGATATATTAAATGATGGTTCTTTGGATTATGCCAATGATATACTAGAAAGCTTTGATTTCGTAGTTTCTTCTATACATTCTCCGCTTAATATGGATGAAAAAACAGCAACCAATAGGTTGTTAAATGCTATTGCTAATCCATTTACCACTATTTTGGGACACCCTACAGGTAGATTACTTCTGCAAAGAAAGGGTTACCCAATCAATCATAAAGCCATTATTGATGCTTGTGCTGAATATGGAGTGGTAATGGAGATAAATGCTCATCCATGGAGGCTGGACTTGGATTGGAGATATGTTCGATATGCTTTGGATAAAGGAGTACAAATTTCAATAAATCCTGATGCGCACGAAACAAATGGATATCACGATATGTATTATGGACTCTGCGTTGGCAGAAAAGCAGGCTTAACAGCTAAAGAAACTTTCAATGCCAAGAGTTTAGAAGAAATATCAAAATATTTCGAAGACCGTAAAAAGTCCGCACTTTCAAAAGTTTGAAATTTGAAGAACATTAAAAAAGTATTAATACTAAGGTTTTCATCAATAGGAGATATTGTGCTGACCACACCTGTTGTTAGAGCAATCAAACTTCAGTTAAATAATATTGAAGTTCATTATGCCACTAAAAAAGCCTTTGCCAATATTATGGAGAATAATCCTTATGTGGATAAAGTTCATCAATTTGAAGATGATTTGGGGGATTTGGTTCCTCGTTTAAAATCCGAAAAGTTTGATTATATAGTTGATTTACATAATAATCTTAGAACTAGGATAATAAAGCTAAGATTAGGATTACCTTCAAAATCATTTGATAAATTGAATTGGGAAAAGTGGTTGATGGTCAATATGAAAGTCAATAAGCTTCCCAATCTCCATATAGTTGACAGGTATTTGGAAGCGGCCTCGGAATTGGAGGTCAAAAAAGATCAATTCGGATTAGATTACTTTATTCCAGAAAAAGATGAAGTGGAAAAAGATTGGTTGCCAGAAACCCATCAAAAAGAATATGTGGCTTATGTGATTGGAGCACAACATAATACCAAAAAACTACCATTTAAACGTATGGTGGAATTATGTGATAAAATCAACAAGCCAATAATTTTGATAGGTGGGCCTGAGGATGCAACAATGGGAGAGAAGGTAGAGAAGTTTTTCGAGCAAACTGATGAATCTGCCGCATACGAAGAAAAGCTAACCGAAATGGGCAAGAAAGCCAAAATTTTTAATGCTTGCGGTAAATTTAATTTGAATCAATCTGCTTCATTGGTTAAGAATGCTACTTATGTTTTTACCCATGATACTGGGTTGATGCATATAGCGGCCGCATTTAAGAAGAATATATTTTGTATATGGGGAAATACGATTCCTATGTTTGGAATGTATCCTTATAAGACAAAATTCACGATTTTAGAAAATACCAAAGTAAATTGCAGGCCTTGTTCGAAAATAGGTTACCAAAAATGCCCAAAAGGACATTTTAACTGCATGAATAAAATAGTATTTGATTTTTGGTTGCCTTAGTAAAAGGCGTCTTCAATATGAAAGTAGTTATCTGGATTATTTAAATCAATACTTAAAACATCAAAGCGAATATCTTTTTGCCAATTTATTGCAAAAATATAATGCTCTGCCGCTTCCAGAATTTTATTGATTTTTGCCTGATTCACTCTTTCTTCCGGATAACCATGATTAAATGAATGTAATGCTTTTACTTCCACAAATATAAGGAGGTTGTTATGGAGCGTAATCACATCAATTTCGGCTCTTTTAAATCTATAATTTCTTTCTAAAATTTCATAACCTTTGGATTTCAGTATATTTATTGCAAAATCTTCTCCTTTATCTCCTATTTTTTTCGTGTTCATGCTAAAGATACCATTCTAATATTATATTTGTAAAATAATAAACTGAACTAAAAAATCATTGTGATAAACCTAATAAAAACTTTCCCTGAGCAACTTAAAGAAGCCTTGGAATTAACAAACCAAATTAACTCAGATGACTTTTCCAAAAATGACATCCGGCATATTGCCATCAGCGGTATGGGTGGGTCTGGGATTGGAGTACATCTCGTGAAAAGTATTGTGGAAGATCATTGTGAAATACCTGTCACTTTAATTCAAGGTTATAATTTACCTCATTGGCTAAATGAAAGCACTTTGTTTATTGCATGTTCATACAGTGGTAATACGGAAGAAACCCTGACTTTATTAGACTTGGCCAGCAAAAAAACCAAACTTATTTTTTCCGTAACAACAGGAGGAACTTTAAAATCCATTTCCGATCAAAATAAAATTCCACAATATAACTTTTCAGGTGAAGCGAAGTGCCCGCGAGCAGGACTAGCTTATCCGTCAGTATCAATATTAATGCTTATCCATAAATTAGGCTTTTGTCCAGGATTAAATATTGAACAAGAATTAAAATTTTCTACTGCCTTATTAGAAAAAATGCAGAATGAAATTCAGGAGGAAGCATCAAAATTGGCCATACGGTTAAAAGGTTTCTTCACTTTTTTGTATGCAGACCAAAAGTTTTTTCCAGCAGTATTAAGGTTTCAACAACAATTGGCCGAAAACAGCAAGCAGTTATCACATGCCCATGTTTTTCCGGAATTAAATCATAATGAATTAGTGGGTTGGAAGTTTCCCGAGGAGCATGTCAAAAACTCAAAAGCTATACTTTTAAGATCTGATTTTGATCATGATCGCAACCAAAAAAGAATGGACATAAGCCAATCAATTATTGCTGAAAAGGCAGAAGTAATTGAACTAATAGGAAAAGGAGAAAGTTTCACCCAGCAACTTTATTATTTTATTCATTTAATTGACTGGATAAGTTTCTATTTGGCAAAAGAAAACCAAATTGATCCATTCCCTGTTGATAATATTGATTTTTTAAAAAATAAATTGGCAGAGTAAATCGTGAATTTTAAGCTTAATAAAGAAACACAATTCCTTTCTTTGGGAATGATGGACTATAAAGAAGCCTGGGATTATCAGGAAGAATTATTTTTAAAAACCATTGAAATCAAAACAGCTAATCGCAAGATTGAGGAAGAAAGTCATCAAATAACCCCGAACTATCTTATTTTTTTGGAACATCCACATGTTTATACATTAGGAAAAAGTGGTTCTGAAAGTAATCTCCTCTTGGATGAGAATGGTTTAAAAGAAAAGAAAGCCACTTATTATAAGATAAATAGAGGAGGTGACATTACCTACCACGGCCCAGGGCAAATAGTGGGATATCCAATCTTAGATTTGGATAATTTTTTTACCGATATTCATAAATATTTAAGATTATTGGAAGAAGCAGTTATTCTTACTTTACAGGATTACGGAATAGAATCTGGTAGGATAAAAGGATTGACTGGTGTTTGGATTGATCATGAAGAGGGGGCAGAAAATCCCAGAAAAATATGTGCTTTGGGTGTAAAATCCAGCAGGTGGGTGACTATGCACGGATTTGCATTTAATGTCAATACGGATCTCAATTACTTTAAAAATATTATACCATGTGGGATAGACGATAAGGCAGTTACTTCTATGGAAGCCGAACTTGGAGAAAAGCAGGACATGACGGTAGTAAGCAATAAATTGAAGCAAAACATTGCAGATTTATTTGAAATGAAATTGTTGGAAGAATTATGAAGAAGGATATTGATTTTTCACCCGTTACAGGTGTGGAGTTAGTAATTACTCAATCAGAAAATGAAGGAAATGCTCAATGGGATGTTTATCTTATAAATAAAAATCTCATTGAATTAACTACGGTCATGATTACTTCAAAGGGTTATGGTAGAATAGATGGAGAAGAAAAGCAGACCTCTGTTTTGCGCCATATGATAGAAAAAGTGGAGGAACAAAGCTATGCACGCATTGAGCCAATTCAACCTGAGCTTTTTCAACTGAACAATGAATATTGGGTGAGTTATTTTATACTCGACCAGATTTTTGATAAGAAATTTGTCTTTGTCCCTGACAGTATTCAAAAAGAGAATCTTCAATATATTCCTGAATTGGATTTAATGGGAGTTCGTCATGCATAATCCATCTTATTGAAATTTAAATTTCAATTCTGTATATTGAATTTTTTAAACTTTCATATTATGAAATTCAATACTTTTTATCTTATCCTTTTTATAGTTTTTACTTTTTCCAATGGATTGGCGCAGATTAACGGTAAAAGCTGGAATACGGTTAAAACTGCTGGTCAAGGTGAACTTACTTGCGTTTATTATCAAACCCCTGGTTTGGTTTTTGAAGAAAATGGAAAGATGCAAGGGGTCTGTATTGATATTATGGTAGAGTTTAAGGGTTTTGTAAGTGATAAGTATAATGTTAACCTGACATTCAAATTTGAAAAAAGAATTCCCGTTTTTACTGACTTTATCAATACAGTTAGGAATGGTAAAAATATAATGGGGGTATGCAATACCAGTATCACCTCTGAAAGGAAACAGTATTTAAGTTTTAGTCCTGCATATATGAACAACCCTTCCGTATTACTTTCCAATCAAGATGCAGGGACACTGCGGGATTTTTCGAATATGGCTGATAATTTTGAAGGTTATAAGGCAGTGATTATTAAAGGTTCCACGCATGAAAAATACCTAAAGAAGATAGCTGATCAATACTATCCAAACTTGACTATTGAATATGCTAATTCTGGAACAGATGTGAATGCTAAATTAAGAAGTAATGCTAAATATTTCACCTTAATTGATTTTACGGAATACTTTGATGCAGTTAGAAAGAAAATGAACGTTACCAGACATCCTGTCCCTTTAAATGAATTGGAAGATCAACTAGGATTTATTTTTCCAAAAGGAAGTGATTGGGCAAAAGTATGGGAGGAGTTTTTAACGCCTTCTTTTAAAGAAAGCGTTAAATATAAAAAGATAGTAGCAGATAATTTAGGAACTGCATTTGTGAATTTAATCAGGTAATCAACTTTCCACAAGTTTTATTGAGGCTGAATTTATGCAATATCTTAATCCGGTAGGTTTAGGTCCATCCGGAAAAACATGACCGAGGTGTGCATCACAAACATTACATAGCACTTCAACTCTCACCATTCCGAAGCTAACATCTTTATGGTATTTGATTACATTATTTTCAATTGGCTCTGTAAAACTAGGCCAGCCTGAACTTGAGTCGAATTTTAATGTAGAATCAAAAAGGGAGGTGCCACAGCATCTGCAGGCATATTTTCCAGCTTCATGAGCTTCACAATATTCTCCGGTAAAAGCTCTTTCCGTTCCTTTCTTTCGCGTAACTCTAAATTCCTCATCGGTTAGGATGGATTTCCATTCCTCATCAGTTTTTTCCACTCTTTTTGGTGCTTGTGGACTACCATTGTTAGCGAATTTTATTACTTCGTTCCAGTTCATTTTTGAATGATTTTATTTATGAATATTAAACTGATGAAATGGAGCTATGTTTTGCTAAGTAAAATATTCTGGATGATATAATGTGTAGGCACAAAAAAAGGTTTCCCAAATTCGAGAAACCTTCATTCAATTAAATGATCTTAAAATGTATATTTATCAATTAAGCTAATTTCACATTCACTGCATTTAAACCCTTTTTTCCGTCTTGAAGTTCGTAAACAACTTCATCATTTTCTCTGATGTCATCAATTAGACCAGATACATGTACGAAATAATCTTGTTGTGTGCTCTCATCAATAATAAATCCAAAACCTTTTGAATCATTAAAGAATTTTACTGTTCCTTTATTCATTATAATAATTTTAATTTATGCAAAGCTACGGCTTTTATTTTCAATTACTATTGCTTTGCTATATTAATTTATATTTCTGTGGTTTTAGCTTACAGTGATATAACAAAAAGTACATTTAAATCGGGTGTTCGGATTATATTTCTATTATTTTTACGAAAAATATTTTTTGATATCTAATTAGTATGTCCAAAAGTTTCTGTTATCTATTCATTTTGTCTTTGATCATTAGCTCATGTACCAAGAACCAAAACTCTCAGTTTAATTCAGACTTTACCATAAAGTATATTGATAAAGTAAGCATTCCGAATGATCAGTTAATTGATAGTACTTTAATTGGGGGGCTTTCCTCTATAGACTATTTGGAAGGAAATAAATTTGTAGTAATATCTGATGACAGGTCTGAATTTTCGCCTGCTAGAATTTATGAAGTTCAGATTGATTTTGACTCAAGTGGTATAACGGATTTTATTTTCAATAAGACCACCTTATTGAAGAATAAAGACAGCTTATCTTTTAAGGAAAATGAAATGGATCCAGAATCCATAAGGTATAGAAAATCAACTGATACTTATTTTTATACAAGTGAAGGAGGAAGAACAGAGGATTGGATTGATCCTTTTATTTGGGAGATTAATAGGAGTGGGGAATTTATTTCTGAAGTAGAAGTACCAGATATTTTTCAATTTAGTGATGAAACAGGTTTAAGAGTAAATGGTGGTTTCGAAAGTTTAAGTTTTGAGAATGACACTATCATTTGGTATGCTAATGAATTGCCTTTAAAGGAGGATGGAGAAGTGGCCAGCTTTGAAGCTGGGGATTTTCCAGTGCGTTTAGTACGACATGATATTAAAAATAATAATGTGCTTAATCAATATGCTTATAAAATCAGTCATTTGAATGAAAAACCTATACCTGAAGATGGATTTTTCATCAATTCTGTGCCTGAAATATTATTCATTGATGATAACAGGCTTTGGGTAATGGAAAGGTCCTACACCAAAGGAATTGGAAATTTTGTCAAGTTATTTGAAATTAATTTAGACAATGCCACAGATATTATGGAAATTAAAGCACTGGCCGAGGCTGATTATAAGGCAGTTTCAAAAAATATGATCCTTGATTTTTCGGACTACAATCACAAAATCGATAATATAGAAGGAATGACTTTTGGCCCTGATTTTCCGGACGGTAGTAAAAGCTTGATATTTATTTCAGATGATAATTTTAATAAGGAGCAGGAAACGCAGTTGTGGTTGTTTTCAGTAAAGGGATTAAATTAGATAATTTTAAATACGATATACTTTCGTTTTCTTTACACGTTTACGTTATTATATATCCTAAACCATGATAATATGAGCTTTTTATCAAAATTTCTTAACAGTTCAGGTATTTTGGAAAATTCCAAAATAATGGAAGACTATGACCAACTTTTTCTTGATAATGAAGAAATAGAGGTAGGCTTTAAACTCATTGAGGACATCTTTATTTTCACCAATAAACGATTGATTGTAATTGAAAGGAAGAAGGATCAAGAGGATATTCTTGCCTATACGTCTTTACCATATTCTCAAATTTCTTATTTCACTGTAGAGGCCAAAAAGTCCTTTGATCTAAAATCAGTTCTTAAAATTTGGCTTAGTGGACAATCAGAAGTTGTTGTAGAAAAAGAATTTAATAAGTCGGTAGATGTTTATGAAGTTCAGAAAATGTTGGCTGATCATGTTTTATAGTAAATGCTTGTAAAAGGATTTTTGATTAAGCCACACACCTATCAAACCGTGTGTAGCCTAATCAAAGTTGATTATCTTTATTTTAATTCTATATCATAAATCCCAAATCTCCTTTTTAATTCCATACTGCCTAATAGGTCTTTGGACTTAATTTCTTTTAGGCTTAGCTGTCTTGTCGCCTCATCCGAACCTGCTAAATAAATAATAGCCTCTCTCAATAATTTTTCATTGACATCTCCTAATTCCAACTTGATCAATGAATTATCTCTTAGAGGGATATCAGGATAAAATCCTAAGTCATAATCGGACTGGTTTAGGCTGTTAAAAGATTTGGTAATAATAGGTTGCATACCCCATGTATTGTCAGGATTGTTCTCCTCATAAAAGCTGGTTGAACCAACATTCTTTCCTACTGTAGTATCACCTATAATAAAAGTTTCCATAAATGGATTCAAGCCGTTTATCAGAAGTTCAGATGCGGAGGCTGTTCTAGATGAGGTCAACACGGTTAGCTGAGGACTTTGCAGGTTAGCCCCAATGTTTTGGGTTTTACTCACAAATTTTCTATTTAATGATTCTTCCCCATATTCATCTATTAATGCCTGTTTCAACCCTTCGTTATAATCCCTTTTCACAAAAATATCTTGCTCGGTGATATTGGAGCCTATTAGGCTGGCCAGGTTTATGGTTGCTCTTTCAGCTCCGCCACTGTTATACCTTAAATCAAGGACAAGATGATCGATTCCCTCTGCTTTAAATTTCTCGAATATTTGATCCATCTCCTCGGCATATTTTGCACTGTCGGTGTCTATTCCAACTGAAAATAAATTATAGACATAATATCCTATTTTTTTACCATTTCGAGTGTAAACTGTGTCTAAGTGGTTCGGGTTTTCGGCAAATTCTATGGCACTTAGCTCGAAATCTCCAATTTCCTCAAATTGCTCGAGTTCAAAGTCATATCGTTCTATTGTTAGCTTATGATTTTGACTTAGGTTATTTAATTGATCTCTATAATTATCTAAAGTCAATGTACCTCCATTGATTTTAGTAAATAAATCGCCCCTTTTAAGGCCTACTTGTTCCGCTGGTGATCCTTTTTTCACGTAAGCAATTTGTCCAACCACGCCATTCTCATTGTTAGGGTCATTATATAGAATAAATTCATAACCCGACTCTAATGTGATTCCTTGAAGAGAATTAAGTAATTCTTGAAAATTAGGCTGTATCCAAGAAAATCTGTCTTGATTTGAAAGTAGGCTGTAAAAATAATCATCAGGACTTTCTCCGTTGATATTTTTATCAGGCAAATCCTGAGTCCAATAATAGTAGAGGTTCAGGTTGTCATAAATCCAATTGTTCACATATTCATTAGTGCCTTTTTCAAATTCCTCGGGTTCAGGCTCCTCTTCCCGGCAAGATGAAATGATGATGATGCTGAATAGCATTACATAACCGAAAAGACTTTTCAAATTTACCATATTATATTGTTGTTATTGTAATAATTTAAATTTCTAATTTAAGAAAAAAGTTCCGTTAGCAGTATAATAGGATTGGGATATTAATTTAAAATTATCCGAATTATGAATAGCTTTAAAATATCCGCCTCTAGGGCTTAATTGCCTTGATTCAAGTTTGGATTTTCCCAATTTTGTTGCCCAGAAATCTACCAAAACTGCTTGAGTTGAGCCGGTAGCATGATCTTCTAATTGTTGAACATGAGGAACAATAGTTCTGCAAACGAAGTCATCATTTTGCATTGAAGGGGCTGTCACTGAATACCCGAATACATCTATTTTCCGTAATGCATCAAAATCAGGTTTCATATTAGCTAGGCTCTTTTCATTTTCTAGTAGTACGATATGTTTGTTTTCCGTTGAATAGTATTCGATTATCTTTTGACCTAAAGCTTTTTCTAAACCTTCGGGAGGGCTTTGTATTTTACTTCTTTGAATATTTTTTAAAATTATGTAATGTTCAGTGTCTGAATTTTTGTCTGCTTCTATTATCGTTTTTCCTTTTATAAGTTTGAAACCATTCACCAAAGCTAATTCTGTGAATTCTTGAGATAAGAATACAGTGGCTGCCATAGCACCATGGCCACATAATCCAATTTCAGCATCTGGGGCAAACCATCTAATTTGAAATTCATTTTCTTGATCTGTCCTCCAAAGAAAGGTAGTTGCAGGTTGTTGCAATTCAGTGGCAATTGATTGTAGTTTATCATCTGACAATTCTTGATTAAGAAGAATTACAGCAGAAGGATTGCCTAATGTTTTGGTTTCCAAATTGGAGAAAACATTGATTATAGAGAAAGGAAATGTCGAATTCATAGAGAAAGGTGTTAAAGTAAAATTACAAGTAAAAAAAGAACAGCAAGTAAAATGGCGATCCATTTAAGATTTTTTTGGTAGCCACTACTTGGGAATTCATATTGACAAATCGGACAAACTTGAGCATCCTTTTCAATCATCATAGCACAAGAAGGACATTTTTTTTTCATTATTTCTTGATTGGTTTTATTATAATGGTGCTATTTAATGTTTCTATTGATGAATTTCAAAAATAGGAAAAATAAATACTCAAAAAATATTGATTACGCTTGTAAATATTGTATAGAATTCATACATTCATATTAACGAGTCGGGAGTAGTTTTCTCCCAAACGTTATCAAGAGGTAGGATTAATGGTGAAATACCGCCATTATCACCCCAAAGGCGAGTTTAAGCTCGCCTTTTGATTTTTATGGGGTAGTAACTTTTAAAGAATTAATTCTCTTTATTTTCAGAATTTTCTTCTTTATCTTTTTTCTTGTCTTTCTTTGGTTCTTCTGGTGGGCTGTCTAAAATATTTCCGTATTCATCAACATATGCAATCATATCATCCAAATTGCCTCCTTTAGATTGTTCTTTGCGCAATTCTTTCTTTTCTTGCTTCTCTTCTTTTTTCTTCATGCGCTTTTTCTCTTTTTGTTTTTTGATAAAGCTATTTTGTGATCTTGCCATAAAGTAGGGTTTTAATTAATAGTGTAAGACAAGTATTCTACTTGAATATAAATACCCCTTTTGTAGGAGTTCAAAGTAGGGAAACCATGGGAAGGTATCTTAAAAAGATAGATGCAAATGGTCAAACTGGCTTTGAGAAGATACAAAGCTACCAAAAAGCTTTTAAAATAACTATTATTTTAAAAAATCGGCTGATTAGTATCCTTGTATTGCTAAGCGATAAGTTTTACTTTTGGTTCATATTAAACAGTAATAATTTGAAAAGATTTCAAACAATAGAAGAAGAATTGGCCAATAGTCTTACACATGGCTTTGGAATATTATTTAGTGTAGTTGCTATTTCGCTTCTTATTACATTTTCTGTTTTGGAAGGAAGTGTCTTGCATATAATAAGTAGTAGTTTTTTTGGTGGCGCATTTTTATTGATGTACACATTTTCAACTCTATATCATGCAATTCAGCATCAAAAGACAAAATCTATTTTAAGGGTATTTGACCATATTAGTATTTATTTTTTAATTGCAGGAACCTATACACCCTTTTTAATCTTGGGAATAGGCGGTACGATGGGCTGGATAATGTTTGGCATTGTATGGGGTATTGCCTTATTCGGAACTGTCTTTAAGATCTTTTTCACACATCGATTTCCTAAGCTTTCGTTAATACTTTATTTGGGAATGGGATGGATTGCTATTTTTATTGCAAAACCGCTATATGAAGAATTATCAACTACAGTTCTCTTATTATTGATAGGTGGTGGGCTAAGCTATACTCTGGGGACAATTTTTTATACAAACCATAAAATGCATTATGCCCATGCCATTTGGCATGTTTTCGTGTTAATAGGTACGATAACACATTTTATAGCTGTTATGTATTTATTATAAGAATATCAGAAATCTGTTTCCCTTATATTTAATAATTTTTTGATGGCTTCCATGGTTTTGGTCTCCATATCGTGAATAAACCCATCAGCCATTATTACTTCCTGTAAATCATTCATAATCCTATTGGCATTGATATTATCATTTTTGTAATGAAGGTAATTATGATAGATGATGTGATTGATATCAGAGTCAGATAGTTCCTCATATTCATCCTTCAGGCTCACAAACTTGGACCTAAGTTGATCCATATCCTCAATATCTGGAAAGTAATCTTCCATTTTTGAAAGAATAACTTCTATTTCAGATCCCTTTAAGCTATAGTCTGAGCTTCCTACATGGATGAGTAGGAATAAAATAAAGCTTTCGTAATTCTTAAAAATATGATGCTTGTCCATTTCTTAGTTATGTTTATGTAAATCTAAGCTTTTTAAGAATAAAAAAATAAAAAAGGCTTTGTCAATCGACAAAGCCTTAATTTTCTTCTTTGAAATGGTGAAATTACATCATTCCACCCATTCCGCCCATGCCACCTGGCATTCCGCCACCTTGCATACCGCCACCAGCATCTTCTTCCTCTTCATCTGCCACTACACATTCTGTAGTTAACAATAATCCGGAGATTGAGGCCGCGTTTTCCAAGGCCAGACGAGTCACTTTAGTTGGGTCTATAACACCTACTTTAAATAAATTCTCAAATTTACCAGTACGTGCGTTATATCCATAATCATCTTTTCCTTCTAATACTTTGTTGATGATCACTGATCCTTCTTGGCCAGCATTTTCAACAATTGTTCTTAGAGGAGATTCAAGAGCTAATCTGATGATGTTTACACCTGTTTCTTGGTCTTCGTTTTCTACATCTACTTTGTCAAGTGATTTGATAGCTCTTAATAAAGCTATACCACCACCGGCAACAATTCCTTCTTGAACTGCAGCTCTTGTAGCATGTAATGCATCATCTACTCTATCTTTCTTCTCTTTCATTTCTACTTCTGTAGCGGCACCAATGTAAAGTATGGCTACCCCACCTGACAATTTAGCCAAACGCTCTTGTAACTTTTCTTTGTCATAATCAGAAGTAGTATTCTCCATTTGAGATTTGATTTGACTCACTCTCGCTTGAATATCTTCTTTTTTACCAGCTCCATTAACAATAGTAGTATTGTCTTTGTCGATAGTGATTTTCTCAGCAGTTCCAAGGTAATCTAAAGTAGCGCCATCTAATTTATAGCCTCTTTCTTCAGAAATTACAGTTCCACCAGTTAAGATCGCGATGTCTTCTAACATAGCTTTTCTTCTATCTCCAAAACCTGGAGCTTTAACAGCAGCAATTTTTAAAGAACCTCTTATTTTGTTTACTACTAAAGTAGCTAAAGCTTCACCTTCTACTTCTTCAGAGATAATCAATAAAGGCTTGCCAGTTTGAGAAACTGCCTCTAAGATTGGAAGCAATTCTTTCATGCTACCAATTTTCTTATCATAAATTAAGATATAAGGATTGTCTAATTCAGCTTCCATTTTTTCTGTGTTAGTCACGAAATACGGAGACTGATATCCTCTGTCAAACTGCATACCTTCAACAGTTTTAACTTCAGTTTCAGTACCTCTGGCTTCCTCAACTGTGATTACGCCATCCTTACCCACTTTATCCATTGCTTCGGCAATCATTTTACCGATAGTAGCATCGTTGTTAGCAGAAATTGTTCCTACTTGCTCAATTTCGTTGCTGTTGGAAATGTCCTTAGATTGTTTTCTTAAGTTTTCAACAACAACTTTTACTGCTTTCTCAATACCTCTTTTTAAGTCCATTGGGTTGGCACCCGCAGTAACGTTTTTCAAACCGTGTTTGAAAATTGATTGAGCTAATACAGTTGCAGTTGTAGTACCATCACCTGCTTCGTCAGCAGTTTTAGAAGCAACCTCTTTCACAAGCTGAGCGCCCATGTTTTCAATTGCATCTTTCAATTCGATTTCTTTCGCTACAGAAACACCATCTTTGGTAACAGTAGGAGCACCGAATTTTTTATCGATAATAACGTTTCTACCTTTTGGTCCTAAGGTAACTTTTACTGCGTTCGCTAATTTGTCAACGCCTTTTCTTAAGCCGTCTCTAGCTTTTAGGTCAAATGAAATATCCTTTGCCATAGTTTTATAATTTTTTAGTTAATTTTTAAATAGTACCGAAGATGTCGGAATTCCTCATGATTAAATACTCTTTGCCTTCTAAAGTAAATTCTGTTCCGGAATATTTACCGTATAATACAGAATCACCAACCTTAACGGTTACAGGAGCATCATCTTTTCCTGGCCCCACGGCAATTACAGTACCTTGTTGCGGTTTTTCCTTCGCTGTGTCAGGAATAATAATACCGGAGGCTGTTTTTTCTTCTACAGGAGCTGGTTCCACTAGAACCCTATCCTCGTTTGGTTTAAATGATACGTTTGACATTTTAGTTATTATTTATGTATTGATTTTTAATTTATCTGAGTTGCTGATATCATTAAATGTGCCACTTCTTAAAGTGTGTCAAAATTGCAGGCTTTTTATTTAAAAAATGTCATGTAATATTATTCAAATTATTCTTTGTGAATTTTTGACAGATTTTCACTATATTTCTATGTCAGTTTAAGTATAAAATTGAATGAACATGGAAAAATTATCAGATGATTGGATCACCAAAGGCACTTTAGATTTCGAATATAAGAAGTACATTTTATTGGCATACTT
The DNA here is from genome assembly GCF_051117495.1 of Marivirga sp. NCBI lineage: Bacteria > Pseudomonadati > Bacteroidota > Cytophagia > Cytophagales > Marivirgaceae > Marivirga > Marivirga sp. The sequence continues at coordinate 47,216 of NZ_JBNPEF010000019.1, read as the reverse complement.
ACAGCATGTGAGTAAAGCTTTTGAGCAACATAAACTCTATCCCACTTTTGCTGATTTAATCATGCATTACAAAAATGCGGCTCAGCTTAAAGAAGGGAAACAAAAACTATTGAAATCTTTTCCGAAGAAATTAACCGAGCTCGATTTAAAAAATTTTAGAATGTTTTTTAAATCTAAAGTTGAAGAAGATGTGCAACTTAAAGAATTGGAAGATATTATTGATTTTACAATGGATAAATTACAGGGTCATATTGCTATAGGTAAAGATATTTTCGATGAGGTAGAGCAACATCTTATTATCGAGCCGGTAGGGGTAAAGGCAATAGAAGAAAATGAAGGCTTGTTATTAATTGACCCTCAATATGATCCCTTTTATCATATTTACCAATATAGAATTTCAATTTTCGAGGCGGCCGAAGAAAAATTTAGAGGGCTTCAAACTGTATTCATTGAAAAAATCAGAAAGTCGATTGGGACTACATTGGAACAACTTAAAATCCAAGTTTTGAAAAATATCCAGCTAGTGAGTAATTATTCTGCCTTTAGGGTGGTAGCATTGCAACCTTATCCTTACGAGGAAACATTGTTACCTATCGTCAAGAGAAGTTTTTCCAGTTATTTGGAGAAATCTCAAAATTGAATCCGATTCATTACCATTAAACATTTAGTTTGTCCTTTTACGTACTTTGATTAGTAAATCAGCTTGGGTTTATATAATTTCACTTATCTCAAAGAATAAACCACAAAGCACTAGGCTTTGTATTTATGTTTATATAACCCTAAAACTAAACGATATGAAAAAAGTACTTTCCCTTTTCCTGCTGTTTTTTATAAGCTGGAATTTACAGGCACAAGAAAATTTAGATTACCAGAAGCCCCCTAAAGAAATTCTGGACTTGGTGGATGCGCCATTAGCGCCATCTGTTTTAATTGATAAAAAAGGCGAAAATGTAATTTTAATTTATAGGGATCCTTACAAATCAATAGCTGAGCTTTCTGAGGAAGAATTAAGACTAGGTGGTTTAAGGATTAACCCTAAAACTAATATTGGAAGCAGAACTCGCTATTATAATAATATCCAAATCAAAAAAGCACTGAAAGACAATATTAAACAAGTAGAAGGTTTGCCCGAAAATCCAAGATTGGCAAACTTCAATTGGTCCCCTGATCAAAAAATGATTGCTTTTACCCATACTACTTCAACTGGAGTGGAAATTTGGTTGCTTAATATAAGTGAAAATAAAGTTTCCCGTTTGATGGAGGCTACGGCTAATGCCAATATGGGAAATCCCATTGAATGGAAGAAAGATAATTCCGGACTTTTGGTCAAAGTTTTACCTGAAGATAGAAAAGAGTTAATTGATACGGATGAATCTATTCCATCTGGTCCTGTGATTTCTGTGAGCGATGGTGAAAAAGCACAAAATAGGACCTATCAGGATTTATTAAGCAACCCGAATGACGAATTCAATTTTCAGCAATTGGCCTTATCTAAAATTGTATCATTGGATTTAAATGGAAATCAAAAAGAGTTTTTGCCTACCGCCATGTATTCAGGAATTTCTTTTTCCCCAAATGGACAGTATGTGATGGTGAGTAAAATTAAAACACCTTTTTCCTACCTAGTCCCATACTATAGGTTTCCGAGTGAAACCAATATTTATAATATGGATGGTGAATTAGTCAGTCAAGTCAACGATGTCCCACTTCAAGAAGTATTACCTAAAGGCTTTATGTCAGTGAGAACCGGAAGAAGAAGCATGACATGGAGAAATGATAAACCAGCTACATTAATATATGCTATGGCTTTGGATGAAGGTGATCCTGAAAATGAGGTGGAATATAGGGATGAGGTTTATCAATTAGAAGCCCCTTTTAAAGGTGATGGAGAATCATTATTGAAGACCATCAATAGATATCGTTATATTCAATGGGGAAGTGATGATTTAGCTATTGCTCATGATTATTGGTGGAATACCCGAAACATGAAAGCTTATATATTCAATCCTTCTAACAATGAGCAAGAGCCAGAAGTATTATTTGATAGAAACTATCAAGATAGCTACAGTGATCCGGGAAGTTTTGTGACTACCAAAAACGATTTTAATGAATATGTTATTGAAATGGATGGAAATAAAGTTTTTCTAATGGGAGACGGCTATACACCAGAGGGACAATTTCCTTTTATAGATGAGATTAATTTAAAAACTAAAAAGACCACCAGGCTTTATGAATCAAAATATACAGATAAGCTGGAAAATCTGTATTCTTCTATTGATATGAAGAAAGGAAATGTACTTGTAAGGATAGAAGCTCAAACAGAATATCCTAACTATTATTTCCGAAATATTAGGAAGAAAAATGACTTGAAGCAAATTACTTCTTTTGATAATCCGTTCAAAAGTATGCAAGATGTTCACAAAGAAGTGATTAGTTATAAGAGGGAGGATGGTTTGTCATTGGATGGAACATTGTATCTACCTGTAGGCTATGACAAAACTAAAAAGGAGAAAATGCCTATGATTTTATGGGCTTATCCTCGTGAGTATAAAGATAAAAGCAGTGCTGGACAAAATACTTCCAATCCAAATGAATTTATTTATCCGTATTATGGCAGTCCGATATATTGGGTGACCCAAGGATATGTAGTGCTAGATGGCGCAGCATTTCCTATAGTTGGAGAAGGAGAGGAGGAGCCAAACGACACCTTTAGAAAGCAATTAGTATCAAATGCAAAGGCGGCAATTGATGCTGTGGATGAATTGGGTTATATCGATAGAGAAAGAGTTGCTGTGGGAGGCCATTCTTACGGGGCTTTTATGGTGGCCAATCTGCTGTCTCATTCCAACTTATTCGCTGCTGGGATTGCCAGAAGTGGTGCTTATAACCGAACCCTAACTCCCTTTGGTTTCCAGAGTGAAGAGCGTTCATATTGGGATTCTCCTGAGACTTATTATAATATGTCACCTTTTATGCATGCCGATAAAATGGATACTCCCTTATTATTGATTCATGGGCAAGCCGATAATAATTCAGGAACTTATCCTTTGCAAAGTGAGCGATATTTCAATGCCTTGAAAGGATTGGGAGCCACGGCTCGTTTAGTGATGTTGCCTAAGGAAAGTCATGGCTACAGTGCAAAGGAAAGTATATTGCACATGCTATGGGAACAACACGAGTGGTTGGAGAAGTACGTTAAAAATAAAACAGAAGATTCTAAAGGAGAAGGAAATTCTAAATAGTTAGAATCATTTGATAGGTATATTATTGAATCCTTTACCCATGATCTTGGGTAAAGGATTTTTTTATAGCTTTAGAAAATATATTCCACTTATATTTTGATTAAAAGAACTATAGCCCTACATTTGCAATCCAATTTTGACAAAGAACTAATCATGGCAGGAACAAGTCTTAAAAGAAAAGCAAGAAGAAACAGAGTAGTAGCAAAACAAAGGGTAACTAGTATCCAAAAATTGCAACAGCAGCCTGTTATCAAAAATGTTGATATAGAAGCAATAAAAGCAGAATTCGCTAAAGCAGATAAGAAAAAACCTGCTGCTAAGAAAGAGGAGACTGCAAAAGCTGAAAAGAAAGCAGAAGCACCAAAGGCTGAGAAAAAAGAGGAAACTCCAAAAGCAAAAAAGGCAGCTCCAAAAAAGAAAGCGGCTCCTAAAAAGGAAGAAGCTAAAACTGAAGATAAGCCAAAAGCTTCTAAGAAAAAAGAAGATAAGAAAGAGGACTAATACCTTTTCTTTTTGCAGATATAAAAAAAAAGCGAACATCAGTTCGCTTTTTTTGTTTGTAGGTACTAAATTATAAGTCTTATAAACCCACTCCATGGCTAAAGCTATTTTAGAAGCGATAAATATCTCTAAATCATTTGATAAGCCTATTCTTTCAAAAATAAATTTGAAAATAAGGGAAAGCGAAACCCATGTGGTGATGGGGAAGAGTGGCGAAGGTAAATCGACTTTGCTGAAAATTTTAGCCGGACTGACTGCTTCTGATAGTGGGGAAGTCATTTTTGAAGGAGAAGAACTAGATAATCCTGAGGAGGTATTGGTTGCAGGGCATGAGGAATTGGCTTATGTAGCACAAAACTTTAATCTACTGCACAATCGAACTGTTCTGGAGAATTTAAAAGATGCACTATTAGCTTTTAAGGACGATTTTGCTGAGCAACAGATCCAACAATTGCTTCAATTAATGAGACTGGAAGAAGTTAAAGCCCATAAAATCGAAAAGTTATCAGGTGGTGAAAAACAAAGGTTGGCAATTGCCAGAGCATTAGCCACTCAACCCGCAGTTTTGCTTTTGGATGAGCCTTTTACTCAACTTGATTTCCCAACTCGGCAAGTCCTTTTGGATGCCATTAAGGAAGTTAAATCAGAATTTGATACCAGTATTATTTTAGTCAGTCATAATCTTTATGAAGCTTTTTATTTAGCAGATCAGGTTCATATTCTTAAAAATGGGAAAATAATCAGAACGGATAATCCTAAATCTATTTATCAAATCCCTAAGTTCTTATCTGTGGCTAATTTGCTAAATGAAGCAACAATGCTTCCTAAAGGTGCTTTAGGGAAATGGCAGAAGAATTTAATGGGGATATGGAGCGAAAATATCTCAATTGAAAAGGAGGGGAGTTCTGGTTCAAATTATTCTTTAAAATTGGAACTTACCGAGAAGCTATTTATTGGTAATTACTACCGTTATCAATTCCAATTTTCTAATCCAGAAAAAATAGTCGTAAAATCTACACAATCAGAATATGAGATTGGAAAGAAATATCATGTCATATTCAATGAACAATATTTATTTGAGTTGATTGAAGATTGATTTTTTTATTATCTGAGTCCCTCTATATTGCTACTTCATAAATAAATCGTACCTTTGCAATCCGTTCAGGTGAACGGGCTTATCTGAGTAGATAAGTATTTGTAAACCAAAACGATGGCAATCTTGGCTCGGATTGACATTGTAATTAAAGAGCCCTGACACATTATGGCAGAAAATCAAGAAAACGTAAAGAACGAAGAGTTCGACTGGGAAGCATTTGAAACCAAAGGATTTGGTGAAGGCTACTCAAAATCAAAAAGAGAAGAATTAGCAGCAATGTATGACAATGTTGCTACTGATTTGGCAGAGCAGGAAGTAGTAAAAGGTATCGTGGTAGCGATCAATGATCGTGACGTGGTATTGAATGTTGGCTACAAATCTGACGGATTAGTTCCTACCAATGAATTCCGTGACACGCCTGACTTGAAAGTGGGTGATGAAGTGGAAGTTTACGTGGAAGAGCGTGAAGACCAAAACGGAGAATTAGTTTTATCCAGAAGAAAAGCAAAAATTGTAGGTGCTTGGGACAAAATCCAATCTGCACTTGACAATGACGAAATCATTGAAGGATTAGTGAAAAGAAGAACCAAAGGTGGTTTAATCGTGGATGTACACGGTGTGGAAGCCTTCTTGCCAGGTTCTCAAATTGACGTGAAGCCTATTCGCGATTTCGATGTTTTCGTTGGAAAGAAAATGGAAGTAAAAGTGGTGAAAATCAACTACAGCAACGATAACGTAGTAGTTTCCCACAAAGTATTAATAGAAAAAGACCTTGAGAAGCAAAAAGCTGAAATCTTGAACAACCTTGAAAAAGGACAAGTTCTAGAGGGTGTAATCAAGAACATGACCAACTTTGGTGTATTTATTGACCTTGGTGGCGTTGATGGTCTATTGCACATTACAGATATTTCTTGGGGTAGAATCAACCATCCTGAGGAAGTGTTGAAACTTGACGAAAAAGTGAAGGTCGTAGTGTTAGACTTTGACGAAGGCAAGAAACGTATTTCTTTAGGTATGAAGCAATTGACTTCTCACCCTTGGGACTCATTGGCTGAAGGCCTTGATGTAGGATCAAATGTGAAAGGTAAAATTGTTAATGTTGCCGATTATGGTGCATTCTTGGAGATCGCTCCAGGCGTAGAAGGTTTGATTCACGTTTCAGAAATGAGCTGGTCACAGCACTTGAGAAATCCTCAGGATTTCATCAATGTAGGTGATGAGTTAGAGGCAGTAGTTCTTACTTTGGATAAAGAAGAAAGAAAAATGTCTTTAGGTATCAAGCAATTGACTGAAGATCCATGGAACAAGAAAGAAGTATTAACAAAGTATGCTGTTGGTACTGAACATAAAGGAGTGGTTAGAAATATGACTAACTTCGGCTTGTTCATCGAATTGGAAGAAGGTATTGATGGTTTAGTTCACGTTTCAGATTTAAGCTGGACTAAGAAAATCAAGCATCCATCTGAATTCGTGAAAGTAGGAGAGGAATTAAACGTAGTAGTTTTAGAACTTGATGTTGAGAACAGAAGATTAGCATTAGGCCATAAACAACTAGAGGAAAATCCTTGGGATACTTTTGAATCAGTATTTACTGTAGGTTCTAAACACAAGTGTACGGTGTTGAACAAAAATGAAAAAGGCGCAGTATTGGAGCTTCCATACGGAATCGAAGGTTTTGCTGCAACTAAGCATTTGAAGAAAGCGGATGATTCTATGGCAGAGGTAGGTGAGTCTTTAGAATTCCAAGTATTAGAATTCTCTAAAGATGATAAGAGAATCGTTCTTTCTCACTTACACACACACGCTAAAGTTGAAGAAGCAGCTCCTAAGAAGAAAGCGGCAACTGGTGGTGGTAAGAAAAAATCAGCTCCTAAGCAACAAGCTTCTTCTTCTACATTAGGTGATTTAGATGCATTATCTGCATTGAAAACACAAATGGAAGATGATGCTAAAGGTGGGAGCAAGAAAAAGGCTGCTCCTAAAAAAGAGGAAGAGCCAAAAGCCGAAGCTAAAAAAGCAGCTAAGAAAGAAGAGCCTAAAGCTGATGAAGTCAAAGCAGAAACCAAAAAGGAAGAAGCTAAAGCAGATGAGAAAGAGGCGAAATCTGAAGAGAAAAAAGAAGATAAAGAGTAAAATTTAATTCTTTAAAATATATTGGAAAGCCATCTACTGAAAAGTGGATGGCTTTTTTGTTTTCCATAGAAGTAGTCGCACCGATCTTGATAGGGTTCTCCTGAAGGAGAAGAAAAATGGATAAGGTAGTAAACAAAACGACATTGATATAAATTTTCCTGAAGAATGGGAAGAACTAATATAAAAATGCAAATAATGTGTTGTTTTGACAGAGATAGATTCTTAAGGAATGTATTGTAAACATGATTAACCATGTCACATTTATCTAATACAACTGGTTTTTTGAGTAAAGCCTAGTTATTTTTTTTATGTAATATTTAGTATTACTTTTGCTAAAATTTTAAATATGAAAAATTATTACTCCCCTTTATTTTGCTTAGTAGCTTTAATTTCTGTTTACTTTTTTACTGCATCTTCCCAATATCATGTTAATGATAAGCAGACAAATTCTGATGAAATTTGGTCTGCCAAAAAAACGAAAATAAAATCTGGTAGGGATGCCTATATGAAGCCAGATGGATTTATAGATTATTTTAATTCCATAACAAAAACTTTAAATCAGGAAAAGGATAATTACAAAGCTGGTTATCAATATAAGGAATTACAAAAATCATTATATAATAAAAGTTTATCTAGAACACAGAGCCTATCAGCTGATTTTATTTCACGAGGCCCTGGAAATGTGGGTGGCAGAACCAGAGCAATAGCAGTTGATCCTGAAGATAATTCAAATTGCACTTGGATAGCAGGGGCAGCAAGTGGAGGTATCTGGAAAACTACTGATTGTGGTGAGTCATGGGAAAATTTATCACCTGATTTACCAAATTTATCCACAAATTCTATTGCGCAAAGTCAATCTAATCCTAATGTAATATATGTAGGGACAGGTGAAGTTTTTGCTGGTAATACTTCTTTTGTAAGGGGAAATGGAATTTATAAATCAACAGATAGAGGTGAATCTTGGGAATTATTAACTTCTACAATTTCTAATAATGATTACCTATCGGTAAATAGAATTGCTGTTGATCCAGCAAATGAAGATATAGTGGTGATAGCTACCAACACAGGGGTTTTTAAATCAACCGATGGAGGCCAAAGTTGGAATAAAAAATATACCCCATCGAATAATGGTTCAGTTCAGGATTTACAGGTAGATCCAAACGATTTTAACATACAATATGCCGGTGTAAATAGTTTAGGTATTATTAAATCAACCAATGGAGGTGAGACTTGGTCTGTTTCTAGTTCAGGAATAGCGGAAGGTGTTAGATACGAAATTGCAGTGGCACCAAGCAATCCAGAAATTGTTTATACTTCTACCTTCTCAGGTTCAAATACTTTACTTTATTTATCCGAAGATAAAGGTCAAAAATGGATCCTGGTGGATGATCCCAATTATAATACTAATTTCTTGGGAGAGCAGGGTTGGTATGATAATACTATTGCTGTAAATCCTTATGATCCTTATGAAGTATTTGTTGGCGGGGTAAGTATAGGGAAATATAATATTGATTCAGAAAATATTGGAGAATCAGACAGGCAGTTCATTGGTATTGATTACGAAGAGAATGCACTGATTGAACTTGTTAATTTTCAAGCTGATTTTAATGGAGGTTCACTGGATATAGCGGCTGGAGCGAATAGCCCTTCACAAAATCCCGTAACTGTTGAGATAAGGTTTGGAAATAATATTCAGCAAAAGGCTCATCGTTATACCGTACCTTCTGGTGCCACTTCAGGTGTAGCTATAGCAGATTATAGTTATGAAGATTATGTGGATGTTCCATTTGAGGTATGGGATATTGAGAATAATCGACAACTTATGGTTTCATTTAGGGATCAAGAAAACAATGGTGAATTTAACTTAAATAAAAGAAGCCAAACTGATGATCAGTTATCCAATGCCAGAGAATATTTATACATTCATGATGTAGAGTATAGTGATACTGAAAATAGTAGTATTGCTCAGGATGGAGGTATTGAATTTGCTAATATGTACTTCTTTTGGCCACTTTTAGCTGAATCCGCTTCATGGAACCCTGATAACCTAAGCAATTCGATTATGAGAATTAATTACGGGGCTCAATTTATTGCCCCAGCCAATGCTGTGGCCGTTTATGATGCTTATGGTAATTATGAAAATCAAAATCAAAACAACCTTCATCCAGATCACCATCATCTCACTTTAATAAAAACAAACGAAGCAGATGAAACATTTATGATCGTTAATGGAAATGATGGGGGATTTGGTATATCAACAAATAATGGTGAAAGAATAGATCAAATTACTGATGGTTATATAACAACTCAGTTTTATGGTGCTGATAAAAAACCTGGTGAAGAGAAATATATTGGCGGTATGCAAGATAATGGTACTTGGGTCTCATCGGGTACTAGTGTTGACGAGACAAATTTATATAACTTTGCTATTGGAGGTGATGGATTTGAGGTGATTTGGCATGCTACTGATCCGCAAAAAGTGATAGGAGGCTATCAATTTAATGGTATCGCAAGATCAACCAATGGTGGGCAATCATTCTCTCAAGCTACCAATGGCATTACGGATGGACCTTTTATTACGCGTTTGGCAGGTTCCATAACCAGCCCTGACGTAATTTATGCAATTGGTCCAGAAGGAGTCTATAAAAGCTCAAATTTTGGTCAAACTTGGAATATGAAGGAAATTAATGATGAGAGATGGGGTGCTACTGCCAGCGCAAATGATGTCGAAGTATCTTTGGCTAATGATCAGATAGTATGGGCTGGTGCAGGTATGGCCGATGGTGCTTTGAATTTATTTGTATCCACTGATGCTGGGGAAACCTATGAAGCGGTTAATAATTATTCCCCAAATCCTCAAGCTTACTATACGGGAATTTATACCCATCCTAAAGATGAAAATACCGCTTATGCATTATTTAGTCGTGCTAACTTCCCAAAGGTTTTAAAGACCACTGACTTGGGGCAGAGCTGGGAAGATATTTCAGGATTTGAGGGTAATAATAACGGTAGTGATAGAGGCTTCCCAGATGTAATTGCCCATAGTTTATTGGTCATGCCTTTTGATACAGATATAATATGGGTTGGAACTGAGATTGGAATATACGAATCACTTGATGGCGGTCAATCTTGGAATATTAGAGATGATTTCCCGGCTGTATCAGTTTGGTCCATGAAGATTGTGGATAATGAAGTTGTAATAGGAACACATGGAAGAGGAATATGGTCTGCTAAAGTTGATGCATTAGCAAATGGTAATATTGCACTATCGGAATTCAATTACGCTGGATATGGAAATGCTCAATTAAAATTTGATTTTCCGGTTGATTATACAAATGTAAAGTTGATGATTGATGATGAGGAAATTGAAAGTCTTAATGAAGCGCAATCAGGGGAGAACATATTTGAATTAAATAATTTTTATGCTTTTGACGGTGCCAATGCAAAGATTGTGGCCACCTTTAATGATACTGAAATTGAATCTCAAGTATTCTCCATTCCAAGTATAGATGCTAAACCAGTAATTCTTTCTCAAGAAAGCTCAGGAGCTAATGGTGAATACCAAGTGAAATTGATTTTGAAGAATAATGAACCTTATGATAAAATTGAGGTATTATTCGATAATGAAATAGTTCACATTGATGAACAAATTTTAACTATTGAGGATGGTGATAGAATAATAGAATTTGATTATAATATTCCCAATAGTAATATTTTACAAGTCAAGGGCTACATTTTGGATACCGTTTTTACGGCCATTGGTCAAGAGCCATTGATAACCTCAAATAGTGCTTCTAGAAATCAGCGTTTAGGTATTTACCCAAATCCTGCAAAAGACTATTTAAATATTGAGAATAGAAATTCAAGCTTCCGTGAAGTTAAAATATATAACACAAAAGGAGCATTGATTATGAAACACATTCTTAAGGAAGGTAATAATTCCATTCAACTGGATTCCTTTGAGGAGGGCGTATATCTTTTACAGTTTAAAGATGATGAGGGTAAATTAGTGACCAAACGAATAATTAAGGAATAATGAAATTGTTTTATATATCAGTTGTGCTAATTTATTTTATGAGTGCGTGTACCGCACCAAAAGTAAATTCCAATAATATAGATATTAATATTCATAACTTGGCGTATTCATCTTTAAATATTGAGGCTATGAATTTTGAATATAATGAAAGTAAGGACTTCTTACTTGGCATTTTTCAAGATGATAATGTAGCTAGCCCGAGAGTATTGAAATATGTGGTAATAGATATCAAAAATGAATCGGTTATTTATAAGGAAAGTATTCCAAATGGGAAAGTTAAATGGATTGCAGACTATAAAATACAAATCGTAAATCCACCTAGAATAGTGAAGAATCCATCAGAATTATCAGATGAATATACCTCAATATTAAATGTTAAAACAGCTGAAAAAGTAAAAAAAGGAGCTACTCTTAAATGAGTAGCTTTTTTTTTATCTTAAAAATTCCGTGGATTTATCTACAATCAATTTGTAATGATTAGGTAAAGTGGATTTTTCCCAAGGATGGGCAGCACCAAAAACATGATTTTCGCCTTCAAAAATAACTAATTCAGTATCTGACTTCCATTCTTTTATTTGATGAGCCATTTCAACAGGCAGTGTTTCATCTTCTGTTCCATGAAATGCCAATAAGGGTTGTTTCATTTCCTTTACAGCTTTTGGGATAGAAAGCCTTTCAGGATTGTTTAAAACATCATCATAAAGTTGTAAATATAAAGGCATCATTTGATTAGTTCTTTTGTTTTCTATGTACTGAACCCCTTTTGCACGCCATTCATCCAAAAAAGATTGTGGCCACCTTTTGCTTAAATCATTGATGGCAGCTAAGGTTATTACTTTTTTGATTCTTTCATCCTCTCGTGCCTTTAATAGTATTAAACCACCTCCTCTGCTATGTCCCATTAAGTGAAGGTTTTCTAAATCGATTTCATTTGCAGGAATAACAGAGTCGGGAGAAAAGAGGTAATCAATACTATCGTTTAAATCTCCTAATTCAATGGTGAAATTATTATTTCCAAAAGCTTCTAAATCTGCAAATTCCTTTAATTTATTAGGTGTAGTACCATTATGGCTTAAATTAATCTTTATGAAGATGAATCCTCTAGTAGCGAATTCATTAGCCAATAAATTAAAAACACCCCAATCTTTAAAACCCTTAAAACCATGAACAAAAAGGATTAACGGTTTCTTTTCTTTGTTAGAAATGTATCTTAAATCAGCTGAAATAGGCTTATTATGTACCGTACTTGTAATTATTATATTTTCTTGAATCATTTTGTTTGTTTGCATTGCTTAGATATTCATTTGGTAGTAATATTGCACACGCATGGGGAGTAAAATTAAAGAAATACAAACACCAATAGCCAATGAAATGGCAGAATTTGAAATAAAATTCCGCCAATTCATGAAAAGTAAGGTTTATCTGCTTGATAAAATCATGGGCTATATTGTTAAAAGGAAAGGTAAGCAAATGCGGCCCATGTTTGTTTTCCTTTCAGCGGGAGTACATGGTCAAATTAATGAAGCCACTTACAGAGGTGCCGCATTGATTGAATTATTACATACCGCCACCTTGGTTCATGATGATGTGGTGGATGATGCCAATTACAGAAGGGGCTTTTTCTCCATTAATGCCCTATGGAAAAATAAAATAGCCATTTTAGTAGGTGATTATTTGCTTTCAAGAGGACTGCTTCTCTCAATTGATAATGAAGACTTCGATTTATTGAAAATCGTTTCAGAAGCAGTTCGAGAAATGAGCGAGGGTGAGTTGCTTCAAATTGAAAAAGCCAGAAAGTTGAATATAACTGAAGATATTTACTATGACATCATTAAACAAAAAACGGCTTCCCTAATAGCCTCATGTTGTGCAGTTGGTAGTCGATCTGTGAGCAAGGATGATGATGTTAGTGAAAAAATGAAGCTTTTTGGTGAAAAAGTTGGGATGGCATTTCAAATTAAAGATGATTTGTTTGATTATGGAACCAATGAAATAGGAAAACCATTAGGTATCGATATTAAAGAAAAGAAAATGACTCTACCTTTGATTTACGCATTAAACAATGCCGATAAATCGGAGCAGAAACAAATTGTAAAGTTAATTAAAAATAAAAGTGAAAGGAGCTCTACAGTAAAAACCGTAGTAGAGTTCGTAAGATCAAAAAATGGAATAGCTTATGCGGAGGAGGTGATGCATAACTATTACCAAGAAGCAATGACTATAATTCAAGATTTCCCTGATTCTGAGTATCGTCAATCACTCATGGATCTGGTAAAATACACTATTGAAAGGAAGAAATAGTTTATTGTAGCTTATACCGCTGAATATGAGAACTCGCCAGTGGCTTTTCAGCAAATAAAACCTTAGTAGCGGGCCAAACCTTTCCAAATGTTTCAGATTGTCTATATTGATTCAAACACTCTTCATTTTCCCACAGGCTGTAGGTACTAAAAATATTGGGTTGGTCTTTATCCTGCCATAATTCTAAATGGAGGCAACCAGTCTGATTTCGAATGGCTTCTTTATTTTTGTCAAAAATTTGGACAAAATCATCAATTTTATCCATTTGAAAGGTCATTTTTACTATGCGAATAAGCATTAATATGAATTTAAAGTTGTCTCAAAAGTCAAATTCTAGATTTAACTTTTGAGACTTTTAGTAAGTTTTACTTTCTTTTAATTACTTTTTCAACCGCGGAAATAATGTTTTCAGCATCTAAGCCGTATTTTTTCATCAATTCATCGGGCTTTCCACTTTCCCCAAATTGATCATTAACCGCAACATATTCTTGTGGAGTAGGGGAATTTTGTGCTAGTACTTGCGCTACAGCATCACCTAAACCACCATTTCTTTGATGCTCTTCAGCTGTAACCACACAGCCTGTTTTAGCAACTGATTTCAAAATAGCTTCTTCATCTATAGGTTTGATGGTGTGTATATTAATTAGTTCAACACTAATTCCTTTTGCTCTCAATACAGCTTCCGCTTCGATTGCTTCCCAAACCAAATGCCCAGTTGCAAAAATCGTAACGTCTGATCCTTCTATCATATTGATAGCTTTACCAATTTCAAATTTTTGATTTTCAGGGGTGAAAACAGGCACTTTTGGTCTTCCGAATCTTAAATAAACAGGTCCGTGATGATCTGTTATCGCTAAAGTGGCTGCTTTAGTTTGGTTGTAATCACAAGGATTTATAACTGTCATATTGGGTAACATTCTCATCATCCCTACATCTTCCAGTATTTGATGAGTAGCCCCATCTTCTCCGAGAGTAACTCCGGCATGAGAGGCACAAATTTTTACATTCTTTTCTGAATAAGCAATTGACTGTCGAATTTGATCATAGACCCTACCGGTCGAGAAATTGGCAAATGTCCCGGTAAAAGGAATTTTTCCTCCAATTGTCATTCCTGCCGCCAGGCCCATCATATTAGCTTCAGCAATACCAGTTTGGAAAAATCTTTCCGGAAATTCTTTTTGAAAAGCCCCCATCTTCAATGAACCGATCAAATCAGCACATAATCCTACCACCTGATCATTTTTTCTGCCAGCTTCCAAAAGGCCATCTCCAAAACCTGAACGGGTATCTTTTTTTTCTGTAAATGTAAACTTAGTTTCTGCCATTTTGCTCTAATTAGTAAATTTTGATATTTATGGTTTGTCCTGACCGGACATTAAATTCTTTTATTTGTGTGTACTTGCTGCCCATTGCTCTATCAGAACGATAAACGTACTTATATTTGCCGGGCTGAATCCCAAAACTTGATTGACCACCGCGCAAATCTAATTTTTTAATCCAAGTTTGCCTTCCATTTTCATCTATGGAATATAAACTTCCAATACCACTGCTACTGTAGCTAATATTTACCCTGCCAGGTGCCGGGATATTGATATTTCTTGTTTTACCTTGTAGTAAATTTACATTATTGATATATATACGAGGTAAAGTCAAAATCTCTAAATCGTAATTACCGATTAAATATTTTTCTTCCGATCTTATGGATTGAGTATTAATAATTTCAGGTTTTGAGGATTTTCTGACCAATACCTGTACATCTTTATCATATTCTGTTGTATTATCCTGATTGATTTTTAATGCGCCTTGAGGAGTTTTTATTTCGATTACATTGTGAGTACCTCCCTTTAGGTACACATTTCTTTTTACAACTGGTGGGACTGTGTTTACCACCACATCATAACTCAAAACTGGGTCAACTTCAACAGAATCCGGTCGTCCATTACGGTCTCTGAAATGGATAAAATCAAATTCTGATATGCCAGTAAATGTGTTAATAAATGAAACATTAACATCTTTTTCAACTTTTCTTCCATTTTGATCTAATAGCTCTACACTAGCAGTGGTTTTACTTAAAGATTGACTCAGTATTCCATTTAAAACTGATTGAAAAGCGTAAATATTTTTGGCATTGAAATATTCTCCCATGCAATCAAATTCAGATGCAAACTTTTCTTCCATTCCTAAGCCAATAACAAATGGCCTTAAGAATATATCTTTTTTCTGTAATTCTAAGGAAACTGCACATGGATCACCATCACAGGATTCTATTCCATCTGTTATAATAATGATGATATTTCTGTAATTATTATCTTGGGGGAAGTCCTTGGCTGATTGCTCTAAAGAATAAGCTATAGGAGTGGTTCCTCGTGGGTAAATGTATTTTAAACGATCTATTATGCGGTCATTGTTATTAGGAGCAAAAGGGATTTCCAATTTGGTGTCTTGACAATTCCTTTCTTTTGCAGGCGTCAAATGACCATAGGGTCTTAAGGCTAATTCTATTTTGTCATTTACTCTTAATGAATCTACCAAGTTTGTTAAAACTCGTTTCGCAGCATCAATTCTCAACTCATTTCCCCATTGAGCGAGCATACTTCCTGAAGCATCAAACAAAAATAATATTCTTGTTTTTTCGGGAATGCTTTGCTCTACTCTTTGCGCTTTTGCTTCAAGCATTGCAAAGAACAGAATAAGAAATGATATGATAATTTTATTTTTCATAGAATTTAAATATGCGCCAAGAGTTTATCTTGACGCTATTTATTCTGTTTTAGTAATCTCCCAATGTTTCTTCTAATTGAGACAATGCATCTGCTAACTGTTCATCATTAGGAGCCACCCCATGCCATTTGTGTGTACCCACCATAAAATCTACTCCAAAGCCCATTTCAGTTTTCATTAGATTCAATACTGGTTTCCCTTTGCCAGTCAGACTTTTGGCATGTTCCAATGATTTAATGATTTCAGCCATGTTATTTCCTTCACTTTCTATTACTTCCCATCCAAAAGCCTGCCATTTAGCTTTTAGGTCTTGTAAATCCATCACTTCAGAGATGGGGCCATCAATTTGCTGACCGTTATAATCAACTGTTGCGATAATATTATCTACCTTATGATGGGCACCGTACATGGCTGCTTCCCAAATTTGACCTTCTTGCAATTCTCCATCTCCCATCAAAACATAAACTAAATTGTCTTCTTTATTAAGTTTTTTGGTTTGGGCTGCCCCTAAAGCCGCAGATAAACCTTGGCCTAAAGATCCTGATGCAATTCTTACTCCTGGTAAATTTTCTTCAGTGGTTGGATGACCTTGCAAGCGACTATTGATTTTTCTAAAAGTATTTAATTCTGAAGTTTCAAAATACCCACTTCTTGCCAATACGCTATACCATACCGGAGAAATGTGTCCATTTGATAAGAAAAATAAATCTTCATTCTTAGCATCCATGTCGAAATTGACATTATGCTTTAGAATGTGGAAATATAATGCCACAAAAAAATCTGTACATCCTAAAGAACCTCCAGGATGGCCGGAATTTACTGCGTGCACCATTCTAACGATGTCTCTTCTTACTTGAGAAGCTATTTTTTCCAGCTCTTGTATGTTTGCCTGACTTGCCATTGATTATGAATTTAATATTTGTGCTGTATGATCTTTTGTTTTTACTTTTTGAATGATGTCCTCAATTTTCCCTTCCTCATCGATGATAAATGTGGTGCGTAATGTTCCCATATAGGTTTTTCCATACATTTTTTTCTCGCCCCATGTACCGTATAAATTGTGAACCGTATGGTCTTCATCTGCAATTAACGGAAAAGGTAAACCTTGTTTCTCTATAAATTTTTTGTGTGATTTTTCTGAATCTTGACTTACCCCTAAAACCACATATCCGTCTTTTTGAAGATCTTCGTAATTATCCCTCAAGTTGCAAGCCTGAGCTGTACATCCTGGGGTATTGTCTTTTGGATAAAAGTAAAGAATTACTTTTTTACCCTTGAAATCACTCAATTTAATTTCATTACCATCTTGATCTTTTGCTTTAAAATCTGGTGCTTTATCGCCAATATTCAATTCCATAATATTTATAGTTTAGTGATATATTCTGATTTGTTTCCGGCATTGTCAGTAACAACTAACTTAAACTCACCGGTTTTTTTCATTTCGTTATTTAGCCAATCTACCCAAATTAAATCATCCTTTGGTTCGTATTTCATCAATACCCACTCATCATTCAAATGAGCCTCAAAAGATTTAACTCCTGAAAGGTCATCTTTTATGACAAAGTTAAGATTATTTTTTGCTTCAATTAAGGGAGGAACACTGTCTGTTAAAAGTGTATAGTCTGCCAATTCTCTTGTGCTAAACTTTATTTTTCCATCTTTCCACTCTCCGCCTTCAAATGAGAAATTACCCGAATCATCTGCTTTGTAAATATGCGTTTTTGTTTCTTTAGGGTATTCTTTTTGTGGAGATAATTCAATTTCAATATTGCTTTTTAAAGGAACAGAAGTAGGTTCAAGTGAAAAAATTTCCAATGAATCGGATGTTTTAATTTCATAAGAAGTCTGCAAATATAAACTATCAAAAAGTGTATAAGGACTAAATGATATTCTTATATTATTTGATACCAATTCCTTGTTTTCTTTTGGAATTATTTCAGTGATCTCCGGAAGGTTCATTCCCTTTTCACAATTTAGTATTGATTTTGGAATCCCATTTTTGAGGTGCCATAAATAAACTGCTGATTTTTTAAGATAATAAGCTGGTAGAATGCTTTCAATCCTTTCTCCTAAATTCAGATTCAATTCTTCTTTTTCTCCCTCACAATTAGATTGGGTATAAATTTTTAAAATTTCATTCTCTACTTGAAAGTCGAGCCCGTCAATATCATAGGATATACTTTCATTTAGAAATTGGTCTTGGTTTTCTCCTCTAATAATTAAGTTTAGCTCACTTTTATTTTGATAAGGATCATACATATAAATTTTGATGTCATATATTTTGCCCTCTTCAATATTTAAAGCTCCGTTTTTGTGTTTGGTTTCATAAAATTTTAAATTATTTCCATCATCAACATATAATTTATGAAATGTACCACCCCTAGCTTGTTTTACTTCATAAGGATAATGAACAAGAATATGTCTTTGTAAACTAAAGCTCATAACATCTATATCTTGCTTAAAATATCTTTCACCATTCACAAAGACTTCAATTATGCTGATCCCATTTTTATTGGCCGAGCCGTTTAATTTGTCATGTCCCCATAATTCCAATCCTATTTCGCCTAAAGCGGAAATAGTATCGCGCGACTCATAATTGAAACCATTTCTTTTTAGTTGGATTTCTTTTCTCTCGAATTGATTTGATACTCTTGATGAGATTGACATAGGACGAATTGCAAATCCTTGTACGATAGGAGGGATATTGTCTCTTATTTCATCAAAACCGTAATGTAATGGGTTTAAAACTCTTTGTTGTTTGTCCCTAATTTCAAAATGAAGGTGGGGACCTAAAGAGCCTCCCGTATTTCCAGAGATGCCAATAACTTCTTGGCTTTTAAATGCAAATTGATAAGGTTCTGGAAACAGCTCAATTTCAAAAGTTTGCTGTTTATATTGTTGTTTTTTGACATAATCCTGTATTTCAGGTGCAAATTCTTCTAAATGGGCATAAACAGAGGTGTTCCCATCCGGGTGTAGCATATACAATGCATTTCCATAGCCAACGGTTGAAACTTTGATTCTGGTGATATATCCTCTCTTAGTGGCATGAACAGGCTCACCTATTTTTCCACCAGTTTTAATGTCAATTCCGGCATGAAAATGAGATGATCTTAATTCTCCCATAGTTCCAGATAAGAAATTGGTTTTATTGGGTCGGATCGGGAAAGTGTAAGGGTCGGAATTTTGAGCTATAACCGATACTGGTAAGCTTAGGAGAAAGAGGAATAGTATATTAATTAGTTTATTTAACTTCAAAATCCAATAATTTTTGATTTTCGATATAACCTTCTAACCGGTCTCCAATAGCCACAGGTCCTACACCCTTTGGTGTACCTGTAAAAATAATATCTCCGGTTTTTAAAGTAAAAAACTGCGATAAATATGCAATGATATAATCTATGGAAAACAGCATTAAAGATGAGTTCCCTTCTTGTTTTAATTGGTCATTTACTTTTAATGAGAAATTGATATTCTGAATATTTTCGAACTCACTTTTATCAAGCCAATTTGAAATAGGGGCAGATCCATTAAAGCCTTTGGCAATTGCCCAAGGTAAACCTTTTTCCTTTGCTTTGGATTGTAAATCACGAGCTGTAAAATCAATTCCTAAACCAATTTTGTCATAATATTTATGGGCATGCGCTGCCTGTACAAATTTCCCTTCTTTGCAGATTCTTACAACTAACTCCACTTCATGGTGGATATCATGGCTGTATGAAGGATAATAAAATGGCTCATTGTTTTTAAGGATTGCCGTATCGGGTTTAGTGAAAATCACGGGTTCATCAGGTCGCTCATTTTCAAGCTCTTTAATGTGGTCACCGTAATTTCTGCCAATAGCCAATATCTTCATCTGAGGAAATTTTATGCAAAAATATGGTTTCTTTTAACTATAAAAATGAAAGTTTCGTTAAATTATCAAAGAAATCTTTTAGATGGTATTTAAAGGATTTAAAACTGTAATTTTATAATTCGATTTCACTAAATTTATGTATATGAAAAAGATATTAAGTTTATTAATTTTAGTAGCAATACTTTTTGCGTGTAAGAAAGTACCGCTTACCGATAGAAAACAATTTAATGCTATCCCTAATAGTCAATTAAATTCTTCAAGTTTTAGCTCCTATGATCAAGTCATTAAGGAAAGTAAACTTTCATCTAATACTGGTCAAGTTGATATGGTGAAAAATGTAGGGAATCGTATTAAGGAAGCTGTTGAGAAGTATTTAAAGGAAAATGACTTAGGTGATGCAACGGAAGGCTTCCAATGGGAATTCAATTTGATTTCTGAGAATACAGTCAATGCATGGTGTATGCCGGGTGGTAAGGTGGCCTTTTATGAAGGTATTTTGCCTGTTTGTCAAGATGAAGCTGGAATTGCCGTAGTAATGGGGCATGAGGTGGCTCATGCAATAGCCAAACATGGTGGAGAAAGAATGACACAGGCCTTAACTCAACAATTAGGAGGTATGGCTTTAAGTGTTGCCATGAGAGAACAGCCTGAGAAAACCCAGGCTTTGGCCATGACAGCTTATACGGGAGTAAGTACAGTTGGTGCCATGTTACCATTTAGTAGATTACATGAATCTGAAGCGGATGAATTAGGTTTAAAATTTATGGCTTTAGCTGGCTACGATCCTGCTGAAGCTCCTGAATTCTGGAAAAGAATGAAAGCGCAATCAGGCGGTGCGCCACCTGAATTTCTAAGTACACACCCAAGTAGTGATACACGTGTTAAAGATTTGAATAAGTTATTACCTGAAGCCAAAAAATATTATGCTAAAAGTAATAAGGCTACTAATAAACCCATTCCGAATTTGAGTAATATTTCAAGTTCATCTTCTAAGGAAGAAAAAAGTGAGACGAAGACAAAAATGAAAATGAAGATTGGAAACTGATTTGTTGTTAATTCGAAACAAATAAAAAGGCACAATAGATTTTTGTGCCTTTTGTTTCTAATTTTAAATCCTTTTCTCTAATTTATTAACCGGAAAGTTTCAGTTTGTATTACATTACTTTTGTTTCCGGCTCTGTCTAAAATATAAACTTCTAAATACATTGGGTAATCCCTAAATGTAGCCCTGAAACCAACACTTTTCATTTCATAAGTTAATGATCCATTTAAAGGGCGGTTATAATTTTCAGTATTGAGAATTGGGAATCTACCGTGAAATGATTGGTAAAAACCGGGTTCAGTTTCCCATTCAAATTGTTCAAAATCATTGCTTCCAGGGGGTTGATAAAAAAATGCGACATAAATATTAAAATGACGTTCATTAAATCGAACAAAGACCGTATCATTTACTAATACTTCATTGTTAATGATTGTAGAATCCCGAAATATATTATAATCATAATAATTGAAAGGTGGTAAATCTGGTGAGCTTCCAAAATAGATTAATTCCCGCTCTTCATTTAAGGGGATATCAAATTGATGATAAGGTGGTTCATTTTCACTATTTCTCAATCCCAAATCACCATCACCATCTTCAAAAGAAATGGTTACACTGATAACATCCTGGTTTAAGGGTTGACCACTAGCCGAAGTATCAGTTATAATACTGAATTCAACATCCTCATATTCAATTTTGGGAACATCCTCAAATTCCGGTGGGGTAGGGCATGCCGTTAGGATTGTCATAAATCCAATAATAATAGTGGAATTAAATATGAGATGCCGTGCCTTATTTTTAATATTGTATTGCATAATAATTTTACAAATGTCAGAAAGAGAACGCTTTTTAAAGCAATTTGATGCCTTAAATGTTATAAATTTTCAGGATTTTGCTTTGAATTTATTCTACTACCAAAGTAAATACAATTTAGTTTATAAAAAATATATTCAGGCTTTAAATATTAATCCTGATTCAATACAGGATTTGCGTTCAATTCCTTTTCTCCCGATAGATTTTTTTAAAAGACACCGAGTAATAACAAGCAATAATGGATTACAAAATTTTGATGCCATATTTGAGAGTAGTGGGACTGGCTCGGGAATTAGCAGTAAACACTATATCCCTAATTTAAATCATTATTTGGCACATGCCCAGCATATTTTCGAACAACAATACGGAAAGCTTGAAGATTTCATCATTTTAGCATTATTGCCATCCTATTTAGAGAGAAAAGGATCTTCACTCGTGGCCATGGTGGATGATTTTATTAAAAAGACCAAGTCCTCTGAATCTGGGTTTTATCTATCCAATTTAGAAGAATTAATTAAAAAGGTGACAGAGCTCAAAGCGCAAAATAATGGAAAGAAAATCATCATTTGGGGTGTAAGTTTTGCTTTATTGGATTTAGCCGAAAACTATGAAGCGGATTTTTCTGATTGCATAATAATGGAAACTGGAGGGATGAAAGGAAGAAGAAAGGAAATTACCAGAGAGGAATTACATAGTATTTTATGTAAAGGATTAAATGTCTCCACCATCCATTCAGAATATGGAATGACTGAACTATTATCACAAAGTTATAGCCAGGGAAAAGGTGTTTTTGAACCAAGCCCTAGTATGAAAATATTAGTAAGAGAAGTCAATGACCCATTTGATATCAAATTTTCGGATAAAAGAAGTGGGGGACTAAATGTGATAGATCTGGCCAATATTGATAGCTGTGCCTTTATTGAAACTCAGGATGTGGGCTTGGTGCATGAAAATGGCCATTTCCAAGTCTTGGGCAGATTTGATAACTCAGATATCAGAGGATGTAATTTGATGGTTATTTGATGGCTAAATAGCCAATAATTCTTTAGCGCTTTTAATAGCTGATTCACTAGGGTTTTCACCTCCTATCATCTTGGCTATTTCCAAAGAACGTTCACTCTCGTCTAATAATTTAATTTTACTAACCGATTTATCTGCGGTATTATCTTTATAAACAAAATAATGCTGATGGCCTTTTGCAGCGATTTGAGGTAAATGACTGATGGTAATTACTTGGTGATTTTCAGCCATTTTCTGCATCATATTAACCATTTTAATGGCCACTTCACCAGAAATACCAGTGTCTATTTCATCGAATATAATGGTTGGCATAGCAATTTTGTCCGCCATAATATATTTGATGGCAAACATCAGCCTTGAAAATTCACCTCCAGATGCAACGTTTTTCAGATTTTGAGGGGAAACTCCCTTATTAGCACTGAATAAAATTTTGATATCATCTATACCACTTTTATCGTGCGCTTTAGGATGATTATCAATTTTGACAATGGCATCTTCCATTCCTAGACCGGCTAGCAGGGATTGCAATTCTTTTTCGAGCTTTTCAAAATGGTAAATTCGCTGCTTACTTATTTCTTGGGCTTTTTCATCCATTTTTGCAAAAGCTTCTTCCATTGCTTTTTGCAATTTTGATTCACTGCCTTCTATATCTTCAACGGCCAGTAATTTTTCCTCTAAATCAGTTTTTATTTTATTTAGCTCATCAATGGAGTCAACATGGTGTTTTTGTTGTAATGAGTAAATGAGGCTAAGCCTTTCCTGGGTTTGATTTAATTCTTCGGGTTGATGTTCAAATTCATTGGTGGTAATTTCCAATTCTTTGGCAATGTCTTGGATTTCAATGAAGCTACTGTTCAATCTTTCAGATAATTCTTGAAAATCTTTACCATAGGACTGAATGGCCTTAAGGCTTTCACTTGCTTGATGTAAATTGTGTACGGCCGCAAATTCTTGTCCATCCACTAATTGGTAGGCTTCTGATAATTTAAGTTTTATCAGTTCCCCATTCTCTAATATTTCTAACTTATCTTCTAATTCCTCTTGCTCATTATCTTTTAATTGGGCTTTATCCAACTCATCAAAAAAAAATTGATTGAAATCTTTTTCCTGTTGCATTTGGGCGGAATTTTCTTGAAAGGTCCGAAAGTCTTTTTTTGCCTTTGTATAGGTCGCATACAAAGATTTATATGCCTTAAGACTTTCAATGGTTCCGGAATAAGCATCAATTATTTTCAATTGGAAATCCTGATCCCCGATGAGTAGTGTTTCGTGTTGCGAATGGACATCCATGAGGTTGTTTCCCAACTTTTTAAGGATGTCTAAGGTTACGGGGGTATCGTTAATAAAAGCCCTTGATTTACCACTTACACTTATTTCCCTTCTGATAACACATTCGTTATCATAATCTAAGTCTTCAGATTCAAAAAAAGAATGAAGATTATATTCTGAGATATCAAAGATTCCTTCAACAACGCATTTTGAGTCTGATGAATAAAGCACCTTAGTGTCAGCTCTTTTTCCAATTAATAGTCCTACTGCACCTAGCATGATAGACTTTCCAGCACCTGTTTCTCCCGTTATAGTATTAAGGTTAGCTGATGGGTTGATATTAAGTTCTTGAATTAAGGCGTAATTTTTAATCAAAAGCTTTTGAAGCATATTGGTACTTTGTTTTATCGCAGGGCTAATTTAGTTAAAAATTACGGATAGTAAATTCTTTCGCATTTAGTATTCGAGAAATTTTATATATTTTCCTCATCATTAAATGGGTAAGCGAAAACAGAAGTTTATTTAATCATTACTTCATATCGCTCAGAATTAGCAGGGGCTAATTCCCGCATGATTTCATAAGCCTTTCTTCTTAGCGCAAGGTCACCTTCTGTGAAAATTTGTACTATTTCATCTGCTTTACTCTGAATGATTAATGTTATAAAAGGTGAATTAGGATTTAACTTATTGGCTTTTTGAATATTTTCCAAAGCCTCTAAAATTGACTTTCTTGCTAGTTCCGGATCATCTTCCATAACATCCAGACCTTTTCGGTAATACAAATAAAGACTTTTGCGCACCGGCTCTAATTGTGAATTTAAGGCAGATTGAATTAAGGAGTATTTACTCTCTATATTTCCAAATTGCTCCCATCCTGGTTTAAATCCTTGCTGATTAGCTGATCTGGCTATGTTTAATGCCTCGTCATAATATGCTTGCCCACCTAATTCGGAAAAACTGTCAAAATCCATCCCCAAAAGAAAATTGGCATAAAAAGCCAAAATGCTGACTAGGTTTTCATTAAAAGTATTTTGGGTATAAATGAGGGGCTGTGATTCCGTAAAATCAAAGTTTAGGTTTCTATCAGCAATATTAATCATGATTGATTCATAATTACTGTTGTATATCGGACGAACAGATTGTATTTGCATCCTAGCCTCAAATCTCCCTGTCCTTGGGATACCGGTAATATTGATAGCCATTACTCCTTTTATCCTTTCAAATAGCTCAATATCTTCTTGCATCCATTTTGTTTCGTTCAGAAATTGGCGAAAAGAATTTTCCATATTGGTAAAAATTCGCGTTTCTGAAGTGTTTGCAGTTGAAGCATCAACTTTTACTTGAAAGTATAAATCTTGAGCAAATAATGGGCTAATATTCAAAATTAAAATAAAGAATATAAGGGCTAGTCTATTCATTTTTACTGCTCAATTTATGGATTTGATTTAAAATTATATTGGCAATCTCAGATTTGGCTAATAACTCGGACTCTTCTAATAGACCTTTTTTACCGAAAATTTTAATTTTATTGGTGTTGTGGCCAAATGCTGCTTTTTCGTCTCTTAGACTATTAAGAACGATCAAATCAAAGTTTTTATTTTTTAATTTATTTAAAGCATTGACTTCTTCGTTTTCGGTTTCTAGTGCAAAACCTATATTGAGTTGATTTTTTTGTTTCTTTAGGCCTAGGGCTTTGGCAATATCAATGGTTTTTTCCATTTCGATTGTCATACCATCAGCTTTCTTTTTTATTTTTTCTTTGGCTACTGATCTTGGGCGATAATCTGCTACAGCTGCCGAAAAAACCACTATATCAGCTTCGATATAATTTTTTTCAGCCTCTTCATACATTTCTTGAGCGGAATTTACTTTTACAAAATTCGTTATGCCTGAAGGAGGGTTTAAGGAGGAAGGGCCTGAGATTAGGGTAACCTTAGCACCTTCGTTTAGAAAAGATTGGGCTATAGCATATCCCATTTTTCCAGAGGAATGATTACCGATAAATCTAACTGGGTCAATAGCTTCCTGAGTTGGCCCAGCCGTGATCACTATATTTTTACCCTTAAATTTTTTTTTTAAGGAAAGTATATTTTCAATTTCTTTTACTAGATATTCTGGCTCTTGCATTCTCCCTTGGCCTTCAAGTCCACTGGCTAATTCACCTGAGGCGGCATGGATAACAATATTACCAAAGGATTCAAGCTTTTTTAGGTTTTCAGAAGTGCTAGGATGTTTGTACATATCCAGGTCCATAGCTGGAGCAAATGCAATGGGACATTTTGCAGATAAGTATGTGGCCAATAATAGGTTGTCACATATCCCGTGAGCACATTTTGCTATCGTATTAGCTGAAGCAGGTGCGATTAATATTAAATCTGCCCACAAGCCCAAATCAACATGATTGTTCCATTCTCCTGAATCAGATTTTACAAAATTTGATAAGACAGGTTTCTGGCTTAAGGTACTTAAGGTTAAAGGGGTAATAAATTCTTTTGCATCTTCAGTCATGATGACCTGAATCTCAGCTCCCGCTTTAACCAATAAACGGGTCAACATCGCAGTTTTATAAGCTGCAATGCTACCCGTTATTCCTAAGATTATTTTTTTACCTTGGAGCATTTACCAAGTTTATTTGTCCTCTTCTTCTCTCTTACGGTAATACACTTTACCTTCCAAGAATTCTTCCATAGCCATGATAGTTGGCTTCGGCATTCTTTCGTAAAATTTAGAGATTTCAATTTGTTCTCTGTTTTCAAAAATCTCTTCAAGATTGTCAACAGTAGAAGCAAATTCAGCAAGTTTATTGCTCAATTCTTCTTTCATATTACTTGAAATTTGTCGAGCTCTTTTTGAAGCCACTACAACAGTTTGGTAAATATTATCAGTGTCTTTTACCAACTCATCTGTGTCCCTAGTTGTAATTGATGGATTTGCCATATATGTTATGAATTTAATTTTCTAATTTGTTCTAAGCAGTCCTCGTAAATCTTTTCTGCTTTCTTTAAATATTTACTTTCTTTATAAGTATCAATAAAAATCTCGTAGAAATCTATTGCTTCTTGGTAACGTTCTTTTCGTAACGAGTAAATACTAACTTCAGCTAAATTATACATAGCCTCAATTTCTAAATACTGGATTTCTTCCGTGTAAATTGAACCTGGGAAATCATCTTGAAAGTTATCAAATGCAACTAAAGCCGCTTTGAGATATTCCCCCGTCATGAACTTTTTCAGATCATAATACAATAAAGCTTTTTCATATGCTTTTCGTTCCAATTTCGATCTTAATTGACTTAAGGCAGCATCGGCTTTTGGCACAAATTCTGAATTAGGATAAAGATTTATGAATCCTTGAAGAGCCGTAATTGCTTCCTTTGAACTTGCCTGATCTAAATTATAACGTGGAGAGTCTTGAAACAAAGAATATCCAAACATAAATCTGGCTTCTTCGGCAAATTGACTTCTGTTAAAGGTATCGTAAAAAGTTTTAAAGTAATGCGATGCTAAAAGATATTGACCTTGGTAATAATAAGTATAGCCATAGTAAAAATTAGCAATCTCTGCTTTTTCAGAACCCTTAATTATAGGTAAAATCTGCTCAAGCAACACATTGGCTTTATAATAATCACCTTGCTCATAATATCTGATGGCCGCATCATATTTCTTTTCCCAATCATCACTTTTCTGTAATTTTCTAAAATCACTACAAGATGAAATGGATACCGCCAGAAGTATTAATATAAATAGATTTTTGTACGAATTTCGCATAAGGGTGCAAATATACATTTGTTTTGTGGAATGAACAATTTTTTATTGGTAACGAAGCCAATTAGATTAGATTGGGTAAGAGGTTATTTTTTTACAATTAATTTTCTTGTGGCTAAACCCTCATCTTTTATGGAAAGCGTATAGAAATAAACGCCCGGATTTAAATTTTCAGTATTGATGCTTAATTTATTTTCATCGGGGCTTAATTCGTATGTGTCAACAATGCTCCCCAATACATTTTGGAGTGTTATTTTTACCTCAGTATCATTCGGATTTAAACTATATTCCATAATAGCATTTTTGACAGATGGGTTTGGAAAAAAACTATTTACAACCAAATCTCCTTTTTCAAAAAAGACATCCTTTGGTTTAGCTTCCGTTACCTTAAGGGCCAACTCCTTCTTTACGATATTATCTACTTCTAAATCTATGAATTCTAAATATGCAATAATATTTAAATTGGATAAGCCACCATTTAATATAATTTTGATTTCTTTAGAAATGCTATTGGGTGGAATACTAATGATTATAGACTCGTTGTTGTAACTGCAATTTCCATCATAACAAATTAAGAATGTGCTTCCCCCCTGAATTTTTTCAATACTTTGCTTAATCTTAATAGATTTAGTGAAATTGGTGAAGTTTTGTATTTTGAAAGTCTTGGTATTTGTTTTTTGATAGCCAGTGATTATTTCAGAATCCAAATCCTTGACCATTATATCCTGAGACCATGCTGACATGGTCACAATGAATGATAGGATTATGGTGAAAAATATTTTCATTAGGCTATAGAAATTTGACTAGTAAAAATAGGATTTATTTATTATAAAGTCTAATGTTTTTTAAAAAAAATAGAATTGGTGTATAATAAATAAATTTTAAGAGCGTTTAACTGAATTTAATTTTCAGTTTTCAACTTAGTTTCATCAGGTAGGATAGGTTTTTCTGCATCAGAATTCTGCTTTTGAACGGGGGCGTATTTTCCCAATACATCAATTATTGTGGGTTTTCTCTCGATAAGCCATTCAAAATCTTTCAATCTTGTTTCTGGTTCTGCAATTTCGTGCGGTGGTATAAATCGACCTTCTGGGTCCTTATAAAAAGTAATATCATTCATTTCGCCATTAAGGAATTGAATTTTCATGGAACTGCACAAGACTTTGTTCATGCCAATCAGGTCTAAGGTTTCTTCATCAACTGCGAAATATATACTTTCTCCATTTCCTTCCACTAATATTTTATCCATTTCATCATTCTTCATATAGGCTGTCATATTCCGACCTTTTATCTGATTGAAATTTTTGACGGTATCCTGATTTATGGAAAAAGCTTTGTTTCGCATATTCAATTTATCCACTTTTCCATCTTTAATTTCCATGAATATGGTATCTGCAATTATTTGATTTCCATCACTCCATAAAATAGGATTGTCATAAAAGAAAATCATTGAATCTTGCATCATATAAGCCATAGAGTCCGAAACTCCCTGCAAATCGGATTTGAAAATTTTCACGTTATTGAAAGCCAATAATCTGCTTAATGAATCATACTCTGAATCAATGGAAATTAAGGAGTCAGCCGTAAGATTCAATGTATCATTATCTACGGCTTGCTTTAGTAAGATATTTCCCCAAATTTTTGTAATTCCTTGCTCTTTTTTAGTAGATGCTTCATCTCCAAAAATAATGATGTCATTTTCTTCGGAAATTACTTTCACATTTCCTTTGGCTCTTGATTCTTGAGTTAAATCATCAAAGTAAAGCTCATCGCCAAAAATTTCATAAGATTCGGTAGTAATTTTCCCCGAAGTATATTGTGCATTTTTCTTATCAGTATAAAATTTACCGCCTTTATCTGCGTCCACCACTTCTCCATTTTTCATGATGGTTTTAGTGGGGCCAAAAGTAGTAGCAATTTTAGTAGTTCGGTGATAATACAGTGTGTCGGTCAATAATTGATATTTGGGATTCGTCAAATCCACATCCTGATAGAATTTAATTAAGTCTTCAGCATTGACTACGAATCCTTCTCTTGCAATTAAGGTCGTTTCATCATCTACTAACTTACCTCCATTAAAAAAATGGCCGTCTTCTGTGGTCATATAGTAATCTAAATAATTGGTGGTCATACGCATTTCACCGTCATCATACACCACATTATTCCTTAATTCTGCTTTATTTTCATCTATGTAGTAATTTAACCTTTTCGAAGTGATATCAATCGTATCGTTTTTTGTAACCACCACGTCTCCAAATACGATCATGATTCCTTGCTTATCATAATAAAGTGCGGAATCTCCAGTGATTTTAACATTTTCTTTTTCAATATCAAACCAAACTTTTTCTACTAAACGAGTGAAACTATTGTTGCCTTTATTAATAAATTCTTGATATCCCTCTGAACCGTATTTTACTCCATTCTTTTGTGCATTAGCACTTATGGATAAGATTAGAAAGAAACAAAGGATTAAAATTCGTTGGAAGTTCATACATTTACTTTTGATTGCTTTTTAATAGCAAATTCTGTGCAAATCTAAGTAATTTCACAAAGAAATATGTTAAGCGCACCATTTTTAGATTTTATAAATAAAGAAAGACTTTTCGAAAAAGACGAGTACCTACTGTTAGCCATCAGTGGGGGACTCGATTCTGTGGTCTTAGCCCATCTTTTAAAGCATAACGGTTATAATTTTGCTTTAGCGCACATGAATTTTCAATTGAGAGGGGAAGATTCAAATATTGATGAGCAATTTTTGGAGGATTTGGCCAAAAAATTAAAAGTAAAATTCTTTATCAAAAGAGTTGAGGTCCCCAAAGATCAAGGATCCACGCAAATTCAGGCTAGGGAATTACGCTATAATTGGTTCAAAGAATTGATGAAAAAACATTCTTTTAGTAAGTTATTAACGGCACATCATGCTAATGATTTATTGGAAACTGCTCTTTTAAATTTGAGTAGGGGAACTGGAATAAAAGGGATCAGAAGTATTCTGCCTTTGCAGAACAATATTGCCAGACCTTTACTTTTTACCGGAAAAGAGGAGTTAGAGCAATTTGCAAGGGAAAATTCAATTGAATGGAGGGAAGATGCATCCAATGCTTCGGATCATTATACTCGCAATAAAATCAGACATCATGTGATTCCACAATTAATGGCCATAAACCCAAATTTGATAGCTAGTTTTCAGCAAACTGCGTTGCGTTTAAGGGCAACAGAGGAGGCTTGGAATGAAAAAATGGAAAGTATAGCAAAGCAATATTTTCGCTATTTAGAAGAGCATATTGAAATCGATAAATTAATATTCAAAAATCCGCATTCACTGATATATTTATCTGAATTATTGTCAGATTATGGTTTCGGGTTAGCGCAATTACAATCTTTTGACTTCAACAGAGTAGGAGCTCAATTTTTCGGTTCGGAATATATTTTAAGTGTTGATAGAGATGTTTTATTCGTGACTAAATCAAAAGATGGCAATCTTTTATCTTTCTTTCCCAAGCTGATAAATTTAGAAGAAGGTTCAATAAAAACCCCTTTTGGATTGCTAAAGTGGAACTTTGTTGATTATTATGAAGTAAACTTTAATCAGGATGCAAAGGTAGCCTATGTTCATTATGAATTATTGAAAGCGCCATTAGAAATCGATATTTGGCATGAAGGAGATAAAATTCAGCCAATAGGGATGAAGGGCAAGAAAAAAATAAGTGATATATTGATAGACCAAAAAGTACCTTTACATCAGAAAGAATATACTATGGTATTAAAATCAAATGAAGAAATTGTTTGGGTTGTGGGATATAAATTCTCTGATGTATTTAAAATTAAAAAAACGAGCAAAAAAATATTAAGAATAGCATACTATGAAAATACTAAATCCATTTAGGAAGACTTATGACCATAAACAAATGGTACTTTTTCAGTTTTTGAAAGAGATAAAATTATTTGAGCAATTATCCTTTGAACAATTGTCGCATTTTTTACCATTTATGCATATGCGAGTTTATAAAAAAGATGAAGTAGTCTTTTTCAGGGATGATCCCAGTCATGCACTTTACTTGATTCAAAGAGGAGAAATATCTTTGACGCTAGATATACAAGAAAGATTCGAAAGCTTGGGAATACTGCATGAAAACAAATCCTTTGGTGATAATGCATTGATTCCTGATGCGCGAAGGATTTATAATGCCGTTGTTGCCTCAGAAAAAGCCCAGATTTATGTAATCCCGCAAATTAATATTTTTGAAATTTTTGATCATTATCCGAAAATTAAAGCCAAGGTTTTAGAGTCTTATACCCAGCAACAAAATGAATATGTGGCTCGTTTATTTTCTACTTATAAAACTAATTTCGGCTTTTTTGATTTAGGACATGTTTACGGAAAAATGTAAACAACTATTTGTTTTTCAATGCTAAGTGATATTTGTCAGTTTTACCATAACGGTTTAAATGGTCGGTGTGCCACCAACCATGGATTCTACCCCGGTCGGTGGCACACCGATCGGAAACGGTAAGGTATGATAATACTGACCGGTTTAGTGATTTTTGCTGTTAAAGAAAATGTGACTTTTTCTGTTGAGACTATGCTATTCTATCCTTAGAAACACTTAAGGAATCATCGTCAGAATAGCATTATTTTTTGTAGTTTTGTGGACGAATTTAAGATTGTTTAACTTATAAAATAAATAAAATGAAAGTTACAGTAGTAGGAGCTGGAGCAGTAGGTGCAAGTTGTGCCGAATACATTGCTATTAAAAATTTTGCCGAAGAAGTAGTTTTGGTTGACATTAAAGAAGGTTTTGCTGAAGGAAAAGCCATGGATTTGATGCAATGTGCATCATTGAATGGCTTTGATACTAAAATCACAGGAGTTACAAATGATTACAGCCAAACTGCTGGCAGTGATGTAGCCGTAATTACTTCGGGTATTCCTAGAAAACCAGGAATGACCAGAGAAGAATTAATATCCACTAATGCTGGTATCGTTAAGCAAGTTGCTGAAAATCTAATTAAAAACTCTCCTGATGTAACCATCATTGTAGTGTCCAACCCTATGGATACTATGGCTTATTTAGCGCATAAAGCTACTGGTCTTCCAAAAAATAAAATTATTGGAATGGGCGGTGCATTGGATTCTGCTCGATTCAAATACAGATTAGCTGAAGCTTTGGAATGTCCTGCATCTGATGTAGATGGTATGGTAATCGGAGGGCACAGTGATACTGGTATGATTCCGTTGACAAGATTGGCAACTAGAAATAGTGTTCCTGTTTCCAAGTTTATTTCAGCAGATAAACTAGAAAATGTAAAAGAAGAAACAAAAGTGGGGGGAGCAACTTTAACCAAATTATTGGGAACTTCTGCTTGGTATGCTCCGGGTGCGGCCGTTTCTGCTATGGTTCATGCAATTGCTAATGACTCTAAGAAAATGTTCCCTTGTTCTTGTTTGTTAGATGGGGAATATGGCTTAAAGGACATTTCTATAGGTGTTCCAGCTATCATTGGTAGAAATGGAATTGAAAAAATCGTGGAAATTGAATTAGATGATGCTGAAAAAGCAAAATTGAATGAAAGCGCAGAAGCTGTTAGAAAAACTAACGGACTATTGTAAACTAATTGAGTACAGTTACTAACTGTTAGGTTTCATCAAAAATATTAGAAAGCATTCGGCTAAAGTCGGATGCTTTTTCTATTTTAAAGTATTAAAATAAGATTATGCCAGAGCAACAACCGAATAATCCACTACATGGTGTAACGCTAAAAGCCATTTTAGAACATTTAGTGGAAATCTATGGCTGGGAAGAATTGGGAGAAAGGATCAAGATTAATAGTTTTAATTTTGACCCTTCCGTAAAATCCAGTCTCACATTTTTGAGAAAAACACCTTGGGCAAGGGAGAAAGTTGAGAGACTTTATATCAAAAGTTTGAAAGGAAAATAACTATTAGCAATACGCTAAAATGACCTTCTTCACTCTTGTAAAGTGGGTTCAAAATTAAAATCAGATTTAGGCTAACTGTAGATACTTCGATATTTCTTCAAATTATTATGAATTTTAAAGGTAAATTATCATTTTTGAATTCGAACCATTGTATTCAAAATGAAGTCGTTTTTACCAAAACCTATCTTTCTATCCGTATTGTTCCTACTAGTTTTTTCTCATCTGCATGCTCAAAATGCATGGATCAATGAATTTCATTATGATAATGTAAGTACAGATGAAGGGGAATTTGTTGAAATAGTTTTAGAAGATGCAGAATCTTATGACTTAAGCTTGTTTAATTTATCACTTTATAATGGTTCCGATGGCGAAACCTATAGTAGCTCCCATTCATTGGATACTTTTACTGCAGGCGATACCGAAAATGGATATACCATTTATTTTAAAAATATATCAAGCATTCAAAACGGCCCTGATGCATTTTCTTTGGATTATAATGGAAATTTAATTCAATTTATAAGTTATGAGGGCAGTTTCACTGGGGTAGGAGGCCCGGCAGATGGTGAGTCTTCTGTAGATATTGGAGTGGAGGAAACCACGTCAACGCCAGTTGCTGAATCATTACAGCTGTCAGGAAGTGGGGCTTATTATGCGGATTTCACATGGCAAGCACCTGCAAGCCAAACAAAAGGGCAACTTAATAATGGTCAAACTTTAGGCGCTTCTTGTACAGCACCAACTACTCAAGCTAGTTTCTCAAGCCCAACAGCAGGAGATATTGACGACAATCAAATTACGCTCAATTGGAGTAGAGGAAATGGTGATGCAGTTGTAGTAGTTGTCAAGGAAAAT
Source organism: Marivirga sp. (assembly GCF_051117495.1). NCBI lineage: Bacteria > Pseudomonadati > Bacteroidota > Cytophagia > Cytophagales > Marivirgaceae > Marivirga > Marivirga sp. The sequence goes on along the minus strand of NZ_JBNPEF010000019.1, from coordinate 12,633 downwards.
GAGGCAGTTAATGGAGAACCTGAAAATGGAACCTCATACACTGCTGATGCAGATCTTAGCAGTGGTCTGGCAGATGAAATTGGGACGGGTACTTTTGTGGTTTATGATGGAAGTGGTAGTTCAATTGATGTTACGGGTCTCACGCAAGGTACTGAATATCATTTTTCAATATTTGAATATTTAACAACCGATCATTGCTACTTAAATGAGAGCGAAACTATTTCCATAAGCACAAGCACTGCTTTTGATGAGGATAGTAAAATTGAAGCTCCTTTAACCCAAATTTCCTCAAGCAATATCTCATCAATTACAAATTCGGAAATAGATGCAGTACCCGTTTTTAAATTTGTTATTGAAGATCAAGGGAGTGGCGATGGAGTCTCAACTTTAGTTAATAAAATTGTAATAGAAAAAAGTGCTGATAATAATATTTCGGACTGGTCTTCAATCATAAAAGGAGCAAAATTAAATGATGGCACTGTTGATTTGAGTATTACAGATTTATCTATTAATCAAGATCATATTGCATTCGATTTAGCAGGAAATGAGTTCGAAATAGCTGATGGCAACGCTGAAAGCTTAACGCTCTTCATTTGGCTGGAAGAAAACCAAATTGACCAGGCAGTTTTAGGATTTGAAATTCCTGAAACCAATGGTATTGAAGCTGATGCAAGTGGTTCCTTGTTTGAAACCCCAATCTCATCAGCCATTACTTCCAATCCATTCACCATTGATGTTGAGGCCACGGATTATGAAATTTCTACCGTATCAAGCGCACAAGTAAATGAAGCCTTTAATTTGAATGTGTCCGCAGTGGATGCAAATGGAAATATAGACAGGGCTAGCAGAAATCTCAGCCTGTCTCTAAATACTGGCAGTGGAAATTTAAGTTCCCCATCAGTTGGTTTAGGGCCGGTAGCTATGACAGATGGTTTTTATGAATGGACTGATCTGAAATATGACACAGAGGAAAGCATTATAATTGAAATTTCTGATGGAAATAGTTTGACAGTAAATACATCAGAAATTGATATAATTCCTTTGATTACCAGCGTTTTCTTTTCTGAATACATAGAAGGTAGTAGCAGTAATAAAGCTTTGGAAATATTCAATAACAGTGGAAATGTTATTGATTTAAATGATTTTTCCATTGCGATTTATACAAATGGAAGTGAAAGTGTAAGTTTTGAGTATGCACTTTCAGAAATACAAACGGATTTAGCGGATCAAGAAAATTTAGTGATTGTTAATACCAGTGCTGAAGCTGAACTTAAGGCGCTTGCGGATATTGAGCAATTTTCCATTACTAATTTCAATGGTGATGATGCCTTGGTATTATTGTACAAAGGAAATATCATAGATGAGATTGGAGAGATTGGAGTTGATCCAGGCTCGGCTTGGAATGTTTCAGGTATAGAAGAAGCTACTCAGGACAAAACATTGGTCAGAAAGGCTTCCGTCACGGAAGGAAACCCCAATAACTTGGTGTCATTTGGTAATAATTCATTTGATTCTGAATGGATTGTTTATGACATGGATGATTTTTCAAATCTAGGCGATCATTTTAGATGTCAGTCACCTACTGAACAAGTGTCAAATATTTCCCTTCAAAACATCACTGAAAATACGGCTGAACTCAGTTGGGATGCTCCTGTAGGATTAAATTCAATGGTTTTAATCAAAGAAGGCAGTCCGGTAGATGCAGAGCCGGTAAGCGGAATTTCATACACCGCTAATTCCGATTTCACTCAAGCTAATGAATTGCGTAATGGAAATAAGATTGTTTTTACAGGAAGTGGAGAAAGTGCCATCATCTCTGAACTGAATGATGGTACTAATTATCATATAGCCATTTACGCATATGAGGATAGTTGTTATAATATTACAAGTCCTGCTGTGACCAATTTTAGCACCGAAATTGCATTGGATCAAGATTCCAAAGTCAATGCTTTGGCTCAACCTGAAGTTACAAGTTTATTATCCACTGTAGATCAGGAATCAGAAGCTATGGATGTTTTTAGCTTTCAAATTTCTGATTTGGCTACTCAAGATACTGAACCCACTTTAGTTAAGAAGATGGTATTTGAATCTCATGATAACAATACCTTAGCATGGGAAAACACAGTGAACGCTATCTTGAAAGCTGGAAATGATAAGATCAATAATGCTGAACTTTCCATTTTCAATAATAGAATAGAAATTGATTTTCCTGAAAATGAGGAATATGAAATTCCTTCAGGCGAGTCAGTTGATTTCACCCTATCCGTTTGGTTTAACCGTTTTCAAATTAGCGATACTGCCCAATTTACCATTCAAATTCCTACGGAGCATGAGTTTGTAAGCTTGAATTCAGCTTCAGCTATTGAGCCTAATTTGGATGCATCCATATCATCAAATGAAATTGAAGTTGTTGAGGTTTTGGATTCTATTCATGCAATCCGTAATGGTATAAATGGGGAAATCTATGTAAGCTCGTGCTTTGTTTCCTCCAATGATTTCGGATTATCAAATTCTCAATTTTATATTCAAAAGGATGAGGCCAAGACTTATGAAAAAGGTATTGCCATATATTCAAATGAGGTAATTGACAATTTGGCTACCGGAAATAAGGTGAAAGTTATAGGCAGTAGGGAAGAGGTAAATGGTATAGTCAGGATTAATGCAGATACAGTGATTATTTTGGATAATGCCGAATTTATTCCAAAGACCTACCATATTTCAGCGCAAGAATTCAATTCATTCAGCGAATTAATGGGAACTAGGGTTGAAATGGATAGCCTCACTTTAATTCAACCATCATTATGGAGTGATTTGAAAGCAAATATCCTTCAGTTTTCAAGTGGAGAAGATACAGTTTTAGTAAAAATCCAGCCTCAAAATATTTATTTTGATGGAAATGCACAAATTCCTTTTGGAGCTATAGATTTGGCTGGTATAATGGAAAAATCAAATGACAGTATTCAATTATTTTTGACTTTGGATGATGAGATTTCAGATACTTATCCGCCTATTTTTGAGATTGAACCTACTATTTCAAATATAAATGGCGAATCAGTTGATTTCAATTTTGTAGTCAATGAATTATCCACAGTATATTATGCGGTGAAAAATGTAGGTGATTCAATTATTGAGGTTGAAACTTTGAAAAATCCTTCATCCGATGAGCATATAATTGTTGCTGGTAATCAGAAAATTGACTTAGAAAAAGCAAGTGAAAATTTATTAATAAATATTGAAGATTTGTCTTCCAATACTGAATATTCATTATTTACTGTAGCCGAGGATACTTTGGGCAATGCAACTGAAATTATTCAATTGGACTTCTTCACACTAAATACCAATGCGGATCAAGACGTAAAAGTAGTTTCTTCTTCAGAAAAAATTCCGGCAACTAATATCAATGCTTTTGAGGCAACTCAGGATTTTATCCCTGTTTATAATTTTACTGTTGAAGATGGCGGTACCAGTGATGAATTGCCAACCTATATTTCCCGAATGGTCATTTATTCGGCTGCTGAAAATGAAGTCAATTTCCATAAGGTATTTAATGCAGTGGAATTAATTGACTCTTCTAATGATGTAAAATTGAGTACTGAAAATTATATTTTCCCAGATTCTATTGTATTTGAATTCGCTCAAGAATTTGAGCTTAATGATGGCCGGCAAAATTCATATCAATTAAGGATTAAACTAAAGGAAAGAGTGGATGATGAGCAGCATTTGGCTTTTGAAATCCCCAATATAAATACTTCTTTGGAAGTGAAACCCAATGGCTCGCAATTGGCTGATGATTTTGGTAAAGCTGTTGTTTCCGATGTTCATCAGCTAGATGTGACAGCTACAGAATTTGAGCTTGAAGCACCTGCGGAAGTATATGTTTATGAAGGTTTCAATATTTCCCTTACAGCTCAAGATCAGAATGGAAATATAGATTATGCGAATAGAACATTGAATATTGTGGTTGAAAAGGATAGTTCTTTTTCTGGTCAAACAGAGTTAAGCCTTAGCAATGGAGAGGGTGTTTTTAAGGATTTGAGTTACAAGCAAACAGGAAAAATCTCCTTTGAGATAACAGATGGGAGTATTTCAGAAATTTTGGAGATCAATTTTATCAAATCTGAATTAGTATTGGATACCAGCGGATTTTCCACTGATTTTGGATTGGTTCATTTTCCAAATACCTCCGAAATTCAATCTTATCAGCTTTTAGCTGAAAATTTAAGGGATTCTGTTGTAGTTGTGGCAACTGAGGCATTTAAGCTTTCCTTGGAGCCTGATTTTTCCACGGAAGCCGATACACTTGTTTTTGACCATGAAACCTTCGATGGAAGACAGATATATGTGAGATTCACTCCCCAAGATAGCAATGGAGTTTTTTATCAAGGTAATATCATCCATATAAGCCAAAATGCCGACACAATTAAATTACCTATTACAGCTCAAGAAGGCACTTTAAATTTAACTGATATAGCGTCTGTTAGAGATAAACCTATAGGTGAAAGAGTGAAAATTCAGGGTGTTGTAATAGGAGGAAATAATCATTTTGAGGATAGAAGAATCATTCAAGATAAAACTGCGGGAATAGCAATTGAGGGTTTAAATTCTACTAATCTGAGGTTTGGAGATAGTGTGGAGGTGGAGGGTGTTCTATCTAAAATAGAAAATTGGCTTAGCATTATTCCCGAAAAGGAGATTGATATTCTATCGTCTGATTCTGTTGTGATAGCACCCTTGCATTCAACTATTTCAGATCTAAATGAATCAATTGCTGCACAAAGAGTGAGGATTGAGGATTTAACCATATCAGACGAGGGCTTTTTCGAGTCCAAAGAATATAGGGTTTTTAACCATTCAGATACTATTTCCTTAATGATAAATTCTGAATCTCACCCATTAGTGGGTATGGAAATTCCTTTTGAAAAAATAAATATCACGGGTTTTATCGGAAAGAGTCAAGGTTCATTTTATATATACCCAGAATTGTTAGCGGATTTAGAAATCATTCCTCGGGATACTGTTTTGAATATTGAAGCTCCACAGCAGGGCTTGAGTTTTGGAAGTGTGTTGATAGATTATAATTCAGAACCCAAACGATATAAATTACAAGCCCAAAATTTAGTAGAAAATCTACACGTGACGGCAAGTGAAAATTTTGAAATTAGCTTACTGAAAGAAACTAATTATACCAATAATTTAATCTTGCCCATAGATGAAAAAGGAGATATTCCTGAAATCACAATTTATGTTCGTTTTTCCCCAATTATGGCTAGGGGAGGAGCCCTTAGTGGAAAAATCCACCATAAATCTGGTGGACAAGAATTCACTTTACCTTTAAACGGAATAGAAGAATTAATCACATCCCATAATTTATCCTTGAGTAATGAAATAACAATTTATCCAAATCCTGTTCATTCAGAATTGAAGATTGAATTATTAGAGCCAAAAGAATATTATTATCAATTAATGGGATTAGAAGGCGCTCAATTATTGAATGGAAAATTTAATAATGATCATACGCTAGACCTCTCTCAATTGAAGGCTGGGATTTATTTTTTAAATATTAAAAGAGGAATGAAAAATGTCGTCTTTAGAATATTCAAGAATTAATAGGAAGATCTTAATTTGTTATTTTTTCTGATGTCAAAACCTGGTAGTTATCTTCTCTCTAATTAACTTGACTTAATCTTACTTTGTCAATTTTAATAGCGATAAAAGCAAAACAACTAAGACCCCCTTTTTTTTACCTGAAAGTTTCTGTAAGATGAAATTGGCCAAGAGGGTAGTTGTTTAGGTGAGTTTAGAATCCGAATTAGTAATTTGTTTTATGCTCAAAACAGAAAGCTATATTCTCGATAATAAACTTGACGAAATGGGATTTACCGTTGCGTTTAAAATTCCTGCGGTGGATTATATTTTCTAAAATGACCATTCATTTGGATCAACTCCTTAGCCCTTTGAACATCTCTTAATTTTGGAAGTAATACTTTTAAATGATCTAATACAAATCTCTGCCTTTGCCTTTCTTCTGTGATTTGAATCAGTTCGTATTCTGCTTCTTGAGATAAGCCAATTTGATGAGCGATATCAAAAATTTGAAAATCCATGGAAAGCTGACGATTATCCACTTCCACTAAATCGTACATTTCTTGAACAGCTTCATAAATTTCCTCTTTCAGTAAAACATCACCATTATTTTTATTGGGAATTTCTTCAATGGCACCAATCGCATATTTTTTACTTTGGTAAGGGTTTTCCATATCAAGGACTTTTATAATTCTTTTACCTCTAGTTTTAATATCATATTTTCCGTCCTCATATTTTTTGGTGACCTCACGTATTTCCATTTCAGTACCATATTCTACTTTATTCTTAACATAAGAAGGAATGGCAAAGGTGCTTTTATTTTCAATACAGTCGGATATAAGATCCTTATATCGTGGCTCGAAAACATGTAAATTTAAATTTTGATATGGAAATGCCACGAGTTTCAAAGGAAAAAGAGGTAAAGTTCGATTCATCTCTCGTTAAATGTTGATACATTGGTTTATAAGTATTGTTTAATAATGAGGTTACATAAATAAACAAAATAAATTCATTTTATTTGAAATGGATAATTTTATATTCGAATAAGTAAATTACTGGAAATAGTAAGATTAAAAATGACAATTTATTTAGCAACAATTATTTAATAAGGTTGATGTTTTTGATGTTAACCCAAATACTTATAACTAAACAAGCTAAAAATATTATTAGAGTTCCTGTATCAACAATCGACCGTGGCAAATCAACATTCAATAGATTGATTATTAGAAAATCAATGTATGAACTAGTTTCAATTGGGAGGCCGAGCTTTGAACGAAACATCCAATGCCAATCAGTACAGGGACAATAACCCCAACCTTTCCAAATTCCCAACACAAACCATGAGCCTGCAGTAGCCAAAAGTGTGATCAAATTCCAAAATCTGGTGCGCTTAAATAACCAACCCAGAACATTGAATATTATCAGCACACCATGGAAAATAAAGAAGAAAATATTAAGGATGTGGAGTGATATTTCGTTCATCTCAATTCAAAGGATGATCATTTCTTCTTTAAAAGTAGAAAATTTATTCTATTTCATCCATCAAAGGGCCAGTGCAATCATCACTTTTTCCTTCCATACAATCCGATACTTTTCGAATGACTTCTTCTTTGAAATCCCCATCCTTTGGAATGGTGAAATATAGGGGTTTGCCTTCCCAATCTTTGTTGGGATTGCGATCATAAACCATTGAAATTTTGCATTTATCATCCATATTTTTTTCTATGGTATAGAGCACACTAAGTCTAAAATTTAATCGACCTCCGAATACTGCCGTTTCACAGTTGGCTAGTTTTTCTTCCATGCATTTTGCATCCCAACAGATTTCTTTCCCATCTTTAGATACGGTAGGAACTTCTAAGTTATAATCTTCTGGTGGCTCAAATTGAAATATTCTAATAATATCTAGTTCCTTTAAAAAGGATTTTAGCGTCTCCTTAGATTGGTTAAACTTGTTTTTCTCACTTTCAATAAATAGACGGAGTAAAAGATTGTCCTTCATCATGAAAGCTCCAATACCATTTCTTATTTCCATAAAAGTATAGCTATGGTTATTAACTGAAAATTGACCACTTTCCATCTCTTCATTTTCATTAAATGTCTTTAATTGAAATTCATGATACTCTTTTACAGCCTTCATACCATAGCTCAGTCCAAGATTTACTTCATCATCTTTTTTATTTTTATAAACGTATCCTGCTTCAAGATCATTTATATCGAAGCCACATTTTATCAGCTTGAAAACCCCAACCTTAGCAGGAACTAAATCTACAAGAGGATTGGCTTTGGAGAAATCAACATTTTCCTTTTCCCAAAGTGCAATCTTTTGTTTATCAAAAGAATAGGAATTGTTGATAATATCTAGTTTCTCACCTCTTTCCAAATCAACTCGGCCACATTCAAATTCTTCATATACCTCAAAATGGTTAATTCTGTATATATTTGACCTACCGCCATCTATTTCTTTTCCGAAATCACCATATGCCAAATGTAGTTTAAAATTGAGCTGTTCTGGCTCATTAGAAATATGGTAAGTTAGGATCATCTTATCTTCATGAGAAGTGACTTTTTGCAACTTAAAATCTTCATTGTTTATAGTGAATACCTCTCTAAAAAAATCTGTATCCATTTTTGTATTGGGTACATCAGCAAATGGTTGATGAATAGAAGGAAATTCAAATTGCTTCATGGATTCTATGTCCAATTTTTCTAAAAGAGGCTTAATCTCCTCTAATTCATCCTCTAAAGCACGATTTTCATCGGCATCAATTTTGACAGTCACTAAAATTCCTTCTTGGTAGTATTTTAATGTTAGATTCGTTTTATTTCTCTTCCGAATGTTTTTTTCTACAAAAAATTCATTCTCATTTACAAGGTAGGGAGATGATTTATCACAAACTTTAAAATTTAATTTTGCCTTTAAACCATGATCAATTGTCACTTTCACATCTTTATTAAGCTCGGGATTAAAGTAGGTTACAGAATTACTAAGGTTTCTAGATGAAGCACCTTGATAGATAGTCATTTCTTCATAATTGAAATTTTCAATCTCTAAAGGAAAGAGAGATAAGGCGGGTAGATCTTCTAGAATATCGCCATATTGAACCTGCCATTTTATGAAGCTTTCTTTATTGATCAGTTCCTCTCTTATTTTAGTATTTATATCCCATAATTGCTCCTTCTCAATCTTATCTGTAAGAGCATTTCTATCCATGCTGTAATATATCTCATGGATATTAGGCGGATTAAAAACTATATTCGGTGTTTTGCCAATTTCATTTTTTTCTAAATGTGATTTTTCAGGATATTCAAGAAAGACTGGAACTTCTACTTTTACCCCCTCATTTTCATAGTTGAAAACTGACTTCAAGAAATATTCATCGGGCCCCTCTTTGATAAATTCCTGATTTAACAATGTAAAACCTTCGGCTTCTTTATTAAACAAATTTTGAAAATCTTGTTTAGCATTTTGGGCACTGGATTTCGTAAAGCCCAATAAGAAAAAAGCAAGGAATAAAATTAGAAAATTAGATTTTTTGAATAATAGAAAAAAGCGCATGTTTCATATTCTTTTGGTTGCACACAGCATAAAAAAATGTTGTAGAATGCAAAAAAAATGTGGAAGAAACTTAAATTTTCAATCAGACTTTATAAAGTTTTAAAGATGAAAAGGTATAAGAAATGAATTCGTTTATCTATCTTGATATATCCAATTTTAGGAACAAGATATTAAATATAATCATATAGTTTACCGGTTTTCTATTACATGAGGTTACAAGTAGTCAATCAGTAAACCGTTTTATTCGAGACCCGAATCCGCTAGCTAGCTGATGAGAGGCGCAGCGTGGGCTTATGGCTCACGGTCGTCTGGTCGATTGGCAACTTTTATTATTATTCTAGTAATATCCTGTCGGCCAATGATTGCCATAATCTCAACAATATTGTCATCATCCTTGATTCTAAAATAGATGCTGTCAGCCCCGCAAACACAAGGTCTATATCCTTCTTTAATGGAGTCAACTGATTCGTATGAAAATGGTCTCTCGGCAATCATGTCAAAGTAATCGAAAAAAGTATTGAAATAGTTATCAGCTTGTATTTCACCAAATTTTTCAACTCCGTATTGATGTATTCTGATTAGGTCATTTTTAGCTTCGTTGCTCAGTCTATATTCAGCCATGTAAATCAGACTTTGATTCTGCTAAAATCTGTTCTTTAGTTGCGTCTGTATAACCACTTTTCTCAGCTTTTTCAAGTTTTGCTTTAATCCAATCAATTTGCTTTTGTTGGCTTCTTGCTTGTCGGATTAAATCGTTCACTAATTCGCTTTTGCTTGAATATTCCTGACTGTCGACTTGGGATTTTAGCCACTCGTCATTCGGTTCGGTAAATGATATACTTTGACGTGCCATAATTTATAATTTGATGTAAAAATCCACCAAATTCGAATCAATTGCAAGGGCAATTATTGTTGGCAACGCTTAGGCTAAAAAACTTTGGCGGATTAAAAGCACTCACTTTCAATCTCAGATAAAGATAGCAAAAAGAGATAATATTTAAATTACCTGCTAATCGCCATTGTTTTTAGCTAATGTTGCCAACTTTATTATTTTATTAGCTTGTAGTCGTTTATTAGAATTTGCGCTGATAGATTTAATCTTAAAGCCAAGCTGCGAACCATATCAACAGTCAACTTTTTCTTTCGATTAAGAATTTCTGAAACCCTGCTTTTCCCGCCAATTACACCTACTAAATCTTTCTGTTTCAAGTCCATTTCCTCCATTCTAATTTTAATTGCTTCAATGGGGTCTGGTGCTTCTATCGGGTAATGTTTTTTCTCATATTCATCAATAAGAAGTCCTAGAATATCAGCCTCATCACTTTCTGGTGTACCTATTTTAGCATCAAAGATTTCTTCAAGTCTCTTTAGAGCCTCTTGATATTCACTATCTGTTTTTATAAGTTTTAGCGTCATAATTATCTATTTAAATGTTGTTAGCATCAATTTTATCGTATTCTGCATGCGTTCCTATAAATCGGATAAATATCCACTGCTTTTCAAAATTGAACTTTACCACAAGTCTGTATGAGTTTCCTTTGATGTTAAATACAACTCGTTCATCTTTTAATATACTAGCATTTGCATAAGTGTTTTTCACGTCATTCGGGGTTTTCCACTGACTGTTCATAGCTGTATCATACCATGTCTTGAGATACTGTTCTGAATCAGCATGCTTTTCCCAAAATTCTCTTAAGGTTCTTTTAGCAAATATTCTATCCATGTAAAAGCTTCATAATTACAACAAAGATACAAATTTAGTTCTTAAAAAGAGAACTTTTATTAGGGTATTTTGAGAAGCAGTACATTTGTTTTTTGAAAGCTGAATTGAATACATGTAGCTTCTTAGATATCCGAAATACAAAGTAGTAAGATTATAACCTAATGGGGGTATTTCATATTACAGATTATTGTTGCCAACGACCAGCTCGTATGTTAGCGTTCTGTTTAAAAACGATTCAATATAGTGTAACTTGGGAATATATAAAAACAATAAGAGGATGGGATACAGTGCCTAGCTTGATACAATTTATTTGATATCGCATTTTAGGATTTCTACCCATCCTTTTGCTCAATAGAACTTGGACAAGTACCTAGGTCAGTATAGCTAGACCGGATCAATTACGAGCAAAAGTGCCATTGAGAAATTTAAACCACTTTAATATGGAATTACAACTTATTAGACAATCTGTAGGCATAGACGTAGCAATGAATGATTTCAAAGTATTTTATGGTTATATGACTAACAAGATGGAGCAGGAAATGGTGGCTGAATCAACCTTTGAAAATACAGCTCAAGGAATGGAAGACTTATTGGCTTGGCTTACTGACTATTTGCATGGTGCAGACAATCTTTATTTTGTGATGGAGGCAACCGGAGTATATCATGAACAGCTGTGCCACTATCTAAGTAACCAAGGACTAAATGTATCTGTTATGCCATCTGGAAGAGTTAAAAAGTATGCGCAGAGTTTAAAACAGCGATCAAAAACTGATTTGTTGGATGCAAAGATGCTTTGTAGTTTAGGATTGGAAAGACAATTGGATTTGTGGGTTTCTCCTTCTCAAGAGCTATTGGAGTTGAAGCAAATGTCAAGAGAAAGAGGACAATTGGTCAAAGAACAAAGTGCGTTAAAATGTAAGTTACATGCGCTGGAACATGGTTTCCTTGATAAAAGCAAAGTGATTAAAAGATTAGGGGAGAGGCTTCAATTATTGGCTGTTCAGATTCAAGAGGTTGAAATGGAAATGAGAGCTTTAGTTGCAAAAAATCATCAATTGACAAGAAAAGTGGATCAATTAACTTCCATCCCAGGGGTTAGTTTATTGTCGGCTGTAGTGGTAATCGGAGAAACACTGGGTTTTCATGGTATAAAGAATGCAAAGCAACTAACATCTTACACGGGCTATGACGTTGTTCACAGAGAGTCAGGTTTGTATAGAGGAAAAACATCTATCAGTAAAAGAGGTAATAGCCACATTAGGGCAATGCTTCATATGCCTTCAATGACCGCTGTAAGATGCAACCCCACCCTTAAACCTTTCTATGAAAGATTAAAAGCTAGAAAATCAAAACCTATAATTGCTCTGATAGCTGTACAAAGAAAGCTTTTATGTTTAATGTTTACTTTATGGAATACAGACGCCAAATATAATCCTCACTATGAAAAAAAATCGGCAGAAGCCTTAGCCCCTGCCTAACAGGATGGAAAGATATAATGATCTTTCCTCCTTATTTTTCTTAAATGATTTGGATTTTCACACAGTACCTAAAATGAGTATGCGCCACATTTCTTGTAACTGGTATAGTTTAATTTTACTAAATAATAGCCAAAAAGCACCGTCCGCATATTCATTTTTAGCATTTGTGTGTGCCCAGTATGGGCATCTGGTATCGAAGATACCATATTATTCCAGAGGGTGCAAGTCCCTTGCAGGCAAGTTGGTGAAGCCTGTTAGTAAGCCGCAAGCTGGTTTTCCGTGAGGAATGC
>NZ_JBNPEF010000023.1:0-28033 GCF_051117495.1 Marivirga sp. | reverse complement strand
GACCCACCCAAACTACAAAATCAAGGCAAACAGGGGGTTCTTTTTCCTGAATATGGATAAAGCTGGATTAAATATCAGAAGGATTAGGTTTTTATCTCAATTTTAAATTATTTAGGACAGCATTGAATTGAAGATTATTATTTACCCTACAAAATCAAATTAGAAAGAAAAATAGAACAGCACCTGCATCATAATCATCAGGTGATTCACCTTTCATTTCATTCTTTCACTCCCATCTTAAATGGTGAAATCCGAAAAACAGAAATAGGCATTCTATTTGACCCCGCAAGCAAAGTAGAACAAGAATTCGCTGAAGTGTGGAAAGCAAGTATAGATGAAAAAATGGATAGCTGGCGGGTGAAATTCAATTATCCTTATAAAGGGACGGATGATGGATTGACAACCTACTTTAGAGGGAAATATGAAAAGAACTATGCTGGCTTGGAATTGGAAATCAACACAAAATTATTTGACCTTTACCCATTGCATCAAATCAGTAATTGGGTTTTTCCTCCCTTAACTTTTCACAAAAGAAATAAGATCAAAAATTAATAAGTAAGCCTAAGGTTTTAAGAAACTCTCATGGATAAATTTTATGCTCAAATAATATACTAGCAAGCTTTTCTATGTTGAAAAACCACACAATAGGTAATTTTTAAAGAGGAATCATTTGATAGCTTGCTGTTTTCCAAGATTAATTAAAATGTTCTATAGCATGATAAAACAACCTAAATGAGAATAAAATAAGGGCTACGCCTACTACTTTATTCATAATATTCAACCTTTTTGGCGTTACCCAAGCTCTCAAACGATGAGAAAGTGCCACTTTAGAAAAATCCGATATTAATAAAGTGCCGATAATCCCCGTGAAAAATACAATCACCTCTCCCTGATCATAATGATAACTTTTAGTTACCAAAGTCATTACGCCAAGCCAATAGAGCAAAACGAAGGGATTAATTCCATTTAAAACGAACCCTTTAGCAAATTGCTTAAAGAAACTTGACCGCTGTGTGTTTACTTGTTGTTCCTCTAGTCTGACACTCTTTTTTTTGAGACTTAAAATACCGGTAACCAAAATAATTAATCCTCCTAGCCCGCCCATCCAAACAGATACGGTATCATTGTTTTCAAACAGCTTTACGCTAAAATACATTAAAAATATATAGGCAGTATCGGCAATTGCTATTCCTAAAGCCATATATATACCGGCTTTAAAGCCCTTTATAATACTATTTTGTATTAGTGCAAAAAATACTGGCCCTAACATTACAGCCAATAGCAAACCAAACAATACCCCTTTGGTAATAACCTCAATCATATTTTATTGAATACCTTTTTCGACTAAATATGATAGCCAATCTTTTTGTTTATCTCCTTTTATTACTCTCGGGAATTTGTTTTGACCACCCACTTTTCCGTTTCTTTCCATAAATTCTATAAATACATTATTGGGTAGTACTTTTACTGTTATATCCTTTAAAGCAGCAATGCTTTCCACTTTATAATCATCGTTTAACTCTTTTAATCTCTCATCTAGCTTTTCTCTTAATGCCGCCTCATCCACATTAGCATTATCTGTCCCAACATACCAATCATGTCCGAATAACGAGCCATGCTTTACCCCTAATACAGTAAATTCCTTCAAATCAAAGCCCATATCGTTTGATACATCCAACAATGCATGGTTCATATTATCAACAGATAAATGCTCACCACAAAGACTTAAAAAATGTTTGGTTCTGCCCGTTATTATGATCTCGCAATCGGCCTTAGACACAAATTTTATAGTATCGCCTATAAGATATCTCCAGGCTCCCGAGCAAGTTGAAATCAGAAGTGCATATTCAACATCTTCTTCCACTTCATCTATCATAAGGGTTTTAGGATCTTCCACCATATTTCCATCTTCGTCAAAGTTATCGCCAGGAAAGGGGATAAATTCATAGAATATGCCATTATTCAACACCAATCTCATGCTGTCCACTCCTTGAAATGCCTGAAAAGCGATAAATCCTTCAGAAGCCAAATAGGTTTCTATATAATTGATATCTCTTCCCAAAAGCCTTTGAAAACCTTTTTTGTAGGGTTCAAATGCCACACCTCCATGAACATAGATTTCAAAATTCGGCCAAATCTCATGAATATTATTAAGATTATAGTGCTTAATAATCTTTTCAATTAAAATAGTGATCCAAGCGGGAACTCCTGCAATTATGGTAATATTCCAATCCTTGGCCTTCAAGGTCATCTGTTCGAGTTTATCTTCCCAGTCTTTTTTTCGAGAAATGGCTTTTCCGGGCTTGTAGAAACGCTGAAACCAAAATGGGATACGAGAAGTAGTAATACCGCTCAAATCACCTTCGGCATAATTGCCATTATCTTGTAAATCGGTGCTCCCTCCTACCATCAAAGTACCGCCTTCAAAAACAGAGGAGGGCAAACCCTCATAGCGCGAAAGTGATAAAATTTGCCGTACACTGGTTTTTTGGATAGCTTTTACCATCTCCAAAGAGACGGGAATATGTTTTGAAGAAGCTCCGGAAGTCCCTGAACTTAGTGCGAAATATTTAATAGCCCCATGCCATGTCACATCTTTTTCGCCTTCAAGACATTTATGCCACCAATTTTCATACATTTTATTATAATCATGAACTGGTACTTGGGCTTTAAAATCTTCATAAAAGCTTTTATTATCTTGTTTTTTTAAAGATTGCAAAATCCCAGGGAAATTATATGCTTTACCGAATTGCGTATTGCGAGCAGCAATTATTAATTTACGAAATTCAGTTTTTTGTAACTCAAATGCAGGTGTAAAGTCCTGATCCAAACTCTCTCGAATCCGTATCCCTTGTTTAATAAGATTACCTAAAAGTGTCATTTATTCTGTGGTTGATAATCAAAATTTAAAATTTAAGTGAATGTAAAAACTTAAACTTTTACCTTTGAAATTAATTATTAAAAAATAGTTCAATAGACAAATATATAACATTCGAAATACATAAAAATAACTTTATCATAAAGTCAGCATTTTAGTAGCATTAAATTATAAAATATTCCAATGGGTATAGCAGAAAATTTATCAGCGGTTAAAAATTCTTTAGGAAATTGCCAGCTAGTGGCTGTAAGCAAAACCAAACCCAATGAGGATTTGATGGAAGCTTATGAAGCCGGGCAAAGAGCTTTAGGGGAAAATAAAGTTCAGGAACTGACCGATAAAGCAGAAACCTTACCGAAAGATATTGAATGGCATATGATTGGTCATTTACAAAGAAATAAGGTGAAATACATTGCTCCATTTGTGCATTTGATTCATTCTGTGGACAGCGTTCGTTTATTAAAAGAAATCAATAAACAAGGTAAAAAAATTGACAGAGTGATTCCAGTTTTGTTACAAATCCATATTGCGGAAGAGGAAAATAAATATGGATTGGATGAACAGGAACTACATGAATTATTATCTTCTGAAGCTTTCAAAGAAATGAATCATGTAGAAGTAAAAGGCTTAATGGGCATGGCAACATTTACAGATGATCAAGATAAAATCAGAAGAGAATTCAAAAGTCTGAAAAAGTTGTTTGATAAAACATCCGCACAATACAATGATGAAAAACTGAAACTGAAAGAATTATCCATGGGGATGAGTGGTGATTATGAGATAGCCATAGAAGAAGGCAGTACGATGGTGAGAATTGGTAGCAAAATATTTGGAGAGAGAAATTGAGCTGGAAATAAGGAGCTAGAAGAAAGAAGTTTGTCAAATAGTGAAGATACTTGATACGGTTTAATCTTGGGTTTATGGATGTTAGATATGGGGTGATTAGGTCAGTAACACAAGTCAAATCATAATTGGGCAGAATCTTCAAAATAGACAGTTGACTGTATTCAATAGACAAAATGTCCTAATCTATTATTGTACTTGAATTATTAGAGAAGCTCAGTCAGGAATTTTCGTCAACTGAATAAACCAAAGGTTTATTTTATCAATTGTCTATTTAAAGAATCAGAGTGAAATCTAGTTTCAAAGCCCTAGAATCTAGTCTCTAATTATCAAAAATTACCATACTTTATCCTATCTTTGCAGATTAAAATAGTTGATAAGCGATTCCAATATATATTAGCAAAAAATGATGCATTTAAGCGAACAGGAAATTGAAAGAAGAAAAGGCAGGGAAGAACTACAGAAACTGGGGATTAATCCTTATCCCGCAGAAACATTTGACATTAATGTTAGCGCCAAGGATATCAAACAAAACTATGATAGCGACAAGCTAAATTATAAAAATATCAGCATTGCAGGCCGTTTGATGAGCAGAAGAATCATGGGAAAAGCTTCCTTTGCTGAAATTCAGGACAGTACTGGTAGAATTCAAATCTATGTAAATAGAGACGAGATTTGTCCTGATGAAGATAAAACACTTTATAATACTGTATTTAAGAAATTATTGGATATCGGTGACATTATCGGTATCAAAGGCTATGTTTTTACTACTCAAGTAGGTGAGATTTCAATCCACGTAAAAGAGCTTTTTATTTTGAGCAAGTCTTTAAGACCATTACCCATCACCAAAGAGACTACGGATGAGCAAGGGAATGTGAAAAGATATGATGCTTTCACTGATTCAGAGCAAAGATATCGTCAACGTTACGTTGATTTAATTGTAAATCCTGAAGTTCGCGATACTTTCAAGAAAAGAACACAATTGGTGAATTCTATGCGTAGCTTCTTGGGGGATAGAGGTTATTTGGAGGTGGAAACGCCTATCCTTCAACCACTTTACGGTGGAGCTGCCGCTCGACCATTTAAAACGCACCATAATACCTTGGATATGACATTATATCTGAGGATTGCCAATGAATTATATCTGAAAAGATTAATAGTAGGTGGATATGATGGGGTTTTCGAATTTGCCAAAGATTTCAGAAATGAAGGCATGTCCCGTTTCCATAATCCTGAATTTACCCAAGTAGAATTGTATGTGGCCTACAAAGACTACCAGTGGATGATGAATTTGGTAGAAGAAATGGTGGAAAAAGTAGCCATGGACATTCACGGCACCACTGAAGTGAAAGTGGGTGAAAATATCATCAATTTCCAAAGACCATGGAAACGCTACACCATGTATGAAGCCATAGAGCATTTCACAGGTATTGATATCTCTGAAATGAATGAGGAAGAATTAAGAAAGACTGCAGAAAAACTGCATGTTCCTGTTGATGATTCTATGGGTAAAGGAAAATTAATTGACGAGATATTCGGTGAAAAATGTGAGGCACAATTAATTCAGCCAACTTTCATCACAGATTACCCTATTGAAATGTCTCCTTTGGCGAAAAAACACCCAACCAAAGAAGGATTGGTGGAAAGGTTTGAAGCCATTTGTAATGGAAAGGAAATTTGTAATGCATTCTCTGAGCTGAACGATCCGATTGACCAGCGTCAACGATTTGAAGAGCAATTGGAATTAGGTAAAAGAGGAGATGACGAAGCCATGATGTTGGATGAAGATTTCTTGCGTGCATTGGAATACGGCATGCCACCGACAGCCGGTTTGGGAATTGGAATTGACCGATTGAGCATGATTATGACCAATAGCAATTCCATTCAGGATGTTTTATTCTTCCCTCAAATGAAGCCCGAGAAAAAAGCCAAAGTAGCGACTGAAGCAGATTTCGTTGAAGCCGGTGTGCCAAAAGAATGGGCTCCTGTAGTGATGGAAGCGGGTATTAAAACCATTGAAGAATTAAAGGAGATTAAACATACCAAACTACACCATCAGATTTCAGGTTTGAAAAAGAAAATGAAATTGGATATACCAAGTGTAAGCCCAGATGATGTGAAAGAGTGGACTAGCTAAGAACCACATAGGTCAGCACCGAAGGTCAGACCGGAATTATCCATTAGCACAAAATTGACAATTGACAGTTTACAATAAACAAAAGAGCCGGTATAGCCGGCTTTTTTTGTTTGAAATATGATGTTTATTGAGCTTTTTTACCTTTCTTTATGCTAATACGTATATATCTAAAGGATTAATTTTAAAATAAGAAACTATGAAAAATATATTCGTTTCTATAGATTTCAATGAGCAGGAAGAATTCTTAATGGATAAAGCCTATGAAATGGCAAAAGCGTTTAATGCCAAAATATGGTTAGTTCATATTGCCGCACCCGAACCGGATTTTATTGGTTATGATGTGGGACCGCAGTATATTCGAGATGCCAGAGCAGAAGATTTAAAAGAAGAACATAAATTGTTGCAGGAATATGCCCTTCAATTGGAGTCGAGAGGTGTAAAGGCCGAAGGCTTATTGATTCAAGGCGCTACTGTAGAAATGATTATTCAAGAAGCAGAAAAGCTTAATTCTGATCTTATTATAACGGGTCATCATGACCATAATTTTCTTTATAAAGCATTTGTCGGTAGTGTTGCTGATGAGATTATAAAGGAATCAAAAATCCCTGTTTTGTTGGTACCTTTGGATTAAATTAAAGCAGAGTTTTTTAAATTTTATAGTTCATGAAAATAAAGAAATACCAATTCGATATTTCAGATACAAAAAAATTCAGAACGGATTTAAAAAAATATATCAAGTATCGTAAAATGAACTTAAGACCAGGTAAAGCTAATTTTTTCTGGGGTGATTTTAAGGGAAATGATGAATTTGAATTAATTCCTGGATATGACTTTTTTCAAAGAGTTTTAATTGTAAAATTTAGGGGGATTATAAAAAATCAAAAACTAATTGTATCAACAAGTTTAAATATAGCGGGAATTATTTATGCAATTGCTTTCTCAGTATTTATTATTGGAATTGAAATAGCAACTAATTTTATTTTAATTCCAAGTTTGTTGCTATTAATTCCTTTACTTTAAGTTATAGACAATTTAATAAAGATCATAAGAAAACAATATTATTTATTAAACACTTAATAAATAATGGTTGGCAAAAATAATGGTAACCATAATTCTTTTTTGACTTTGTATTTAACAAAAATACATATTATAAAAATTTGAAAATATAATTTTTAAAATTTATAGCTCTCTGAGGTATGAAAATGATTAACATTAATTGACTTTCAGTTTAACTACTTCACACTTAATAAATGAAATTATTCAATGAACCATTTGATCCGAGTCAAAACCTCCTTCCCTATGATGGCATAGTGCAATATCATGGCAAAATCTTCAATGATGAGGAGGCCTTGGTTTTCTATAATAACCTCTTGAATGAAATAAAATGGGAAAACGATAAAGCCATCATTTTTGGAAAAGAAATTATTACCAAACGCAAAGTAGCCTGGTATGCTGAAAAACCATTTTCCTACACTTACTCCAAGGTAACCAAATACGCAAAGCCATGGACAGAAGCTCTTAAGCAAATAAAGTATGAAGTAGAAAAGCAGTCAGGTGAAACCTATAATTCATGCTTATTGAATTTATATCATTCAGGTGATGAAGGAATGGCTTGGCATAGTGATGGAGAAAAAGATTTGAAGAAAAATGGTGCGATAGCTTCTGTTAGTTTTGGGGCCGAACGTAAATTCGCCTTTAAGCATAAAGATTCCAAGGAAAAAGTAGAAGTCTGGCTGGAAAATGGTAGTTTATTGGTCATGAAAGGCACTACCCAGAGTTATTGGCTCCATCGACTACCTCCTACTAAGAAAGTTCACAATCCAAGAATTAATTTGACTTTCAGAACGATAGAGAATTAAGTAACTTCTTACAACTTCTAAAAATAAACTTGTGTCTATTCTATAACTACGAACTCTTTTATATGCCAAGAAAAAACAAATTATCTACATTCTTGATTATTTTGACTGTTGCTTTATCAAGTTGTTCTGTATATCAACCAATGACAACCGACATACCACTTATTCATAAAAAAAATGATTTAAGAGTGGAAGCGGGCGCTTCCTTGATACCTGCTTTTACCGCAACGGCATCATACGGGTTTAGTGATAAGTTTTCCGTACAAGCTTTCGGAAACATTGGAATTGGAGATTACAAAAAAGATGATTTTTATTTTCAGGCAGCAGGCGGGTATTATCAAAAATATGATAATGATAATGTATTCGAATGGTATAATGGCTTTGGTTATGGTGAAGGAAATACTGGAAGACATCACGATCCTGACGCCTATTTAGAAGGTAATTATCAATTATACTTTACACAAATTAATTACGGTAAAATTGCTACTGGAGGCTCAAATTTAGAGTATGGTATTAGTTTAAAAACGGGCTATTTACATACCAATATGCTAGGTACGAATTTCTGGTCTTTACAAGAACCTGGAGAACCTTCTGCTCTATACAAAGACGAAAATTTACTTTTTGAACCTATAGGAATGATAAGAGCAGGAGGTGATCATTTAAAGGTTAGTTTAAAGATGGGCTTTTCATATATCTATAAATTTACTAATAGAAGTAATTCTTTGCCAATTGATTATTTTAATCTGAATTTAGGGCTTAACTATAAGCTTTAAGTAAATTAATTCCCCATCACCGTAATCGTGATTTTTCTACTACCAGCATGGTTTCTATGCTCACAAAGATATACCCCTTGCCAAGTTCCAGTTAGTAGCTTTCCATTTTGAATCGGAACGCTTACCGAACTACCTAAAAGGGAAGCTTTAATATGAGCTGGCATATCATCTGGGCCTTCTTGGGTGTGCTGGTAATAATCCATATTTTCCGGTACCATTTTATTGAAGTGTCTTTCAAAATCTCCTCTTACTGTGGGGTCAGCATTCTCGTTTAAAGTCAAGCCTGCAGATGTATGATGAATAAAAAAATGGGCAATTCCCGCCTTTATGTCTTTCAACTCAGGCATATTGTCTTCAATTTCTGTTTCTATCAGGTTGAATCCTCGAGGGTATGGTTTTAATTGGAAAGTTTTTTGTAGGGTAGGCATATTAAAAATTATTTTTTGATTTTCAATTATAAAATTTACCTTAATGACATAAGATTCTTGTTCTCAAAATTACCTTAATTTACCAATACTTAATTTTACTGCCCAACCTAAGTAAGGTCTTTTAAGATTTAAATCAGCAAATAGTGTAAAATTGAGGCCAAAAAATTTTGTGGCCTTAAATAACCTATCAAATTCAAGGGGAATAATGGGCGTGAAAACATAAATTTTCTCAAATTCTTCATTTCTAAATGATATAAATCCTCCGCTAGAATGAACTCCTTTTAAATCTCCTCTAATTATACCAGTTGTTATTCCTAAACCTGCAGAAAAAATAAGATTAATTCTATCGGTTGAAACTCCTTTTCCTAACAAGGCTCCATAAGAGTATAGGTTTTCTTATGGTGACGACCCTAATAAATTGAATTCATAAGCATGAGTAAGCTTGAAGCCAATGTTGGTGAGACCCTTTGCCGCAGCCCAAGTGTAGCACACCATAGTGCCTGACAGTGCGGCTGGTATATCCAAACAAAAACTTTTTGGCATGGGAGCCAAAAAGACCGTTTACTTTTGCTTTTTTACCTCTTTATCTGATTGAAAGAAAAAAGCAAAAGCTATGAGGGAAGGATTGTGCGGGTAAGTGCGGTTGAATAGCCGAGGGCCTTTGATTTATCCTTTAGGGAAATTAAAGGCTTTCGGCTGTGGGAGTCATAGCCTCAAGCAAATTTTTGACATGTGGTCAGGGATTGTAGGGGATTTGGTTGGGGGTATGCGAAGCTAGAAGATGAGCACTATCCATCAAGTTTTAACATTGTTGCTAATTCATAATGATTAGTTGATAGTAATTTAACTAATGAAAAATATATTGTAATTAAATTGCATCAAGTAAATAGTCGTTTACATATTAGTTAGGTTGCAGTAGGAATTGAGAGGGTGGAAGCCCTCTTTTCTTTTATTGCTTTCTTAATATTGTGAAAAAGATAGGTCATATCAGAAGCAATGGCATTACTCAATTGTAAGTATTGCTCAAGTGTTTTTTCCTCATTATCAAATACTATTGGATCTAGGTAGTAGAGTGAAATTTCTTTTTCAGCATGTGGCATTGGAGGGCAATGATAATTCGCTTGTTTACAATTTATAATTGAAACAAATTTCCTTTGTTTGTTGATGGGATCACTGAAATGTTTTGAGTACAGAATTAATGGGTCTTTTTCATCTGAATAAAATAAAAAATAGATTGGAGGATTACTATCTTTTGATACAACTTTGAATCCTTGCGTTTTTAAGGTCTCAATAACTATTATTGGAATATTCGCACTCTTTAAGCCACCAGAATAAGTGTTTACGGGTACTTTAAAATAATCTGCGCAGGTTTTAGACCATACTTGCAATAATTGACTTCTCCTAGAATTGTAATTGCAAAGAAAGTTTAGATTTACCTCCTCATTCTTTTGCAGTTTTGTCAGAATGTATCTTGCAATTTCATTCAGCTCACTTTTTCTATCATTTGTAATACTGACGTGCTTAAGATCGTCTAATAATTGACTGATTGGCTTGAAGAAGTGTTCTTTAGATTTCATTCAGAATTGAAAAAATATTTCTCTCTCAAATTTAATGAATTGCTTATCAAATTATATAATTATTAATTTAAATTTTCGCCTAATATTGTATCTCTATTTCATTTTCAAAGGTTTCGCAGTCCCATTCTCCATTTTTAATAGCATCAAATATTGCTTTTTTTCCTTCTTCATGGAGCTTTTTAGAATACATAAGCCTTGTTGCAATGATCTTTTCAAGGTAAGACCAAGGTTGACTTGTTCTTTTTAAAATTAGCTGTACTGATTTATCATTATCCAATCTCCATTTTGGTCCTCTAGCCCAACCAAAGGTTATTATTTTCTCTAACATTTCAGGAGTTGATACAAAATACGGTAATATCTTATTGCTGTAAGTTTTTACCCAGATGCTATCCAATTTTTTATGATTATCTGCTAACCACTCTTCTAATTGTTTGGAATCTTTGATTTCAATTTGAGCGGAGTCCTTAACTTGTATCATTTTTTGTTGCATAAAGTTTATAATGCAAAGCTAATAACGAAAATGAACAGAGGATTTAAGCTAATATTAAAAAACTAATAAGAATTATCGAGGGATAATAATGATGGAATAAAGAAATCTAAGTGAGAAAATCAGTTCTTAAAATCAGAAATAGTTTCAAAAAAGCGCTAAAAATAAGTAAATGAGGTTTGATTGTTTATTATCAATCTAAGAATAACTGCATTTCCTCAGTTTTGGTAAAATCGTTTGTTTTGTAAATGATGTTTTCTTTGGCATCAGTAATCAGGAAAAATGGTAATCCAACCTTAAGTTCTGGAAATCGACTATCATTTCGGTATTTCGTAAATTCCTCGGAGGTATCGTAAACTTTATAAAGTATTGCATTTTGCAGAGCATCATTTAGATCGTTATCAGATTGAGTTTGTTTTTGAAATGCTTTGCAATTTGTACACCAGTCACCATGAAAATCAACAAATACCAATTTACCAGTTTCGGATGCTTTTTTGTAAGCATCTTCTTTATTTAGATACCAAGTCAATTCACCCTTTTGTTCAATGTTGGGTTCATTTGAAATCGAATTATTTGATTGGAAGTTGGAATATGAAGGTATCAGATTTGTTGCAATTATTAAAAAACCAAAAATGCTTCCCAAAAGGAATAAGGAGTATGTAGTTTTTTGCTGTTTATTTTTAGTACTGGGTTGAAGGTTATAAACTGATAAGAATATTAATAAAGAACCTAAAACAATATAGAAACTCACTGACTCGCTCATTCCGAGACCATTAAGACCTTTGGCTAAGTAGCCGTAGGCAAAATAGCCAATGAGGATAGCGAAAATCCATTGTACCAATAGCATCCATTTTCCACTTTTGGGTAACGCTAAACCGAAAACTCCCAGAAGTAAAACAGGTATCCCAACTCCCAAACCAAAAAGCATCATTTTTATTGCGGCAGTTATGGCCAATGCCGTTGAGATTCCTTCAACATTAGAGGCTATCGTAATTAAAATGCTAACTACTATCGGACCTACGCAAGCAGATGACAGAAGGCCAGCACCTGCACCCATTACAATTGTTCCTGCAAGCCCTTGATTTTTACTATCCAATTGTCCACCAAAAAATGGAAGGCTAAGATAATCCACAGAAGCTAATGCCATTATAATTAGCATAATTCCAATGGTTAAATTGGCAAGCGGTAATCTTAAAACTTCATTAAATGCTCCACCAGTTAAGGAGGCAATTATTCCAAACATAAAATAGATACTTGCAAGACCAAAATAATATGCCAATGGATGTGCATAACGCCCTAATTTGCTTGACCTATTTTTGAGAAAATTTACAGTTAAAGGGTAAACAGGGTAAACACAGGGTAGAAGACTAGCTAAGACCCCTCCAATAAAAAGAAAAATATAGGATTCGAAACCAGTTGATGCAGCAAGTTGACCACCTACCCATTGGTTAATGGAGTCGAATAAAGATTGTGCTTGAACCCTAGTAGCTATGGAAAAGAGAAGAATTAGACAGACAACTTTTTTCATTTGGATTTATTGTTGAGCGGTAAGAGCTATTCATATATATACAGATTAAAGATGATTATGCCTTTACTTGAGACATGATATAAAACATTTCTGAAGCGATCTGTCTGCATCGTTTATCGTAAATCGTTTCTTCTTCAGATGTACCATCAGCTTCTTTCGGATCTTGGTAAGGAATGGGAATTCTTAAAGAAGCACCTGGAATGAAAGGACAATTCTTATCAGCTTCAGAGCAAGTCATAATTGCTACAAAATTCTCAGAAGGATTTTTTGGGTGATCATATTTTTTTGAAAAGCATTCCATTTCATGACCTGCATCACTAAAAGTGATTTTATAGCTGGGATTTTCTCCTGCTGAATTCTCAGATTTAAAACCTGCTCTCTTTAATGCTTCTACTGCTCTAGGATTGAAGGCTGTTACTTCAGTTCCACCTGAATATGTTTCAATTCCTTCCTCAATATCATAGTAAGCCGCTGCCGTTGAGGACCATATTTGACTCATATGGCTTCTTCTGCTGTTATGCGTGCAAATAAAAGTGAGATTAGCAGATTCGTTGGATTGTTTTTTGGTGCGTATAAACAAAGCAATTTTTTTCAGCTGATTTTTTCGCTCTTTGGGTATTTTCTCTAATTCAAGTAAAATTGAATCGATATAGTTTGATAATTTGGGGTACATTTCTCCGTTTTTTTTGGGCATTTGAGACTTTTCAATAGTTGAAGTATCTTTGCTTTCTGATACCATTTCTTTTTTATTATTATCTGAACAGCTGATTAAAGCTACTATACTTAGAATGATGATTAAATTCTTCATGGTTGGTTTATATCTTTTCTTTAAATGCTTTGTTCTACTTAGTAGGGTTTTGTAAAAGTATGACAATGACAAAATGCCCAGTGTTCTTATTTTTGAATTCCACATATCGATTCATCGATCTATTATTACATTGCAATGTTACGATGTAATTTTGATTGTTAACAATGAACATACTTTATCATATTATTAAGAAATCATCTCATTATTTAACAGTATTCTTAATGCTAGAATGATTATGGGCTTAGAGTCTGTTTTTCTACATTGGTCAAGTGTTTTGGGAATAAGCTATGCGATTGAATCAGTAGGTATTATCTAATCAAAATATGAGGAATATTTTCTTAAAAGCAATCACTTTGTGAATGTCTTTTGTTCCATAAGATACTTCGTTGGTAAGAAGACCTTCATTTGTATATTCCTCGACATTAAAATAATAATAAATCGATAATACCTTTTAAGCATAAATTGTAATTATTTAGATGAACATTGCAATCCTATTGGGATTACAATATGTCGTTTAAAAGTAAATTTAAGTTCATTAATTCTATCCGGTACAGGATTTTGCTTGGCTTTGCAGTTGTTACAGTAATTTACCTAAGCTACCTGCTCATTTCTTATAATGCTGTTAGCCGCCTAGATTCTATGAGGCAGCAGGATAAAAGTATTGCCAAACTGGAAGCACTTACGTTACGGATGATTAAAAAGGATAATGATTTTTTTGATCTCGAAACCATTAATCCCACTTTTTTTGCAACAGGTGAAAGCAAAATTTTAGCTGAGCGGGATACTTTAAATAAAGAAGTCCAAAGGGAAATCCAAGATCTCAAAAATTCCTCTGTGCAAAGCACTCCATTTTTGCTCACTTATATTGTGCAAACCGAAAATTACCTCGAAAGCTACAATGAAAAATTTAGGAAATTGGTTGAGCTTGTTTCGCAAAGGGGATTTAAAGATTATGGATTGGAAGGTGAAATGCGTGATTATGCCCATCAACTTGAAGCAAATGCGGAAAACTGCCGGATAACGATCGGAGAAATACTTAGTCTAAGGAGAAATGAAAAAGACTTTATGATTCGGAATGAAGTCTCCTATATTGAACGATTTAATTTGCTTAGTAATGAATTGAAACAAAGAGTACTTAAAGAAAGCAGAACGTGGATCCTGTTAGATAAATACCAAAATACTTTTAATGAACTCACTCAACTGCAGGTGGAAATTGGGATTAATAGCAATGAGGGTCTCCGGAATGAACTCAACAGGCTTACAGACCAAATATCAGAGAACTATGAAGATTTCTTAAGAGCTTCGGAAGAGCATTTATCGCAAGCCGCTATCGACTTGAAGATTATCCTTTTTCTTGTTTTTGTTCTCGCTGTTTTTATTTCTATAGTAATTGGATTAAAAATCGCAATAAAGCTTTCCAGGCCCATTAAGAAATTATCTGGAGTCATGGCTGAAGTTGTTGAGAATCAGTTTACTGCCAAACCGAAATACAAGCTAAGCAAACCTACAAATGAGATAGCCGATTTATCTGAATCATTTACTTACTTGATGACAGAAATGGAACACAGGATTGGTGAAATTAATGAAAAGTCTGAAAAATTAAAATCACAAAATTATGATCTTAGCAAACTTAATAGTGAGTTAGATCATTTTCTTTACAGTACTGCACATGATCTAAGATCCCCTCTGACTTCCTTATTAGGGCTAATCAATTTGAGTCTTTATGAGAATAAAGATGATAGAATTTTACCTTATTTTAAAATGATGCAGGAGAGCATTAAAAAGATGGAAAAGTTTATTGCCGATGTGGTTATTTATGCTAAAAATAGTAAGACCGAAAGAGAGATTGAGAAGATAAACTTAAAAGGGCTCATTGATAATTTAATTGACTATAATCAACAGTTCAGCTCTAAAGAGGTCAAATTTGAAATTGTGATTGAGGGAGAATATGACCTCTTCAGTGATAAGAGTAGATTAAAAGTGATATTGAATAATCTTATTTCAAATGCCATAAAGTATCAGGATCATAATAAGGCTCATCGGTTTGCTAGCATAAAGGTACTGATTGAACGTAAGAAAGTCTCCCTTCAGTTTTCAGACAATGGCATTGGTATAAGTTCTGAGCACCAGCATAAGATTTTTGATATGTTTTATCGAGCAACAGAGCATTCAAAAGGTTCAGGGCTAGGATTATATTTATTAAAAGAGGCTGTTCATAAACTTAACGGAAAGGTAGAAGCATTAGCATCCCCAGGGCAAGGAACCACCTTTTACCTTGAGTTTGAAAATTTTAGTATCGATGTACTTAGGCCACATCAGATTTCGCTATATCATGAAAATGCATGATTTAAGGGCGGCAGTCTCTTTTTAAGAAAATATTGTGGGGTTCCATTGATTAATAAAAAACAACTCTAAAATTGGTTTTAAACAAATTTAAAGGTCTTTTTACAGATTAAAATCATGCACAAAACGCAAAAATCAAGGGATATTGATAAAATCTGGGGTTTTTAATTGCTATTTATAATATTACATGCCAAATTATATTTTGTAGTTTCTGCTTTTTCTTTTTGCTTGAACAAAAAGAAACAAAAATTCAAGACAAAAATAAGCTTTAACCCACATCCTCGTCTGGCTCGCATTTTTGTCCTCCTCCCCCGCAATCTTCAATCAAAATTTTATTTGGGTTGCAGGATATGTGGTATTTTACATGATTTTCAAATTTAAAAAGTATTGTAAAAACTAACTCTTGAGAAAATCAGAATACCATTGACCAGATGATTTAATTATTCTTTCTTGAGTGGTATGATCGTTATAAACGATTCCGAATCTGGGGCGGTAGCCTTCAGCCCATTCAAAATTGTCAGTAAAAGTCCAGATGAAATAGCCTTGAACGGGAACGCCTTCCTGCTTTGCCTTCCAGACCTGATGGAGTACATCTTGGATATATTTAGTACGGTTAGGGTCATGTACTTCTCCATTCTTTACCTTATCGTCAAATGCTGTTCCGCTCTCCGTAATAATTATTTTTTTTACC
Organism: Marivirga sp.; assembly: GCF_051117495.1. Lineage (NCBI taxonomy): Bacteria > Pseudomonadati > Bacteroidota > Cytophagia > Cytophagales > Marivirgaceae > Marivirga > Marivirga sp. The sequence goes on along the minus strand of NZ_JBNPEF010000023.1, from coordinate 11,684 downwards.
TCCGGATATGCTGAGAACTGATGAAGCATGTGATATATGGACTCGGGATAAACCTCCCAACCCATCTCATTGAAGTGCACTTTTCTGTTTTCTGCTTTGACGATATTAGCCCAAAGTATAGGTGTGGAAATGGAAAACTTAACCTTTTCTCTTGTATAATTTTGAAGACCGATGTAATCAAAATCAAATTTCATTAATTCCTCATCTTCAGGCTTCATGTGTCTTTCTAAGCGTTGCAATAACTTCAAGTCATTGATCGGGTAACCTCTACCCAATGCAGGCTCTAGAAATAAGCGGTTTAGCAGTGCATCTATTTTTCGTGCTGCTTTATGATCTCTTGGAGTATCACGATAAGGCTCAACATAAGAGCAAGAAAATGTGGTTCCTATATTTGCCCCTGGAGAAAATTCGCGAATAACTCTTCCTCCAATGCCTTGACAGAGGGTGGCATGATGCACAGCTGGAATAAAATTAGCTAGACCCTTTTTGCCCGGTGCGTGGATTCCCAGAAAATAGCCTCCACCCGTAAAAACCATAGGTTCGTTTAATACCATCCAATTCTTCACTCTATCGCCTAGAGTTTTTACTACAATTTGTGCGTAGTCTTCGAACCAGTGAATAATATCTCGATTTATCCACCCACCTTGTTCCTGCAATGACTGGGGCAGGTCCCAATGATAAAGTGTGACCCAGGGCGTGATCCCTTTTTCCAAAGTTTCATCTACAAGCCTGTCATAAAATGCAAGCCCCTTAGGATTGACCTTTCCGGTGCCTTTTGGCAAAATTCTCGGCCAACTAATTGAGAATCGCAAATCGGGAATACCAAGTGCTGACATGAGATCTAAATCGGAAGGATAACGATTGTAAAAATCACAGGCTATTTTAGCCTGATGGCCACCATATATATTTCCTTTTTTTTGAGTAAATGTATCCCAAATTGAAGGACCTTTATCATTTTCGTTCCAAGCTCCTTCCACTTGAAAAGCAGCGTTGGAAACACCCCAGTGAAAATCATGGCCGAAGGCAGCTCTTGAAAGAAGGGGGTTTCTTTCCTTTTCAGTACTATTCATAAAAAACTATCAGGCCGTTTTAAACTCAAAATGTAGGTTTTCTTCATGGAAGGCAACGGAATTTTTAGGAGCATGAGCTTCAATCAGTTTTTCTAGGATTGCGTTGGTCTGGTTTGGATAGTTAACTTTTATTAATTCTTCGGAATCGATCCAGTTTTTGATCTTGGCAATTGACTTCTTTTTTAGAGTAGAAGCAACGCGAACCCCCATAGCCTGAAGAGCGGAAGCATTGCATTGTTGTTCATATTGACCCTTCATGGGGATCACCATCAATTTCTTGCCAAGAAAGAGCGCCTCTGCCGGTGTCTCAAAACCTGCGCCACATAGTACTCCTTTGCTTGATACCAGGCTTTTAATGAAATCTTCATTATTAACCGGCCTAATGTGAACATTGTTGAAGTGAAAAGGGTTTTTATTGTGCTTAGAAAATACCTCCCACTTTACATTAGGGACTTTAGCGAGTATTTTACATAAATGTTTATCTGAATATGAAGGTAAGTAAACAGTGTAATAGGGTTCGTTTTTTATGCGCATATTGCGAATTTGATCGCGAATGACAGGCGTGAAAATGTTCTCACCGAAAGAATGAAAATGAAAGCCGTAAGATGCAGTAACAGGAGCATAATATTTAAGTATTAAATGCCCCATGAAATCCTTTTTAGCTGGTTTTGGGGCTCCTTTTGCAATAACTGCTGATTGATGACTTAATGATATACATTTCTTTCCTTTTAAAAAGCAAGCCCAAGCTGAAATTGGCTCGAAATCATTTATAATCAAGTCGTAATTCTCTATGGGGACTGAGTATATTTCTTTTCTAAGCCTTCTGAAATTACATTTCTTAATTGTTTGCCAGAGATTAACACCACCACTCTTACCAAATATAAAGCTTAAGCCCTTATATGTGTATTTTACAGGATAGCCCAGGCTGACATCTGCCTGTATGCCACTGACCAATAGATCCACTTCTCCTTTTTTTTGCAGAATAGGTATGATATCTCGTGCGCGGCTCAAATGACCATTTCCTGTTCCTTGAATAGCATATAATATTTTCATAGAAATTAGCTTTCCGACTTTATATCAAAAATTTTATTGAGGGTCTTTGTGGTAGCGTAATGGAGAATATAAATCTCGAAACTTATACAGGAATATGCGAATTAATGTGTTTTGAAATTTTCTAATTAGCCTTTTCATACTTTTTCATTTACGTATTATTAAAGGTACTTTTTAAATATGTCCTTGCTTTTAAGGAAGTTTTAAGGAATAATTACTATTGTAGTAGGATTTGACTTGTGCAGTAATATTAATTTAACGTTGAGCGGGTACCAAAACCCTTAAACTAGAGGCATTGATACTGATATCAAAATTAAGTAAGTCTGGTTTGTAATCACCGTCAAGGTGCACTGGGAAATGCTGAGGTAGCTTAATCGATACCTTTTTAGATGGAAAGATTTCAACAAATCGTGATGTGTTGAGTTTTCCTAAAAAAACTTTGGTAAGGATCTGCGGAAGGGAAATTAATGGAAAAGGCTTCATCAAAACCAAATCAAAAAAGCCATCATTTATGCTTGCAGCAGGTGCAATGTGCGCATTATTTCCATATTGACTGGAATTTGCTGCTGCAACAACGAAGTATTTGCCTTCTCTGGAAATGTTTTTGCCTTTGATTTCAAGAAGGATGGGTTTGAAATTAGTGAATTGAGTTAAAATACATTTTGCATAAATTAAAAAACCTCTATTCTTTTGTTGGCTGAAGGTTTTACTGACCTGTCCATCGAACCCTATGCCCGCCACATTGATAAAAAAATTATCGCCTAGCATGCAAGTGTCAATTTTGATTTCCTGAGCTTTATTTAGGGTGCAAATGGCTTTAGCTGAATTTAGTGGAATCCCTAAATGCCTTGCGAGACCGTTGCCAGAGCCACGCGGAATAACACCAAGGGTGGAAGATGAGCCTAATAGTGGATATGCTACCTCATTGATCGTTCCATCGCCACCAACCGCCACTATTATTGGGATGTTTTCCAGGACTGCCTGAGCTGCAATTTCACGGGCGTGTCCAGGCCTCTTCGTAAAGTATAATTCGTATTCGAAAAGATCAGAAGATAAATTTTTGTCTATGATATGATTTAATCTAGCCGATGTTCCGAAACCTGAAATAGGATTAGCAATAAAAACAATTTTCTTTTTAGTGGTCATCATGCCAGGAAATTGATTCTAGTGAAAATATAGTCGAGTTGTTCTTTATTAATTACCATTCTATAGTAATCAGAATCTTCAAGTTGAGATGTTTTATAGCCCTCGATCTTCAAATATTTTTTACTGGTGTTTTTATCAAACCAATGTACTAGTTTGATTTCCCCATCTATTATTTCAAGGCAGGTGACTCCTCTTTTACCTATGACACAGCCAGAGTTAAAGAGGCAAGGGATATGAAAAATCGAATTGTATAGATCGGTTCTTAGCGATATTTTCTTATCTTGTTTATAGACTTTTTTTAAATCTTTACGGTATTGCTTAATACTCTTTTTAATTAATTGCTTTTCATCATTATTTTTTTCGTTGATGAAATCCCGGCATAGTTGTTCTATCTTAAATCTAAGTCGCTCAACTTTAGACAAAGACTCAAACAAAGGGCGGTGGGTATGTCCAATGATGGATACTACTTTCTTGAAACTGGAATACTGATAAACGTTTTTTTCAATGGAATACTGTTTTCTGCTATCATGAGCAACGGTGTAGTTCTTTATCCGCAGCGGATTGGCTATGTACCTCAAAATCCAACCCATTAGCCTGTTATATTTTAAATAGTTGGTGGAAGCTTGATGGCCATGGAATAAAAACAAAGTGTTATCATCTTTTAGTTTAAATTTTATAGCATCAAAAAGCTTGTAGGGGTAACGTTCATTTTTTTGATCATACAGCAGTAGATCATGATTTCCGACCGTTTTAAACAATTTTAGTTGTTTTTGAAATTCATCAAAAATCACATAAGTATCCTTCCAAAAGGATTTAATACTGGAAAGAGAAAAGCGCTGAAGTTCCTCTACATCACCATTGAGGACCAGGTTATAATCTTTCTTTAGATAATGATTTTTTAGAATGGAATGAAAAAGATTGGAATTCTCCTTAAAATCGTCTTTTGAGCTACCGTCTCCCATGTGGAGATCGCTGAAAATTACAAATCTGTCCTTTTTTTTGAGTTCTAAAGTAGTGGCCTGCTCAAAAAGTTCGTCTAAATGCTTATAAATGCGTAGTTTTTTATGCACAAAAAATTAATGATTGACTAGGTGCAATATTAAAATGTTACAAATATTATCGACCAATAAAAGCCTTTATTAAATTGTTACTCTAGCATTAAATAAATAATTATTATGGTGATCCTTGCCGCAGATTTCCGCAGAATTTTGTAAGCTTAGGTGGAGAAAAGAAAAATATGAAATGAGCATAAATCTAGACTCCTTAACAAATCAAACGAAGTCTGCATAGATTTGATGCGAATTCCATGTGGCCGTAATAAACAATAATATACACATGAAACACAGCACCTATCATAGCCATAATCATTATTGTGATGGTAAGTATGAACCAGAAGAATATTTAAAAGCAGCAATTGATTTGGGACTTACCGGCTTTGGATTTTCATCTCATGTTCCTCTTCCCTTTAGAAATAAATGGAGTATGAAGGAGGCTGATTTAGCGAAATATTTGCAAGAAATAAGAAATCTCAAAGCCCAATACAAAAATAGAATAGAGGTGTATGTTGGACTTGAGGTAGATTATGTACCCGATATGGTAGGTCCATCTGATCCTAAAATTAAACAGTTAGGGCTTGACTATTCCATTGGCTCTGTCCATTATGTAGATCAATTGGAAGATGGTACTCATTGGGAAATTGATGGTACTCGTACTGACTTCTTGAAAGGGTTTAAGGAAATCTTTCAAGGAGACGGAAAAAATGTTATTCATAGATATTTAGCTCTCACTAGAGAAATGGTTGACTCACAAGAAACACAAATTGTGGGCCATCTTGACAAAATAAAAATTCATAATAAAGCAGAAAGCCCTCTTTTCTCAGATGAGGATAAATGGTATCAGGATAAAGTGGAAGAAACTCTTAGCATTATAAAAGAAAGGGGAGCCATTGTTGAAGTGAATACTAGAGGAATGTATAAAAAGCTGACCAATGAGCCTTATCCGGGAAAAATGATTCTCAAAAGAATAAAGCAGCGTAATATACCCATTATGTTAAACTCAGACTCCCATCACCCGAGGGAAATAACTGGATCTTATCCTGAGGCGATCGAATTATTAAGGGAGTTGGGATTTAAAGAATTGATGGCTTTGAAAAATAATGAATGGCAGAGCGTAGCACTGTAGTATTTTTTTTTAGATGTTTATAATTGATTAGGGTAAAAGCTTGAAGTAAGAAGTTTCTCTGGCTAGTTACGGACCTTTGATTTGCCCGTTAGGGAAATTAGGCAATGCTGATGGTAGGAGGGAGTAATCTGAGAATGAAGTATGAGCTCCATTTGCTTTATTTACGAAAGTTTCTGTTTTGTAAATACCTGCAAAAGTGCTCTTTCGCATATTCATTTTAGCATTTGTTGTGCTTGATATATCAATCATTTGTTAAATAATCATATTCGAAATCCAGGTATTTAGGAGTTGATATTTGCTTGATTAGAATCAGTGCATCCCATTTACCTCTTATGTTGTTGACTTCATTTACATTTATTCCGTCCCATTCTGCATACTTAGCTTTGTCAAACATCCATGTATTTCCATTTGTTTTAATTTGGTATTTCATATCTACAAAAGTTATGTCATAACCACTTGCAACCATTATTTTTTCTATTCTTAGTGAATCAGAAGGTGGTGTATAATCATAAATCATATCCTCCGGAGGGGTTCCGTCAAAACCCTGTTCGAACGAAAAGCATCCTCGTCCATTGTAATTGAAAAGCCCAATTGAATAAACGGAATCTGTTTGAGCAAGTCTAAAAGGCATTCTGTTTCTGTTCACTTTTTCAATATGCGTATTCTGTGCCCAGACAATTATTTTTTGTTCAGGATAAAGTTCATCATTCAAGAATCTCAAATTTTCAGATTGAAGTCTTTCGCGAAATTGTTTGTAAAGCCAATCGATATTTTTTTCCTTTTAGGGCTTACTTCTAAAAAATTTGCCATATAGGCACTATCACGATTCACTTGGTGGATAAAATGTATTCTTGAGTTTGTATAAAAAATAGCAGCCTCAAGATGTTTATTTGGTGCTTGGATAGCTTTTTTATTCTCTATTAAAAAGTCTATTAGATTCTGATAATTCGCAAGTTGTAAATTCTTTATGGAGTCATAAGTGTTAATTTCACTTTTTTCCAGTCCTAAAGTCCATTTACGTAGACCTAAAGCTAAAAAAAGTGAATCCCCTTTTCTAACTTCTTCAGCATATGCCGGATCAATAGGTTCAATCAGTGATTCTAAAAACCTGGAAAATGCATAACTACCGTTACTCAGAGTGATGTCTATCACGGCAATTGAAAGTTTGTTATCTGTTAAACTCTTTTGATTTATGTATTCAAATAATAATATGTTTTCTTCAACATGCCAGAATGTACTAATTGAATTATATAAAGCTGTTTTTGCATCACCAAAGGGATATTCTAAATTGACCGCAAAAGCATCTCCAGCATTACACTCAAATGCCAAAACGTTGAAATTCATTTCTTCATGCAGGTATCTGATAATTCGTAATTTTAAGGTGTTGTATTCTGAAACCCCGTGAGCACTTTCACCTAGAAACACCACTTTTTTATCTTTTAAAATGTCATGTAAGAATTCAAGGTCTTCATAATTATCACTATTAGATAATTTAATTGACTGAGCATTCTCATTTATCCATGTAGTCCAATCATTTGACTCTTTTGGAAATTCACATTGGACGCTTAATAGCACCAGTACGAATAAAAAAAAACTAAACTTAGTTCTCATTTTGTTTATGAATTACAACGTTCACATATGGCGCTGAGGCCTCCGAGCTTTTTAATAACGGTAAGCATGAGGTTTTGCATATACTCGGCAGAATGCTAAGCAAGGCCACGCGTCATCATCGTTTGTTAGCGATTTTCTTTTCCAATATTCTCTGATCTATTTGAGGCAATATCAATTATTGAAGTTATTGATTGGTCATCATTCAGATGTCCATAGCATTCAGATCTCTTCTTAAACCCTTGTTTTCTAATACAGTCGTCTTTCTCAAATGGAATGCCAAACGTTTCTAGTTCAGAGTTGATAATATCCAAGATGGTAAGTAATTTCTGACGACTTAAATATTGATTAAAGAAATAGATCCCTTGCCTGATTTGTAATAGTTCGTGAAAACTCCAAATGAATCTGTTTGATGTTAACAATTTAAGGTCCTTAACATTGAACTCTAAGTGAGGATTTGTTTCCTTTATTATTTCTTCGAGTTCTTTAGTAATTTCAATAACCTCATCTTCACCTCTTGTTACATTTATGATATTCTCTTTATATGAAGTTAAGGCTGTAACTAGCCTCTTATTTTCAATATGTTCTGAATTCTTAGCCAAAATTTCATCTGCGAGGGGTGAAGGGTCATACCGTCCAAAAAGTTCTGTATTAAGAATGCCCGAAGTAACGATAAATCGATAGTGCTCTTTTGAAGTTTTTTTAGCATAAATTAATGAGTCCAACCCCTGGAGTAACAAATATCTTTCAAATTGTCGACCAGTAATCTTCGAATCTATCCTGAAAGAATCTACTTCGTTGGTTCTATCTTGTATTTCAGAAATTAATTCAATCCTGAATGCTGAAAGTGTTTGTGTGTATCTAGAAATCTCATTTTGTTCTTCACGATAATCTTCAAAAAAGAAAGCCAGAACTACAGAAGAAAAAATTATAAGGATTTCAATGAGAACTCTACCGACAGTTGATTTCTTTTTCATAGTTTCAGAGGATTATCGCTAACGTTAAGAATATAAGTAGTGGCCGTTTTAAGGCTGAAATCTACTGAGATACCGCTAATATTTAATTGAAATATAATCATTTGATTTATCTCATTGCAGGCCATTACTTATATTTAGTGTTATCAATCGAGATTTAATTTTCTAGTAATTTCTTTGTATCTCGGATGATCTGAAAATGGCATACTATAGTAAGCTACTTTCATATAAGGCATGTCCGGATCACGCCTAATATACCCCTTTTCAAGCCAGTCGAGGAATTTGTCTTCATTACCAGCTAAAAACCACAAGAATTGCATGGTTTGAGCCGAAATCGAACCATAACGTTCTCTCTCCAAAATCTCGGCAGTTCTTTGAGCGACTAACTCTAATCCTCCCTGAAGGAAAACATCGTCCATCCATACATTCAAGGTTGTATCAGCCTCCCTGTTAATTTTTATTTTCAGTTGTTCAAGAGCAAGTTCATTTTGACCAGTTTGATGATAACTTCCTAACAAAGCAAGATTAATTAACGGACTTGTTGGAATAGCTTTTTGTAGCGGTTTCAAAATGGAAATTGCAGAATCTGGATTAAAAGCTCCCATTCCCATTTTTGCACCAATCAGCACTTTAATCAGAGGGTTACCTGGATCTCGGCGCAAAGCCTCGGCAAGTTGCTTGTCTGCCTTCTCTTGTTCTTCTTGCAGCCAATAGAAATGGCCAAAGAAAGCCAGCGCCTCCGAGTGATTAGGATTTATCTTGAGTATTCTTTCAAATAGTTCTCTACCTCTATTCCAATCAAAGTCAGTCCATATGGCTGTGGTTGCGCTGTAATAAAGTACTTCAATAGAAGAGCTGTCGAGTGTTATGGCTTTTTGAAGGTTTTCCTTAATAGCGGGATTGGCTTCTTCCGCGCTGATAAAGTCCATCTGCTTTAGAGTAGCCCATATTCCCACAATTCCTGCGTAGGGCGGGGCAAATTCAGGGTCAATTTCTAGGGCACGCTTGTAATGTGCCATTGCATGCTGTACTCCTTCCTGGGTGAGTAAGCCTGCACTGTACTTTCCTTTAAGGTAAGCCTCATAAGCATCGGGATTCACCACCCGCGAACGATTAATCTGCTCAGTCTCCTCATCTGAAAGTGTGACATTAATCTCTTGCGCTACTCTTTTAGTCATATCCCCATAGACACGAAGAATGTCCGAGAGCTCAGTATCAAAAGTCTCTGAAAAGAGCTGCAATTCTTCTGGGTAAGGGCTAATAAGTTTGATTTGCATACTTACTATTGGGGATGTAGAAAGCAATGAACCTTCTATGAAAGCATCAACCTTTAATTCATCTGCAATTTGTGGAATGGTTTTATCAGAGTTGGCATAGGGAAGTGTTGACGTACGGGAGATAACCCGAATGGCTCCTAATTTACCAATCTCACTTATCAGGGCATCATGAATACCCGCCGAGAGGTAGTCTTTTGATTGATCTCCAGAGTAATTCTTGATAGGTAGTACGGCAATGGAACGTATAGATGAGGCAACAGCTGCTTGCTCGTTCTTAAATCTAATAAGTCTTAGTTTGGAAGGGTCAAGTCTGCTTGGATCCACCAAGTGATAGCCAATAACAACTATTGCAAGTATGGCATTAATAGATTGTAGAATGATTGCCTTCTTTGATGAGGGGTTGCTAAAAACTGTGTAAATAATGAATGCAGGCAAACCAAAAATGACAAGCCAAAGAAGCGTATCAACCAACGCTGAATCTAAGGCGAAACGATCAACTATGAAATTAGTAACCTCTAGGAACAGCCATGCACTCCCAATATATACAATAATTGATTTTCCGATACTGTTTGCATTTTTTTTAGAGCTATTTTTCATGGTTCTGATTGATACAAGTGAATATATAACATAGGGGGTGACTATATTGAAATATAGTTACCCAGTGGACTATATATCTATTTTAAGCTTAACCAAAAGCTGATTGAAATTAACCAAGGTAAATAACTTTTCAGGTTTTGGTTTTAATTTTTTAATATGAATTTAGCTTAAAATTAGCAGATAGCAAATTATAAACGGTAAAAGATTATAATCGTGCTAACAATTGGTAGTTGCTTGGTAGCAGTCTTTTGTAGTGGAAATAAGGAAGCGCTGAGTGTCGGGGAAAGCGCCTTTAGCTGAATTATAGATATGCTGTTAAGGGCACTTAGTTATTTAAGCTTAATAGAAATACCAAATTTTGAAGTGAACTTAAGAAAGGGATTCGGTTGCATCCTAATTAATGAAGCTTTAATGGTTGGGTTTTTTGTAGTACAAGCGACACGGCAGCTAGGGTTCAGTTTTGTGAGAGGCGCAACACCGATAAAAAAGCGGGGCAGGCTGTGGGCTTTTAGCACAAGGCCGTCTTCTCGAATATGAGTAGTTTTAATTATTCATTAGTATAATTAGTTTTCCTTTTAATCCTCCTCTTTCAATTAGTTCATGTGCTTCTTTTGCATCCTCTAATTTGATGGTTTTAGAAACTAGGGGTTTTAATTTGCCTTCTGAAAGAAGGACAAAAAGCTTTTTCAAGTCACTTTCAAACCAATCATGATGCTTTTTATGCCATGAACCAATGGAGTAAAAGTTAGTAGAAGGTATCCAAGGTGTGAAGTTCCAAATCTGAACTTGCAAAAAGCTCTTTATCAAGTCCATCGAAGATTTTGCATTGTAAGCTCCAAAAGCCACTAGTTTCCCCTTTTTGTTAAGAGTCTTGATAGAACGTTTGAAGTGGTCTCCACCAAATGGGTCAAAGACGGCATCAAGTCCATTTGGTTCCAAATCTTTGACTACCTTAACAAAATCTTCAGACTTATAATCAATTGGTTGACAGCCAAATTCTTTTAAGAAGTCATGCTGGTCGGCTGATGCAGTTCCATACATTTTCAATTTTAAGATAGAGCCAATTTGCAGTAATGCACTACCAACTGCTCCACCTGCTCCGTGGACAAGAATTTTGCTTCCTTCTTTAACCTGGGCAGACCGAGTCAACATTTGGTAAGCTGTCACATAAGATAAAATCATTGAGACCGCATCAACCGCATTTATATCTTCTGGTAGAGGAACCAATTGTTTGGCAGGGAGAATAATATACTCTGAATAGGCACCCATAATAGTGAGTTCTGCTACTTTTTGTCCTTCTTTAAAACCGGTAACTCCTGCACCGAGTTTGTCTATAATTCCCACCATGTCATAACCTGGCGTAATCGGAGGCTTATCTTTTACGTCAGGATAAATACCTCTGCGGATTAATGTGTCGGTAAAATTGATACTAGTCGCTTGCACTTTAATCCTTAGCTCACCTTGATTTGGTTCTGGAAGTCTTTCTTTTGTCTCTAAGCCCAATACCTCAGGACCCCCAAATTCTTTAATACTGATGTATCTGTAGCTCATAATTTTTTTCTTTTAATTGCTCACAAGGAATCACTAAATATACTCAAAGGTGTATTTAGCTGGACTATAGTTTTGCTGCTAAATGCACATTAAATTATACAATTTCAATGCTGTCCTAAATAATTTAAAATTGAGATAAAAACCTAATCCTTCTGATATTTAATCCAGCTTTATCCATATTCAGGAAAAAGAACCCCCTGTTTGCCTTGATTTTGTAGTTTGGGTGGGTC